>JAUSBQ010000043.1 GCA_030651965.1 Pseudolabrys sp. | reverse complement strand
TCAGAGCCGCAAAGCGCCTGAAGCAAAATGCACGCCGCCGCGTCATGAAATATGAGGCGCTAGCCACGAAATCGCTCGTCTCCCTGATTGGTTTCGTCCGCACGCTGGAAAACTGCATCGCGTCGGCAGAAACCGAAAACTTCAAAGCCATTCATCTCTCGGAATTGGCTAGCCTCTTGGCCGCGGTACCGGATCTGACCAAGGCGGCTGAGGCCGAAGCAAAGGCCGACAAGCTGACCACCAAGCCGGAAAAAGCGTTGGTGAAAATAGCGCCGAAACTAGCGGCCATTGCGGCCGCGATGCCAGCGAAGCAGAGCGAGAAAACGGTTCGCGCCAAAGGGAAGGCGTTGGTTTCAGAAGTAGAGGAATTTCTGGTCGAAATCGATGAGGTCGAATGCCCGCATTGTCACGGGCAAGGACTGACGGGCATGGCCGGTGACTTCTGCCGATTTTGTCGAGGCTCGTGCTTTGTGAGCCATAGGAAGCGGGACGCTTACGATCCCGATGACATTGATGAAGTCGAATGCCCACGGTGCCACGGCCGCGGCACCACGGGCCTGGTGTCTGATCTTTGCGCCTACTGCCGTGGCTCATGCGTCGTTTCCCACGCCAAGGCTGAGGCCTACGAGCCCGACGAAATCGATGAGGTCGATTGCCCGCGCTGCGACGGCAATGGCACCACTGGCCTTGTGGGTGACTTCTGCGCCTTTTGCAAAGGATCTTGTGTCGTCAGTCAAGAAAAGCACGACAGCTACGATCCCAAGGATCTCGATGAAGTCGAGTGTCCGCGCTGCAACGGACAGGGCACGACGGGCCTAGTCGGTGACTATTGCGCGTATTGCAAGGGATCCTGCTTCGTGAGCCGAGCCCGCTCCAGCGCTTATGATCCCGACGACATTGATGAGGTCGAATGCCCTCGCTGCAACGGTAAGGGTACGACGGGTTGGGTCGGCGATACCTGCAGATTATGCAAAGGGTCATGCGTCGTATCGAGCACCAAAGCGAGAGCATACAAACGCAATTACGGGCAGTAGCGCAGAATGGAAGTGCGATGAACATCGATGATCCCGCAATCGTGAAATTGCGCGAGCACGTGAAGGCCGCGCAGGATGTATTCGACATGGCGATCACGCTGCACGAGGTTTGGAAGCCCACAACGAATGATGCGGGGCTGCATCAACGCCTCGGCAAATCCTATGCGACCCAAGCTTTCAACGTGGTCCGCGTGGCGCTGCGTCGAGAAATGGTGCTTGCCCTCATGCGACTTTGGGATCGTGACGCCCGGGCCATCGGCATTCCGTTGATGACGAAAACGTTGAACGAAGGCGCGGTAATGGATGCCTTGGTCTTTGATCTGGTCTCACGCCTCGGCATCAGCGGTGCTGAAGATGAGGTCAGGCGAACGCTGACGGCGAAGGTGGCCGCTATCGCCGCCCTTGTAGATACGTACGGCAGCGCCGGCGCGAAGGCGGCGGCGCTGGAAAAGCTCCGCGCTCTGCGTAACCAGTGCCTCGCACACACGCAGGTTAAAGCTCGCGTATTTACGCAGGCAGATTCTATCGATGATGTCATCGAGGTGTTCTACCAGGACAACGCGAAGATCGTTTCGGGTCTACTCAGCGTCGTCAGCGCGATGGCCTACGATCCGCTGGAGACAGGTGAAGTGTATAGCGTCTATGCGAAACATTTTTGGGCGTCGGTGCGGGGAGAACGACCTGTGACTAACTCTGACGACCCTAGCTGATCGGCAGGCTGGTAACCGGTGCCAGCTACGGGTGGCGGGGCCGGAAACCGTCCGGTAATCTGGCGCCGGCGGAGGCGTCCGTTTACGGCTGCCACCAGCTCCAAACGTCTCCACCAGTCGAGAGTCACACCCACGGTTCGCCCCGTTCGGATAACATCCTGGAAGGCGTTTGCCGCTCGGCCAGCCGCTGACCGGGCTCGCCGCCGGCCCACCAAACCATTGACCATCGGCGATGGTTTGGCGGGGGCCGCCGGCAAATCATGTAAGCCTGCGCGCTGCGAGGTCGGCGCCGGCCGAGTCACTAACGGTCTCTTAACCAAATCGGTTGCATTCCATTAACCATGATCGGAACCCGTAGGCATCGGTATTTGAGACTTTCCGACCTGAAGCAGGCGGCGCTGATCGCCGGTGCTCGCGACGGTGAGCCGGTAACGGGTCTGACCCATGGCTTCTACAAATACCCGGCCCGCTTCAGCCCCCAGTTCGTGCGCGCGGCGATCGAGACGTTCACCCGCCGGCGCGATCTAGTGCTTGATCCTCACGTCGGTGGTGGCACCACGCTCGTCGAAGCGCTCGTATCCGGGCGGGACTCGATTGGTGTCGACATCAGCGAACTCGCGGAGTTCGTTGCTAAGGTGAAGACGACGGTTTACAGCGAGGCAGAACTCACCCGGCTCGACGCCTGGGTCAAGCGCGTCGGTTCCTCAATCGACATCCACGGCCAGAGCGTTCATTTCGCCGACTACGCCGAGCGCGGCTACTACAAGCATCTCGACCACCCGTCGCGTTGGCGCCTGCGGAAGGCGATCGAGCAGGGCATCTGGTCCGCGATCCGCCTGGGTACACCACGCCTAGAAGCCTTCGGCCGCTGCGCGGTGCTCCGGACCGCGCAATGGGCGCTCGACGGCCGCAGCAAGCAGGCCGACGTAGACGACTTCCGCGCACATCTCGAAGCTACCGCCAGCGGCATGGTCGAGGGCGCACGCGAATTCCGCGCCGCGGTCCGGAGCAACGGGCCGCACCGGTGCGCGGTTATCGTGCTCAACCGCAGCGCTGCCGGTCTCGAAGATGATCCAAAGGTTGCCGGCTGGCGCGCGCCCAAGCTCATTGTGACGTCGCCGCCATACCCGGGAGTCCACGTGCTCTATCACCGCTGGCAGGTCGACGGGCGCAAGGAGACCGCGCTGCCGTTCATGATCGCCAGTAAGCTCGACGGTGCCGGCAGCAGCTACTACACGATGGGCGACCGCAAATATCCCGAACTCAAGACGTATTACGACAACATCCGCTCGACGATGTCGTCCGTCGCCGCGATGGCCGACGCCCGCACCGTCGTCGTGCAGATGGTCGCGTTCTCCGAGCCGAAGTGGCAATTGCCGCGCTATCTCGAAACCATGGAGGAGGCCGGCTTGACCGAGGCCTTCCTGCCGATGCTCAAGGGCGAGCGCGACGGTCGGCTATGGCGCAGCGTGCCGGGCCGCCGTTGGTACAGCGATCAGCGCGGCGAGACGCCGGGCTCCAACGAGGTCGTGCTGATCCACCGGAAGGCGGTCAGCCAGTCGCAGCCTCAAGCCCGTCAACCTGATCGCCGTCCGACAGATCTTCCTGCCCGAGGGTAGTCAGCGACAGCATGAAGGGCGCCAGCGCGCGCGTCATGGAGTCGATCCGTTCTTCCACCTTGACCTGAGCCGTGTCTGGCGGCTGCTCGCCCTTGTCTTTGTCCTGCAGTAGCAGAGACAGGCCGACTAGCACGTTGCCGTACATGAACTGGTTGCGAGCCGACTGGTCGTCGAGCCGCCGCATCTTGATCTCGTTCAGCAGCGGCGTGTTATCCATGTTGACGCGGAAGACGGGGATCTCGGTGTCCGAGCCGTCCTCTGCATACTCGATATCCATCCGCATCGCGCTATTCTCGTCAAACTTCAGAGACTCCCAGCGGTCACGGTAGACGGGGTCGATCTTCGGCGTCGAAAGCTCGCGCGGCTTCTCGCGGTCCTTGCCGGGCTCCTTGTTGGGGTTCTTGTCGCGCCGCTTCGTCTCGCCGCCCTTGCGGTGCTCCGACCACGGCCGGACCGTCACGTCTAGCTTCGTGACGAACTCTGCGCGCGTGTCTTTGGTAGCGGCCGTCATCGCCAGCGCGTCGCCGGGCCCGACGCCGTCGGGCAGCGTGACCATGACGCTCGCGGAACCGCTTCGGAGCGCCGGGCCCACGACCGAGACGTTATGTTCCTTGCCAACCTTGTCGGTCCAGACCATCGAGAACTTGCCACCCTCGATGCGCCGCGAGAAGTAATCGTCGCGGGCGTCGGTCTCGAACGTCAGCCGCATCCGGTAGTTCACCGGGCAGTCGCGCTTGTGGACCTCGCCGTAGGTGGCGCCCTTGAGCTTGAAGAACGTCGGGTAGACCTCTCCTTTGAAGGGCTTCTCGTCGTGTGAAGCGTTCGGCGTGGCGTTAAAAGGCGCGGTGATGCGCTGGCCGAACTGCAGCAGTTGGGTGAGGTTCGGCGATGCCTTGATGAGGTTCTGCAGGACGTCGGCCAGCGGCTTGTCGTCCTTCATCTTGTCCGTCATCAGCTCCTTCTGGCGCTGGTTGCGGAGCTGGCGCAGAGTCTCGTCGTTGCGGATCGTCTGCTCAAGGACGTCGACCATCTCGGCTTTGAACTCATTATCGGTCAAACGGTCGCGCGACGGCATAAACAAATCCTCGCGCACCGCGTCGCTCATCTTGTCGCACTCGACGAATACCAGCAAGTCGTCGGCGAGCGTCTTCATCTTCATGGCGTCGCGGCGAAAGAAGTCTTTCGGCAGCGTGCCCTGGGTCTGGCCGTTGCGGACAAACAGCACGCCCTCGCGCTTGCGGTAGCTGCGAAGTCCGCCGAGCTTTTTCTTTTTGGCTTCCTCTTCATCCTCGTCGTCGAGTGTGCTGCCGGCTGACTTAAAAGCGTAGATCGTAGCGTAGAGCTGCTCGCCCGAGGGCGAGAAAGGAATGACGATCGGAAAGCCCGGTTCGACGTTCTTCGTGTTGTCGAGCCGCCGGCGCAGGCCGCTGAGCGTAGTCTCGCGGCTCCCGGGATCGAGATACTTGCCGCCTTCGCTGCGGCGGAATTCGTAGATCCGGATCGGCAGTGCGATCTCCGGCAGCAGTAGATCCAGCCGGCTGAGGATGCTCTTGCCGCGGATAATATTAGAGCGCTCGCCGATATATTTGTAATCGTAGAGTTTGATCGCGGTGCCGTAGGTCGTTTCACGGCCATAGGGCGAGTCCTTGTCCGGATACAGCTTCATCGTTGGGGACGAGAACGACAGGATCTCGCCGCGCCGCTGCGGATGCGCCTCGCCCACTCCGATCGGCGCCAAGTAGGAGAGGATCGAGTTCTTGCGGCCACCCTCGGGCCGCTCGCGGCGGACGACGGTGAAGCCCCAGTTCCCATCGCCGTCGTCGGGATCGGGTCCGAGCAGCTTTGGATTCCGACGGCTAATGACGAGCTGCATGTTGTGCTTGCCGCAGAAACGCAGCGCGCCGGTGCCGCCCTGATTGAACTGCCCTTGTACGAAGGGGATGTACATCTTGTTGCTCTTGCTGAGCGACATGATGGTGAGCGGCATCTTGCGCGGCGTTTGGCCTTCGCCGCAGTCGGTGATCGTGAGGTTCATGATCGGTCGGGTGCCGGTGCCGCAAAGCGTGATCCCTTCGGCGACCTGCCGGATCTTCTCGTTACCCCAGTCCTCGATGAGACCGCCCGTGGCCATCTTCTTTCCTTCGCCCTCCTCGAAGAACCGCGCGACCGCCTCGCGAATAGTCTTCGGCGCCTTGTCCTGATCCTTTGGATCTATGCCCCGTTCGAGGCACTCGTTAATGAGGCGAGCGTCGACCGAGTTGACGATCTTCTCGACGAGAGCGGCCTCCGCAAGACTCTGCTGGTTGCCGCCTTGGCCCCAGTTGTTTTCAAGGTCGCCGTAGTGGCGCCAAAGGGTGGGGTCGTCCCAATATCCGGCCTCAGTCAGCAGCGCGATGACGCCTTCCTCGGTATCGGCATGGAGAAGCGCGACGCAGAGATCACGGATCTGGCCATTGTTCATTACACCACTCCTCCCATATGCATTGACGCTCTCACAATCACAGGCTGAATTCTACCGATTCCTTGCCTCCGGAATGGCTCATTCGCGCCTTCAGGGCGTCAACCTCACGGTTAAGTGCCGAGGCGATGCGTTTCACGTCTTCTGCGCTATAGTCATAGGCATTTTTGTTGCCTAATTTCGCCACCGTACGGATAGCTTTAATCGCGGTTTTGGTCCGCGCTTCGGCCAATTTTACGAATTTCTCGCGCTTCGTGACTTTTCCTTGGGCCTTATTTTTCGGTGCCCTCTCATCCGTTTTATCCAGCATATACCTCTCCAAAATGTAAAAACTGCCAAAACGACAGTGCTATTTCCTCTAATTTAGAAGAAATAATATGTCCAGGTGATTCTTCGCATTTAGAGCATTTTTCTCTGGAGTTGCTGGCGGCGTTGACGAGCCACGGGCGCCGATCCATTGGCCGCCAGAACCAAGCAGCGAATCCTACTTCCAGCTGCTAGGACAATCGCCCTGGCAACGCGGATCCAACGAAAACACCAACAGATTGCTGCGCCAGTACCTTCCCCGTGGCACTGACCTATCCTTGCATAGTCAGGCCAAGCTCAGTGTCATCGCAAGGCAGTTGAATGAAAGGCCGAGAAAGACCTTGCTCTATCAGACGCCGGCTGAGAGATTCGCCGAATGTGTTGCGGCGATCGGTTGAACCCGCCACCCAACTCAGACATCGCGCCTTGTTGATCATTTTTGTTTGACGAGCAGCTTGGCGGCTCGGGAGGCAGCTTCGATGTAGCTTCGATCGCCGTGGATGAGCATGAGCGCCATAGAGCCCTCCATCAGCAACATTAGCTCGCGAGCCCGTTCCTGTGGCCGCGTGACTCTCGCATTTGCAAGCCGCTCGGTAAGCCAAGCCTCCGTCGTCGACTTGTGGCGTCGCGCAATGGCACGAGCCGGATGTCCCGGCAAATCGGCAAGCTCGACCACAAGTCTGGTGAACCCTGAACCGGACCAACGGGGTGTCGCACTCGCCCAACCTGCCAACTGGCTAAAAAACGATTCGATCATTCCATTCCGGTCACCGGGCATTCGATCGCCGATGCGCTGGAGCCGCGCCGCGGCCAATTCGCCGTAACGAAGCAGCACCGCGGCAAGGAGATCGTCCTTGCTGCGAAAATGCGAGTATAGCGTCCGCTTGGTCAAATTCGCCCGCTTAGCGATGCTGTCGACGCTTGTGCGGTGAAAACCAGAACGCCAGAACGACTCATAAGCCGCATCCACGATGCGTTGCTGGGTCTGGTCCGTGTTTCTGCACATGTGGCTCCCTCATCAATAGTATACCGACGAGTGAGTTTACAACATCCCACTCATCCTGAAAGGTTGCGAGAAGTGGGGAGGTGGGCGCAATGCAAACTGCTTCTTTGACGTTCAAAAGCATCAGGGCACGACCCGTAGTGCTCAAGCTGAAACGTCCGGTTATCGCTCGCATCGCTACCATCACCGACTGGCCGCTGATTTTGATCGACCTTTACACCGAGGAGGGCGTGGTCGGACGTAGTTATCTCGAGCCCTACACCGCAAAAACCATGCGATATTTGATCCCCGCACTTCACGATCTTGGCGAGATGCTCAAAGGTCGAAAGGTCGCGCCTATCGAATTGTACGAACTTGCGCGCAAGTCTCTTCATTTTGTTGGATATCAGGGCTTGTCCATGATTGCTGTCTCTGGGCTCGACATGGCGGCCTGGGATGCTCTGGCTAAGGCGGCGGGCATGCCACTTTGCGTTCTGTTGGGCGGTTCGGTCGGCCCGGTGAAGTCGTACAACAGCAATGGACTGTGGCTTCAAAAGCCGGAG
Source organism: Pseudolabrys sp. (assembly GCA_030651965.1). GTDB lineage: Bacteria > Pseudomonadota > Alphaproteobacteria > Rhizobiales > Xanthobacteraceae > Pseudolabrys. Next base: position 5,248 of record JAUSBQ010000043.1, on the reverse strand, counting down.
GTAGTGGCGGCGGAAGCGATTGAACTGCGCGATGAAGGCGAATTCACCGGCCTCAAGCTGCGGCTCGGTCGCGACCGCATGGGGGACGACCTGGAAACCCTAAGAGCGGTGCGGAAAGCTGTTGGCGACGACATGCATCTGATGGTCGATTTCAACCAGGGCTTAAATCTTGGAGAGGCCTTGCAGCGCTGCCACGCAATTGACGATTTCGGTCTGGCTTGGATTGAGGAGCCAATCGTCTACGACAATTTCGACGGCTATACCCAGCTTGCCGCCGAACTAAAGACGCCAATCCAAATCGGTGAGAACTTCTATGGGCCCCGTGACCTCCACAAGGCGCTCCAGAGCAAGGCGTGTGACTATGTGATGCCCGATTTCATGCGCATCGGCGGAGTCACTGGCTGGCTTCGATCCGCGGCGATCACCGGAACTGCGGGGGTGCCGATGTCCACGCATCTCTATCCGGAAGTGGCCGCTCACGTAATGCGGGTTACTGAGACGGCGCATTGGCTTGAATGGCAGGACTGGGCCGATCCGATCTTGCAGAAGCCATACAAAATCAAAGACAGTCTCCTTCATATCCCTGATGTGCCAGGCATTGGGTTAGAATGGAATGAGGATGCAGTAATGGCAAACCGAGCGGACCTCTAAAATAAGATTGCGGTCAAATTTACTGTCGCGACGTACGGTGATTTCACATCGCCTCAGACCGCCTTGCCAGGAGGCCGAATATCCGGGAGTGTTCACGCCAGTTCGGAACCACGGGGAAATCCGGCGCCCAGGCCCACAGTCATCTTTGAACTTCAACATCGGAATTGGATCTGAAATGAAAAAGCTACTGATCTTGATTGCAAGCCTCTCAGCAGTTTCCTTCTCTGGCGTTTCCGCTTTTGCTGCCGATAGTTGCAGCAACTGGCTGGCGCAGGGAGGCGGCGTCGAGTGGCGGCAATGTGTGCGCGACAACGGATCGCGCTATTGCCAACAGCGCAGCGGCGGCCAGATCAGCAACGTCCGTTGCTGAGAGCCTGGGCGCCGGCCGCCCGCGCAATTCTGGAGCGTGCCACCGAGAGCGGTTCGGGAACGGCAACAACTGGCGCGCCGACGCGTTCAGGCCAACATTGGGAGTTGGACCTCACTTGGTCAAATCCCGCTTATGCTGCGGGTGTCAACAGGACTGGCTCAAAACATCGGCCAGGGCGGCCGTGATCGGAAGCCCGAGTTTCGATTCGATCCACATGTAGTGACCGGCCGGGTTAACCTCGAGGAAGACGTGGCGTCCGTCCGGCGTCACGATGAAATCGAAGGCGCCGTAGATCAGACCGAACTCTTTCATCAAGGCTTGGATGCTGGCCTCAATATCCGGCGAAAGGTCGTGGACGGCATCTACCGCGAACGGCAAGCGCCGCCAATCGACATTCGTTTCCGGCCGTGATTGGGAATCGATGCGGGCGCTAAACACCCGAGAGCCGACCACCGTCACCCGCAGCTCGTATGCCTTCGGGACGAGTCGCTGAAAAATTCCCGGCGTGATTCCGATCAAGTCGAGGTTTGCTACCGCGCTCTCCGTCATAATGCTGGTGAACAGTGACGTGCCTATCTCAGTATTGAGACTCTGACTGAGCGTCTTGTAGACGGTCTTGTCGTTTGAACCCCCGATAAACCGCCGGACCTCGTCGGGGTCGTTGGTGATGACAGTGGCCGGAACATCCAGACCGACTTTGCTCGCGATCGCGATCTGCGCCGGCTTGGAATTGGCTCGCATGTGCCGATGCGGGTGGTTGATCCACACCACTTCCGCGAAGGTGTAGAGACCGGTGAGCATTCGTTCGCTCTCGGCCTCGGCGAACCGTTTGTCGGCGGCGCCGATCTCAGGCGGGAAGCCGTCCGCCTTTACCCCGCGACACCAGATGCTCCCCACGTCGTCAAGATCGACCGTCCGGCCGTCGGTGACAATGCTGGCCCGCACGCCTTCGTCCGTCGTGCGATAGGTCATCGTGGAGCCGACCGGAAACCGATCGAGATTCCAGCGCACACAAGGAGCCGCTCGCCGCCGAAACTCAGCGACGAGCAAATCAGCTGTCGGTTCGAACTGCTCGGTGATGAGCAGGCAAGTCTTCACCGACCGCGCTTCTTAGGAGCCGGTATCGTCCTTCTTTGGACAATCGCCGCAGCCCGACGTGACGGTTGGCAGACCGCTTGCCACGGTGATTTCTTTCGAATCTTCGTAGATCGGCCGCTGCGTCAGCGGATCGACCATCATCTGCAGTGTCGGGTCATAGACCATCTTGGGCAGGTTGATCACGGGTCCGGTGTCAAGGAATTGTTTGGCAAACACCCGATCCGTCGCGACGGCCGCGGCGACCGTTCCGGTTACACCGAGACCGAACATTTTCAACACCCTGCGGCGCGCCGCACTGAACGAAAGCGTATCGCTTGTCATGGACGTAGCCTCCTGCTCGGTTGTTGCAAAAAACGCAGATGCTCAAATCAAGTGCGAACATTCAAAGCCTAGCGCCTTGGCGGACGCACCTTCAAGCCCATTGCCCCGCTGAATCGTCATTTTTCCCAGCCGGCGCAGCCACCTCGCCTACAATAGCGGGCTCCCGGCTATCGGCAGGGTCCCTGGGCGATCACTTTCGCTCCGTCGGCGGCGGCGAAACAGGCGTTGGAATAGGTCTTGGTGACGCCGTTTATCTCGCCGCAAACCGGCGCATATTGTTGCGTGCAGACGGATGGGGGTCGCCGCTGAAAATTGCCGTTGTTCGGCTCCGACGCCGCCTCCGAGGCCGCGACGACAAGACCCGCCACGATACATGCAAGCGGCGCCAAACGAGCGAAAACCGTCCTGGCCGCATGTTCTTGCAAGTGTCTCATTCGTTCATATCCCTTCGCGGACCGTCTCGTCACCCCGACTGGCCGAGGGCAGGTCGAGTGCTGCGTCAAGGACGGCGCGATGCAGAGGCCTGTTACCGCCGAGAACCGCTACAGCAACTCAAATTAAAAAGACCTTTTACCAGAAGAAAGTAAGAGGCGCGGCAACCGCGCGCCCTAAAAGAAAGGATTTGGCTAATCTCGGCGAGATGTCTCCGCTATCTGCCGTGTTTTTTCAGCGGCGGTTCATTCGCCGGGCGAGGCGGAAAATTTGGCCTTCCTGGGGCGGGTGGCGCTGTTGGAGCAACCGCGTCTTTAACAGGCGTTTGAGGCGCCTGGGTCGTGGGTGTCGTGATCGGGCGGCCCGGCGCTTGAGCTTGTGCGAACAAAAGCGTTAAGCAACGATGACGGTCGTGACGCAAATTGCTGCCGATGTGGCCAGTGCGATGTTCTTGTTCACGATGCCTCCTTGGCTCCTCCCATGAGTGCAACTGGAAGCGCAGCAGCGCTTCCAGTTTGTCGGTCTGGCGAAAAGCAATTATTTCGGCGATGGCGGTTCTTTGATGTTCATTTTCGGCGGGGCTGGCTTGTAGCCCGGCGTCGTGGCGGTGGAGTTTATCGGTTGACCCACGGGGCTAGGCTTCGTGCCAGTTGAAACTTGAGGAGGCTGAGCGGGCAATACGGGTGCAAGCTTTTGCGCTGGCGTCGGTTTCGCGGCGCCAGTCGGTCCAGTTTGAGCATGAGTGATTGAAGTGATCGAAACTATCATTACAGCTGACAAAATCATTTTTAACATAGTGGCATCTCCCTACAGGTTCGGATGACCGTTCGGCCTGCTTTTAATCCAACTCAGGGAACGCCCGCGGACCTACCAAGTCAAGGAAATATCGGGGTAATGCCGAGCGAAGCCCATCGACTTGACAGTAAATATAGCGCATCGTTGGTGCTGCGTGAGTTGAACCCTCATGAGAGTCTGGAGGCTTTATGATCACCGCACGACAGCTTGCACGCCGCAAACAGGAAGCATCTTTGCCGCCGACTTCCGAATCAATGGGTCCCTATGACCATAGGGCCCAGCGCCGTTGGGTAGGGGAAGACGCCTCGCTCATTGCGTGGACGATGAAGAGCGATACATCTTTCGACAAGGAGAGCAAAGATCCTGATTGAGTGCCACGGAGCTTGGCGGCCACAAACTACTGGCCGCCCAGCATCGTGTTCGCATTATCGCGTTTTTAGCGGTTAGCTCTGAGGACGGCGCTGACCATTTTGTTTTGTCCTACTGGAGTATTTCATGAGCGGCCGCTTATTATTGGTCGTCTCCAATTCCTACGACACAACTGCCGATCTTCTCGTCCATCGGCTCGGACCTGACAAAGTTTTTCGGTTTAATTTCGACATCTGGTCCGACTACGCGATTGAGATCACGCTCTCGGGGTTCCGAATCGTGGATCCAGTCGGACGATCGGCAGATTCCGAGAACATTGCCAAAGTATTGTGGCGCAAGCCATGGAGCCGCGGTCCTTACCGTCCGACCTCGCTCACGGACGAAGACCGCTATTACGATCAGGAAGTTTGGTATGCGGTGCGCGATATCGTGAACCTGCTCTGGCGTGACGGCAAAATTGTGCTCGTGGAACCTTATGCTGAACGTCGCGCCGGCAAGTTCGTTCAAATGCGGATCGCCGCAAAGCATCTCCGCGTGCCGCCATTTCAGTTTCGATTGCGACGGCCCAGTGTGTTCGCTGATCCGCAAATGGTCGTGGTCAAAAGCCTCACGAGCGAGACCGTTGGTCCTGTGGAGGAGCGCGAACTCTTGTTCACCACCAAGGTCAACGATAGCGCGCTATCGCCTGATTGCCCTTGGATGGTGCAGAGCTATGTTGAAGCCGATAAAGACGTTACGGTCGCGTTTGTGTACGATCGTTTGTTCGCGTTTGAGCTTGATCGCATCTCATTTCGTGAGCTAACAGCCGATTGGCGCGAGATGCCGACCGATCGCGAAGGTAGTGAATGGCGTCCGCATCGTTTGCCCGAAGATGTGTCGCGCAGTATCTTCGCTTTCATGCACGAGATGGGTTTGCAATTTGGCCGTCTCGACTTCCTGAAAGGTTCTAACGGCTACTATTTTCTTGAAGTAAACACGAATGGTGAGTGGGCTTGGCTCGACACCCAAGGTTGCCACGGCTTATTGCTCAAGGTGGTCATGGAAGTCGATCCAGACAACGTGCTTCATTCCATTCCTGTGCGTGGCCTTTTGGACAATCGCTACGACTGATTTTGGCAGATTTTGTTGAAAAAGTCTTAGTTGCGACGCATGACGTTCACTGATTCAGTCGTGGCTATAGCCAGGACTGAAGATCATGATGGGACATCGGCA
>JAUSBQ010000032.1 GCA_030651965.1 Pseudolabrys sp. | reverse complement strand
GTCGCATAGTTGGAGCTGCGTCTTCGCCGCGTCTCGAATGATGGCAATTCCAGGTACCAGCTAGCCGGTGCCGCCGACCGTGATCCGCTCCATCCGCAGCGTCGGCTGGCCGACGCCGACCGGCACGCCCTGGCCGTTCTTGCCGCAGGTGCCGATGCCGGGATCCAGCGCGAAGTCGTTGCCGATCATCGAGATACGGTGCAGGTCGGTCGGCCCGTTGCCGATCAGCATGGCGCCCTTGACCGGCGCGGTGACCTTGCCGTTCTCGATTCTGTAGGCCTCGGTGCACTGGAACACATATTTGCCCGAGGTGATGTCGACCTGGCCGCCGCCGAAATTGACGGCGTAGAGCCCGTTTTTCACCGAGGCGATTATTTCCTTCGGGTCATGCTGACCGGCCAGCATCGCGGTGTTGGTCATGCGCGGCATCGGGACATGCGCATGGCTCTCGCGCCGGCCATTGCCGGTCGGCTTCATGCCCATCAGGCGCGCGTTCTGCCGGTCCTGCATGTAGCCGACCAGAATGCCGTCCTCAATCAGAACAGTACGATTGGTCGGCGTACCTTCGTCGTCGATGGAAAGTGAGCCCCGGCGCGACTGCATCGTGCCGTCGTCGACGACGGTAACGCCTTTTGCCGCAACCTGTTGGCCCATCAAGCCTGCGAAGGCGGAGGTCTTCTTGCGGTTGAAGTCGCCTTCGAGACCATGACCTACAGCCTCATGCAGCATCACCCCCGGCCACCCGGCGCCGAGCACGACATCCATTTCGCCGGCAGGCGCGGCGACGGCGGTGAGATTGACCATGGCCTGGCGTACGGCCTCGTCGACCGCGCCTTGCCACAGCGCAGGTTCGATGAAGCGCTGGTAGCCTTCGCGGCCGCCGACGCCATGGCTGCCGCTTTCTTGCCGGTCGCCATCGCCGGCGACGACGGAGACATTGAGCCGCACCAGCGGACGGATGTCGCGGTAGGTTTCGCCGTCGGCGCGCAGGATTTCCACCACCTGCCAGGTCGCGGCGATGCTCGCCGTCACCTGCCGCACGCGCGGGTCTTTGGCGCGCGCATAGGCGTCGATGGTCTCCAGCAGTTTCACCTTGTCTTCAAAGGAGGGGGTACCGAGCGGATTCTCGTCGCCGTAGAGCTTGCGGTTGGTGCGGCTCGGTGCCGCGGCATAGTTGCCGCTGTAGCCGCCTTTGACGGCGCGCACCGCTTCCGCCGCGCGCGACAGCGCGCCTTCCGACAGGTCGGAGGCATGGGCATAGCCGACGGCTTCGTCCTTGACCGCGCGCAGGCCGAAGCCTTGCGAGGTGTCGTAGGTCGCCTGTTTCAAGCGGCCGTTGTCGAAGGCCAAAGCCTCGGTCTGCTTGTATTCGAGGAACAATTCGCCATCGTCGGCGCCTTCCAGGCCGCGCCCGATCAATTGGCGGACCTTGCCCTTGTCGAGCCCGGCGCGGTCGATCAGGGAGGAAATGGCTGGATCCATGGCGGGCTCTCCGGTGGGGCGGGTGTCTTTCTCAGATAGGGCCTCGCGGACGATTTGGCGAGGGTGGCGCCGGCAAAAGCGCTCTAACCGCGATGGATCGAGAGCCATCGTCGCAAGGCGTTCGGCAATGGAAAAATTTGACGGATTTCACAGCGGATAGTGCGGGCTTCCGCCGAAAAACTTTTTAATTAATTTTCGGCACAATGGGCGTCCCTGTGACAGGCAAAAAGGCGTCGGAATGTCAGTGGATCTTCGCAAATATCCCCGCATGCCCGGCAATAACCGGGCCGCCGTGGTCTATATCAAGCGGCATGCGCCGCCGATCATGTGCACCGTCGCGGATATTTCGGAAGGCGGCGCCGGCCTGACCTTCGCCAGCATCGCCCATATTCCGGACACGTTCGAACTGGAAATCAAAGGCGAGGCCAAAATCCGCAGTTGCAAGGTGGCGTGGCGCGCCGAACCGTACCGGATGGGTGTGCAGTTTATCGAGGGGTAGCCGAGTTCAATTTTCAAAAGGCCAACCTCTCACCGTCACCCTGAGGTGCGAGGCCATTTGGCCGAGAGCCTCGAAGGGCGACGGCCCGGGAGTCTATGGCCGTCTATCCTTCGAGGCTCGCGCCATAGCGCGCCGAAGCCGCGCGTCAACGCGCTTATGGCGCTCGCACCTCAGGATGACGGGTCAAGCCCGCGTCGCCAGCCAGATGACATGACGGGCGCCGCCCGCTCCATGCGCGCGCACGCGGCGTTCGTCGACGGCAAAGCCGGCCTGGCGCAGGCGCCGCGTGAAATCCTGATCCGGCGCCGACGACCACACCGCGAGCACGCCGCCGGGCCGCAACGCCGCGTGTGCCGCGGCCAATCCGGCGGCGTCATAAAGTCTGTCGTTGGCCGGCCGACTCAGGCCGTCGGGGCCGTTGTCGACGTCGAGCAGAATGGCGTCGTAGGCTGACGGGCCGCCGGCTATGAGCGCGCCGACATCGGTCTCGTGAACATGCACGCGGCTGTCGCTCAGGCTGTCGCCGTAAATCTCCGCCCTCGGGCCGCGCGCCCAGGCGACCACCGCCGGCACCAGTTCGGCGACATCGATACGTGCATCGCGCGGCAGCGCCTCCAGCGCCGCGCGCAAGGTGAAGCCCATGCCCAGCCCGCCGATCAGCAGATGCGGTTGCTTGTGCGTGGCGATGGCCGCGCAGGCAAGCGTCGCCAGCGCCTGTTCCGAGCCGCTCAGGCGGCTGTTCATCAGTTCGTTGCCGTCGAGCTTGATCGAGAATTCAAGGCCGCGCCGCATCAGGCGCAGCTCGCCGCCGCCGGGCACCTGTGCGCGATCGACCAGGGTCCAGGGAATCACGGGCGTGTTGCTGCGATAGAGAAATGCATCCGCCCTTATGGCGCGGATGCCGGCACGAAGAAAGCCGTTAGATATTTCGTTTCCGTGGCCGGGACGCCTTGCGCCGCGGCGCGCCAATCTCGATCCACGCTGGCGCGTGATCGCTGGCATTCGCTTTGCCACGCACCGCGCGATCGACGCCGGCACGTTGCAATCGCACGGCCAGCGCCGGACTGAGCAGCAGATGATCGAGACGCAGACCGGCGTCGCGCGGCCAGCGGTTGCGCATGTAGTGCCAGAAGGTGAACATCGGCTCATCGGGATGCAGCGTGCGGATGGCGTCGGTCCAGCCCTGCTTGACGAGCTTGGCGTAAGCGGCGCGGCTTTCCGGCGCGATCAGCGCATCATCGTCCCATGATTTCGTTTGGTAGATGTCCTGTTCGGTCGGCGCGACGTTGTAGTCGCCGGCCAGAACCACCGGGATATCCTGCGCCAGCAGTTTCCTCGCGTGCGCGCTCAGGCGCTTGAACCAGGCGAGCTTGTAATCGAATTTCGGCCCCGGCTGCGGATTGCCGTTCGGCTGGTAGATGCAGCCGACCAGAATGCCGTCGACCGCGGCTTCGATGTAGCGGCTTTGTTTGTCGTGCGGATCGCCGGGCAAAGCGGTGCGGGTGACGATCGGCTCGCCGCCGCGCGACAGGATGGCGACGCCGTTCCACGTCCGCTCGCCGCGCCACACCGCGCGATAGCCGGCTTTCTCAATTGCGGCGGCCGGAAATTCCGCATCGGCGGCTTTCAATTCCTGCAAGCAAACAATGTCCGGCTTCGTGCTCTTGAGCCATTGCAGCAGGTTCGGCAGCCGCCGGTTGACGTTGTTGATGTTGAAGGTGGCGATTTTCATCGCATCTGGTTCGGCAGGCTGGCGTGGATCGCGGTCGCGGCAATCGCGGCGTGGCCGGCGGCGACCGACAATTGATGCAGGTCGGACACGACATCGCCGGCGGCAAAGATGTTACTCACCGTTGTGCGCTGCTTGTCGTCGACGATCAGGCAGCCGACATCGTTGCAGCGCCCGCCGAGGTTGACGACCAGAGCGGAGCGCACCTCGCTGCCGAGCACCGGATAGAGAACATCGACGCGCAGTTCTTCGCCGTCCTGCAAAGTGGCGCAAATGCCGCCGTCGACCGGCCGCAGATCGCGCGGCGCCGAGGCCGCGAGTGTCACGCCGATCGCGGCCAGACGGTCGCGGGCGCGGGGTTCGATCTTGCTGTCGGTCGGCAGCAACGTGACGTGGCTGCTGTAGGTGCGCATGAAGGCCGCCTTTGGCTCGGCGTCCTCGATCGAACCATAGACGGCGATGGTCTTGTCGGTGGCTTCATAGGCGTCGCACACCGGACAATAGCGAATGCTTGTCTGCGCGACGGCCTGCGGCAGGCCCGGCATGTCCGGGCTGATGTCTTTCAGGCCGGTGGCAAGCAGGACGCGCGGTGCGGTGATCTTGCGGCCGCCGACGGCGACCGCGAAGCCGTCACCCTGGCGCGCGAGGTCGGTCGCCGTGCCGTGCAGAATTTCCGCGCCGTATTGCCGCGCCTGCCGATCGAGTTCGCGCAGCAGTCCCGGCCCGGAAATGCCTTCGGCGAAGCCCGGATAATTATGGCTTTCGGGAATCTGCCGCGCCCGGCTGTCGCCGGCATCGACGATGAGGACTTTGCGACGAAATCGGCCGAGATAGGTGGCCGCGGTCAGGCCGGCGGGCCCGCCGCCGATAATCACACAATCGAAATCCATCGCGCGCTTTCAAGTTATCGAGGGCCCGGAAAGAGGGTGAACAATCACCGCGTCTCGCCGGTTCCGTCACGATGCCTGAAATCATTCGCGCCTGAAATTCACGCCGACTTCGCCGATCGGATCGAGCGCAGGGCCGACCGACATCTTTTCCGTTTCAGGCAGGTGAGGGTGAAGTTCACTCGGTGAACTCCGCTGACGAATAAGATTGACGGGAACTTTCAGTGGCCGATTACCGACGTTCGCAAGATCATATCGAACTTCATAAAAATTGATAACCGAACGCTAACTACATTCTCGGTTCCGATGCTTCCTTAAATCCCTCGATATGTTTGCCAGCTAACAATCGCGGTTCGATACTGATAGCGCGAAGGTTCCGCATGTATCAAGTCTATACCTGCCTTACGGTGGACCACGACTGGCGCCTCGTCCTGCTCGCCGCCGCCGTCTGCCTTCTGGCGAGTTCCGTGGCCATCAGCCTGTTTCATCATGCTCAGAGCACGACGGGACGCAGGCAGTTCGTGTGGCTGCTCCTGGACGCGGCCGCGACCGGATGCGGCATCTGGGCCACGCATTTCATCGCGATGCTGGCCTATGTTCCGGCCGTTGACGTGGGTTATGACATCACCCTCACTGCGTTATCGCTCCTGATCGCGGTGCTGATTACCGGCGCCGGCCTCGGCCTGGCCCTGCTGAATATGGGGCGCTGGACGGCGGTGCTCGGCGGCGCCATCGTCGGCGGCGGCATCGCTGCGATGCACTACACCGGAATGATGGCGCTGGAACTGCCCGGCCGAATTACCTGGTCCTTGAATCTTGTGGTGGCTTCCATTGTGCTTGGCATGGTGTTCGGCGCGATCGCGATGTTCTTTGCGGCGCGGAGCGACACCTGGACGAGTACGTTGACCGCGACCTTTCTTGTGACGCTGGCGATTGTCGCCATGCATTTCACGGCGATGGGCGCCGTTCTCATCGTTCCAGATCCGTCGCGCGTCGTCAGCGCAAGTTCCATCTCCCCGACCCATTTTTCTCTTTTCGTTGCATTCGCCACGGCGATTATTCTCGGCATGTGCCTCGTCGCGGCACTGAGCGATCGAAAATCGGAAAGCAAGCTTCGGCAACAGAGGGACCTGCTCGATACGGCCCTCGAGAGCATGTTGCAGGGGCTTTGCATGTACGATGCGGATGGCCGCATCATGCTGTGCAACGAGCATTTCGCCCAAATACAGGGTTTTTCCGTCGCTGAACTTCAGGGCATGACCCTGCTCGAAATGTTTGAGCGCCGCAAGGCGCGTGGCGAGTTTCCCGGCGATCCGCACACATTCTTCGAAACCGTCAAAGCGGATATGCGCAAAGGCAAAACCAACAGCAGGATCTTAGAGTCTGTCCGAAGAGATCATACGGGATTGCATAGCTTTCTCAACATGAGCCTGATGGAGGCGAGACGCAGAAACGCGAGCGCCTTTCGATTGAGATTTTCCCAATCCTTTGC
>JAUSBQ010000031.1 GCA_030651965.1 Pseudolabrys sp. | reverse complement strand
ACATGGGTGCCGGTCATCCCCAATTCATGGCGGAGGAAATCCGTGAGCAGCATGCGCGGTTCGGCCTCGGCCTCGACTGCCTTTCCGTTGAGCGTGAATCGCACGCGATGACGCTTCTCGGCGCTTAGACGCGGCATCGGCGCGCCTCCTCGATGGAAGCCCGGCCCATGCGGCGGACGAGTTCGCGGCGATAGGGCGCGGTGGCATGCAGGTCTTCGCGTGCGTCGAGCTCCCAGGCGAAGGCATCAAGCGCTTCGTCGAGTGCGCCGCCCTCCAGCAATGGGAAGTCGCGCCGCTCAGGCCGGTCGGCGACGCCGCCGACCGCGAACACAATGCTGTCGGATGAGACCACGGCGGCACAGGCCACGATGGCGAAATCACCGTGGCGGCGGCCGAACTCCTGGAAGGCATAGCCGCTGCCGGCGCGCGCAACCGGCACGGTTACGGCTTCGATCAGTTCGTCCGGCGCTCGCGCCGTAGACATCATGCCGGTGAAGAAATCGTTTGCAGGCACGCTGCGTCGCTTGCGGCGAGAGGACAGCTCGATGCCGCTGCCGAGCGCGAGCATGACCAGCGGAATTTCCGCGCTCGGATCGGCATGGGCTGCTGAACCGCAAATGGTGCCGCGGCTGCGCGTCTGGGCATGGCCGACCCAAGGCAGGGCGGCCGCCAGCAGTGGCTGGCGTTGCGCAAGTCCGCGCCAGGCCAGCAATTCGGCCTGACGCACGCCGGCGCCGATACGGATCGCGTTTTTGTCGGCCTTGATGCGGCGTAGCTCCGGCACATGCATGATGTCGACCAGAAGCTTCGGCCGCGCCAGCCGCATCGACAGCATCGGCAGCAAGGTCTGGCCGCCGGCGATCACGCGCGTATCGTCGCCGTTCTCGGCGAGGGCGGTGTGAACCTCGTCGAGCGTTTCGGCGCGCTGATAGTCGAAGCGGGCGGGTTTCATGCGCGCCCTCGGAACAGTCGGGCCAGCCATCCGCTCTTTTCCGGACCGCCCGTATGGCGGGCGAGCGCCGCGAAGAATTGGCGGATTACGACCTTGGCCGCGCCGTCGAGCAGACGGCCGCCGATCGCGGCAACCTTGCCGCCGATTTCCGCGTCGTAGTCGTAGCCGAGTTGGGTGCCGCCATCGGCGATCGCAGCAAGGGTGATGCGGCCGGCGCCATGCGCGTCGCCAAGCGCGCCGGTGACGATGCCGGTGAGCGTTATGGCATTCGGCGGATCGAGATTGGAGAGTTTGATATCGGCGCGGTAGCGCCCGGTGACGGGGCCGACGCCGAGCGTGACGTCTGCGCGGAAATGCGTATCGGACAGCTTCTCGACGCCGTGGCACCCGGGAATAATCGCTTCGAGCGTCTTCGGATCGAGCAGTATGCGCCACACATCGACCGGTGCGGCTTTCGCCTGCGCCTGGCCGCTGCCGTGAAGCGCGCGGCCTTTTCCGATCTTGACGGGCGCCGCGCGCGTGATCGGTACGCGTTCGGCCGGGTGGATGTGCGCGGCAAGTTTCGCCGGCGTCAGCGGCAGGTCGATACAGGCGAGCCCGAGCGCGTCGGCGACCGCGTTGGCGAGGCAGACCGGCGTACTCATGCAGTTGCCTTCGCCGACGCCCTTGGCGCCGAGCGGCGTAAACGGCGACGGCGTTTCGATATGCAGGATCACCGGCGTCGGGATTTCCATCGGCGTCGGCACCAAATAGTCCGCGAAGGTGCCTGTGAGGAAACTGCCGTCCGATCCGTAGGCGAATTCCTCGTAGAGGGCGGCGCCGACGGCGTGCGCGAAGCCGCCGGTCACCTGACCCGCCACCATGCCCGGATGCAGGATGCGGCCGCAGTCGTGCATGGTGACGTATTTGTCGATACGCACCGCGCCACTGATACGATCGATCTCGACACCGCAGAAATCGAAGATGAAACCGTGACAGAGAGACGAATTGATTTCGTCCTTCTCGTTCGGCGGCGTCAGTTCAGGCGGCGACCAGAAAACGGTTTCGCGCAAGGCGTGGTATTCTTCCGGCACCAGGCCGGGTGACCAGTGGCTGGTGGCGGCGAGCCGTGAAAACGCGATGTTGTTGTCTGGATTGCCGCGCGCGCGGACGCGCCCGCTTACGAATTCGATCTCGTCGGCCCCGATATTGAGCTGCGCCGCCGCGATCCTGGCAAGCTTAGCCTTGATCTTTCCAGCTGCGAGATGCGCGGCGCCACCGACGGCGGCGGCAAAGCGGCTCGAATAGTTGCCCGATGCGATCGACCAGGCGTCGCGCGCGGTATCGAGCTCGGCGACAACGCGGACGTCGGACGGCTTGAGGCCGAGCGCATCAGCGACGATCTGCGACAGCACGGTGCGGTGGCCCTGGCCCTGCGGCACCGAGGCGACGTGAACGGTCACCGAGCCGAGCGGATCGAGCGCGACGGTCGCGGTCGCCTGTGCGCCGTTCTTCGGTCCGGCCTTACGCCGTTCTTCCGGCGTTAGCACGGTGGTGATGTAGCCCATGTTCGACACGCTCGGCTCGACCGCCGCGGTCAGGCCGATGCCGTAGAGCCGGCCTTGCGCGCGCGCCTGCGCCTGCCGCTGGCGCAATTCGGCAAAGCCGCCCTCGGCGAGTGCGGTCTCGAAAGCTCGCGGATAGTCGCCGGAATCGAGCGTCGCGCCGGTCGCCGTGCGGTAGGGAAAGGCGCCGGACGGAATGAGATTGGCGCGGATTACGTCGACCGGATCGAGATCCAGTTCGACCGCGATGCGCTGCATTAGCCGCTCAAGCGCGTAGTAAACCTGCGGACCGCCGAATCCGCGGTTGAGGCCGGTCGGCGCCTTGTTGGTCAAGACCACGCGGTTGCGTATCGACATGTTGCGGATGTCGTAGGCGCCGTTGAGATTGCCGTGCATGCGATAGAGCGTCGCTGGCTCGGGCGCCCGGATATGCGCGCCGACGTCCTCAAGCTGATCCCAGTCGAGCGCGCGCACGCGGCCGTCGGCATCGACCGCGGCCTTTAAGGTGGTGACGCGATTGGTGGCGGACACCGAAGCGGCCAGATGCTCAAGCCGGTCCTCGATCCACTTCACCGGCCGTCCGGTGACGCGCGCGGCGACACTCATCAGAACGATATAGGGAAACACGCCCTGCTTGACGCCGAAGCTGCCGCCGGAATCGGGCGGGGTGCGCAGGCGAAAGCGGTTGCCCGATACTTTCAGCGCGCGCGCCATCACGGCATGCAGGCTGAACGGGCCCATGAAATTCGCCAGCACGTCGTAGGAATCCTCGCCAGCGTCGTATTCGGCGACCAGGCCGTAGGTCTCGATCGGCGTGCAGGAGTTGCGCGGATATTTAATGGTGACCGATACCAGCCGGGCGGCCTCGGCAAAGGTGCGCTCGGGATCGCCGTAACGAAACGAGCGCTCACTGGCGAGGTTCGAGCCGAGGCCTTCATGCAGGATCGGCTGGGCGGGATCGAGCGCCGAGAGCGGATCGACGATGGCGGGCAGTATGTCATAGTCGACCTCAATCAGATCGAGCGCGTCCTCGGCGAGGTAGCGGCTGGCAGCGACGACGACCGCGACCGGTTCGCCGACATAGCGCACGCGGCCGGCGGCGATCGGCCAGCATTCGATCGGCGCCTTCACCCCGACGACGAGGCTTGCCGAATTGGCCATGATGTCATCGGCCGTCAGTACGGCGGTGACTCCGGGCAACGCGCGCGCGGCGTCGGTGCGGATGGATTTGATTTTTGCGTGCGCGTGCGGCGACCGCAAGATAGCGCCGTGCAGCGTGCCAGGCTTGACGCCGAGGTCGTCGATGAACCGGCCGCGTCCGGTCAGGAGCGCGGCGTCTTCGACGCGCTCGACCGATTGGCCGCACCAACTTGTTGACAGTTCCGACATGCTCCGGACGTCTCCTCGACTGCGCTCTTGGCGGCACAATCGCGGAAAACGCTGTCACGCATGGCAGGGAGAGGCGATACCGACCGGTCTCACGATTTACCGAAAAGTCCCATTTTTGATGCCGGAACGTGGGTAGCCTCAGGCGACGGCGGACGAACTCAGGCGCGCGACGTTGCGGAACTCGCTCGGATTGACGCCGGCATGGTCGCGGAAAAACCGGGTGAAATGACCCTGATTGCTGAAACCGAGCGTGTTGCTGACCGCCGACAGGCTGTCTTCGGTATGCACCACCGATTTCACCGCCAACTCCATGCGCAGCAGGTTGAGATAGACATGTGGCGTCATGCGGGTGGAGCGCTCGAACAGGCGGTAAAAATGCGCCCGCGACAAGCCGGCTTCCTTGGCCAGCGCGTTGACGTCGTGCGCTATTTGCGGCTCACTGCGCAATAAATTGACGGCGCGTCGAATGCGCCAGTCAAAGCGGTCGCGGTTGTTGTCGATCTCCTGCAGGCTGCGCGACAGCGTGCGCCACGGCGTAAAGCGCTCGATCACCGAAATCATCAGGTCCGACAGCAATTGTTCGTGCGCCGAATTGGCGCCCGGATCGGCCAGCATCACGGTTGCCAGATCCATCGCTAGGCGGCGGATGCGCGGCGACACCTCGCCGGCCGGCTTTTCGAAGAATCCGGGCGCGCCGCTGGCGGCCCAGTTCGGCCGGAACACCTTCAGCCAGGACGGCTCGATATAAAGCGCCAGAATGATCGTGCGCGGCCTGCGCTGGTCGTGCACATAGGCATGCGGCTCCCAGGTGTTGACCAATACGGCCTGCGTATCGGTTAGCGGCACCAGATGGTCGCCGACGGAAAACTGGGTATCCGCGCCGTCCGCCTTGATGAGCACATGGCAATGTGGATGGGCATGACGCACGAGTGAGCGATCCATGTCGAGCAGGGCGACACGGCCGAATGCACCATGGGCTATACGCAACGCAGTGGACATGACGGTCCTAGTTGTCCCGGATCGGACAAGCGCTCAAAATCTTCGCAGGCACTTTCTTGACTATACAGCATTCACGCAAGAGGCGAATTGTCCCCTGATTTTATAGGCATTTTTGGTTACGCGGGCCGGTAGGCAATGGCTTCCTCGATCAATCGCGCCGCTTTCGGTGGTTCTGTACAGGCCGCATCGGGATTCATGTTGCGGTGCAAAAAATTTGCGACGTTGTGGCGGATCGCTTCGGCAACCGTTATCGCGGGCGCGCCATCTTCAAGTTCCTGCGCCAGTTCGAACAACATGGCCTGTTCAATCTGCTCGGCGCGCAATTCGATCCTTGCGATATCGGCGCGCAATTCCCTTACGGAGTCGTCGGCCATCGCCGGCATCGGTTTGATATCCTGCCGGGTCGTCCGCAATCGACGTATGACCGTCTCATGCCAAGTTAGCACGCGACTATCGATGGTCTGCAAATTGTCATTGCTCAGCGCGATCCGCTTCGCATTGCCGAACCACGCGCAGAACAACAGAGCATTGACATCGATATCGATTGCGCGCTGTAACGCGAGGCACTCGGCCGCGACGCCGGGCGCGGCATAAACCGCTAGAGAAAAGTTCCAAAAGGGATTATCGCAATCCATCATGACGGCGTTGCCTTGTCCACGCATGTGCTGCCCGTGCGCTTGCGAGACTAGCTACCATGCGCCGCGACAGGAATGAAACGATGACCGACACGATCAAGAGTCCCAACGCGGAAGCCAAGCCGGGCGGCGGCGACAACAAGCCGAAGCCGATCACGACGCTGCGTGACTGGCTCGACCATCTGGCGGCGCGCGACCGGCTCGCCGTGATCCGGCCGGGGGTGTCGTTGCAGTTCGAACTGGCCGCCATCGCCAAGGTCTTCGATGGCGTCAAGGCGACATTGTTTCCCAGTCCGGGCGGCCATGCGGTGCCGGTTCTCTCCGGACTGGTGTCCGACCGGCAATGGATCGCCGATGCGATGGGCGTGGAAGCCGGCGAGGTGCTGGCGCGTTACCAGGACGCGGCCTCCAAGCCACTGCCGTGGAAGGAGGTTCCATCCGCGCCGGTCCAGGAGGTGGTGCATCGCGAGGTTGATCTCGTCAAACAACTGCCGATGCCGACGCATAACGAGCACGACAACGGCGCCTATATCACCGCCGGGCTTTTCATCACGCGAAATCCGGTGACCGGCGTGCAGAACGTGTCGATCCACCGGCTGCAGGTCAGCGGCCCGAACCGGCTCGGCGCGCTGCTTTTGCCGCGTCACACCCATATGTTCTACGAAATGGCCGAGCGCGCCGGCCAGCCGCTCGACGTCGCCATCGTCATCGGCGTCGATCCGCTGACACTGTTGTCTTCGCAGGCGATCGCGCCGATCGATTTCGACGAACTGACGATCGCGGGCGCCTTGCACGGCAAGCCGCTGCCGGTGGTGAAATGCGTGACCAACGATTTGCGGGTGCCGGCCGAGGCGGAGATCGTCGTCGAAGGACGTCTGTTGCCGCAGGTGCGCGAGCCGGAAGGGCCGTTCGGCGAGTTTCCACAATATTACGGCGAACGCGCCGATCGCCACGTCATCGAGGTGACCGCCGTGACACAGCGCAAGGATGCGATGTTTCACACCATCGTCGGCGGCGGGCTTGAGCATTTGCTGCTTGGCGGGATTCCGCGCGAAGCCACTTTGCTGGCGCATTTGCGCCGCAGCTTTCCCAATGTGCGCGACGTGCATCTCGCGCGCGGCGGCGTCTGCCGCTATCACCTCTATGTCCAGATCGCCAAGCGTCAGGAGGGTGAGGCCAAGAACGTTATGATGGGCGCATTCGCCGGCCACTACGACGTGAAGCACGTCATCGTGGTTGACGAAGACGTCGATATTCACAATCCGGCCGAGGTCGAATGGGCGGTCGCAACGCGCTTTCAGGCCGACCGCGATCTGGTGATCGTGCCGGAAAGCCAGGGCTCCAAGCTCGATCCCTCGACCCGTAACGGCGTCGGCGCCAAGATGGGTATGGATGCGACCATGCCGCTTGATGCCGACGAGATGAAATTCAAACGCATCCGTGTGCCGGGCGAGGAACTGGTCGACGTCAAAAAGGCGGTGGGGTCGGTGCCAAGCGCGGCATGGCGTAAGGCGCTTGGGGCATAGACGGCAAAGTCAGCGCGGCGTCTTTGCCGGGGATTTGGCCGGCGCCTTCGGGCGGCGCATCTCGCCGGTCCATCGCTGCACAAGATTGAGATCGATGCCGAACAGGTCGAGCATGCGACCGAGCGTATGGTCGATCATGTCCTTGAGCGACGCCGGATGCGTGTAGAAAGCCGGCACTGGCGGATAGACAATGGCGCCGGCTTCGGTCACTGCTTGCATGCTTTTGATATGGCCGAGGTGCAGCGGCGTCTCGCGCAGCATCAGGACGACGCGGCGGCGCTCCTTCAGCGCGACATCGGCCGCGCGCGACATCAGATTGGCGGTCACGCCGGTGGCGATTTCGGACATTGTCTTGATCGAGCAGGGCGCAATCACCATGCCGAGATTCTGAAACGAGCCGCTCGAACAGGCGGCGCCGACATCCTGATTGGAATGGACGACATCGGCCATCGCCTCGACGTCCGAAACCTTGAAGCTCGTTTCAGCGGCGAGCGTAAGACGCGCCGCGCGCGACATGATGAGGTGGGTCTCAATCTCACTGTCTTTCAAGAGTTCGAGCAGGCGAACGCCATAGATCGCGCCAGACGCGCCGCTTATGCCAACGATCAGGCGCTTGCCGGGGACGTTCGGGAGCTTCCGGCCTTTGCTATTCTGCAGCACAGTAGGACCTCGATTTGGTTGAATTGGCGATACACTCGTGAGTAGCGCGATGCGGCGCCGATATGCTTCGGGAAAGAGTGCGAAGAGTCAATTCCCGACTCAATCGTTTCGCCGTCGTGGACGGGGCCCCCACCGAGTGGTCCGATCGGAATGTCAGTTCCTCGCGCAGCCGCGCGTCGCGCGCTTGCGCCTTTTGTCGATCGAGTGCGCCGATGTTCAGGCCGAATTCCTTGGCCAACGCAACCAGGGCGCCCGACATGCGGGGCGCGCTCTTGCCTGTAAGTCGCCCGCAAAGACGGCTGCGCGTAGCTGCGGCTTTCACGCTTGACTTAGACGGAGCTCGCGATGTCATGTCGCGGGCGCTGTGTATCAAGATGTTGCCGGAATGCGGCTTGGTTGCGTTGTCCGCGGCTGGTACATCATGCGCCGTCCGTTTGAACGTAAGGCGAGAAAGTTGGGCGAGCTCGACGAAGGAAAACAGAAGGCTTTCATCGCGAACTATGAAAAAGTCTTGAATTCGCTGCCCGACGACGAGGTCGTGCTGTTCGCCGACGCAGTGCATCCGACCCATGCCGCGTGGCCCGCCGGTTGCTGGGCGCCGAGTCAGGAGAATCTCGCGATCGAGCGGACGAGCGGGCGCCAGCGCATCAACATCCCTGGCGCAGTAGATCCCGAGACCGGCCAAACCCGAATGATTGAGGTCGAAACCGTCGACTCCGCCTCGCGCTTCGCCGCCGAGCTCAACAGCAGCGACATTTGGGCACCGAGGAGGGCGCATATTTCGGCCTGTCCCCGACACTCTTTCCCACTTTGCTCTCGACCATGCTGACAGCTTGCGCGCTGGGCCAAGTGGCGCAGTCTTTAGTCCGCATTCGCAGGAACAAGAATGGGACGGCAAGACCCATACCTATTTCGGGATGGAATCTCCTGATGTTCATCGTCGCGGGTTCTCTCGCGCTTGGCGGTGTCCTTCTCGTCGATTGGTTCGGTATCCTGATTGGCGGGCCGGCACTGATTGCTTTCCTGATGATCTTCCTCGGAGAGAGGAATCCGCTACGCGTCATTCTGACGGCGACGCTTCCCGTGGGCGTAGTCTATCTGCTCGCGACCCACGTCCTTGGCACGGCCCTTCCATGAGCCACATTCATGTTTGAAAATCTGGCCACTGCGGCGGGTGAAATATTCACGCCCGTCATTTGCCGCGCTGGAAATGAGCGCCAATAAGTCGTAATGAGAACAAATCGGACCGAATGCCGCGGTTCTCCAGCGCCGAAACCGCCTTATAAGCTTCGAAAAATGCAGCAAAGACGCTTTAATATCGCCCCGATGATGGAGAGGGCGGGCTGAGCGGAAATATCGTTTACTTTCCAAGTACTTAGCGCGGGCGTGTGAATCCCATGTTGTACCGCTCGGCGTACTTTTTCTCCAATTGGCGAACAAAGAGATGCGCGACCTAGGCGGTCGTGCTCTGGATTGTCTCGGTTCCCAAATATGCAATGAGAACGTTCGGATCGGAAAGGACAACGTCAGGCTTGCCGTCCGCGATTGTCCGGCCGTAATCGAGTACGTGAATCCGGTCGGCCAGGTCCGCGATCATCTGCATGTCATGCTCGATCCAGACGATGGTCATCTTCAATTCGTGTTTGATGCGTAGAATAAAGCGCGCGAGGTCTTCGCGTTCCTCGCGGTTGAGACCGGCGGAGGGTTCGTCCAGAAGCATCACCGTCGGCTCCAGCGCCAACGCGCGGGCGAAGCCAACGATTTTCTGGACACCGAATGGCAGCGCTCCCACCGGAGCATGTCTAAACCGTTCCAGTTCGACCAGATCGATGATGCGCTCGATAGCGGCGCGGTGCGCGACCTCGGCGCGCCGCACACTCGGCAGAAACAACATCTCAGCGAGCGGATTGGTACCGATACGGGCGTGTCTGCCAGTGAGGAGGTTCTCCAGAACGCTCATCTGTGCGAACAATTCGCCGTGCTGAAATGTGCGTGCGACACCGAGGCGGGCGATCTCGTGCGGGGCAAGGCTCGCAATATCCCCGCCCCGCAAGCGTATTGAGCCGCTGCCGCGATAGATTCCGCTAATGCAGTTTAGGGCGCTGGTCTTGCCGGCGCCGTTCGGTCCGATCAAAGCCATCAGTTCGCCGGGCTCGACGGCGAATGACACATTGTCCAGCACCGTTAGGCCCCCGAAGCGCAGGCTCAGGCCTTCAATCGCGAGCTCAGCCATACCATCTCCGTGAGCGGCGATATTGCTTGACGTCGCGGTACGAGCGGCGCACTGCGCCGTCCGAATTGCCAACTCCGTTACCTTGGCCGAGATAGAATTCCTGGACGTCCTTATGACTCCTAAGCCGTTCGCGGTCGCCATCGAGCACGACGCGGCCGTTTTCCATTACATAGGCGTAGTCGGCGATCTCCAGCGCTACGGCGGCGCTCTGTTCGACGAGCAAGATAGCGATGCCGAGGTCATCGCGGATGGCGGCGAGCCGGCGGATAAGGTCGCCGACCACGACGGGCGCAAGCCCGAGCGAAAGCTCGTCGATCAGCAGCAGCTTCGGCCGGCACATCAGCGCGCTGGCGATCGCCAGCATCTGTCGCTCGCCGCCGGAAAGCAAGCCGCCGGTGCGGTCGCGCAGGTCGGCGAGGCGGGGAAAGAAATGATAGATGCGCTCTTCCTGCTGCCGCCGGTCGCCGGCTTTCGATGCTCGGACGACCGGCGCGGCGAGGTTTTCGGCGACGGTGAGGTTGGGAAAAACCTTTTCACGCTCCGGCACCAGCACCACGCCGTGGCCGGCGATTTCGTGCGGCGGTCGGTTTTGCAGAGATGTTCCCTCAAACGTTATGCTGCCTTCGGTGACCTTGGCGTCATCGAGGCCGAGGAAGCCGGAAATCGCGCGGAGCGTCGTCGACTTGCCGGCGCCATTGGTGCCGAGCAGTGCCACGATCTGGCCGTCCGGTACGGCCAACGTTACACCCTGCACTGCGGTGATGACGCGCTTGTAGACCACTTCTATTTTTTCGACCTGAAGCAGGGGAGCGTTCATTTGCGCATGCTCGCCAACGGCTTATACTTGAATGGCCAAAGCAGGAAATAATTTTGTATGCGGCGCCAGATGCCGACCAGCCCGAGCGGTTCAAGCACCAGAAACAGGATCATCACCACGCCGAATGACGCGTAGTTGACCGCGAAGATGTCGCCGGCGAGCTTCTGCACGTTCGGCAGCAGTTTGAGCAGGGCCTCGATCGCATAGGGAAAAATGGTGACGAAGGTTGCGCCGAGCAGTGCCCCCAACAGCGATCCCATGCCGCCGATGATAATCATGGCGACATACTGGATCGAAAGGAACAGGTCGAAAGCTTCGATCGAGACAAAACCGCGGTAATAGGCGAACAGACAGCCGGCGACCGAAGTCATGCTCGACGAAATCACGAAAGCGAGCAGCTTATAGCCTGAGATGCTGATACCAAGCGCTTCCGCCACCGTTTCTCGGGTATGAATAGCGCGCCAGGCGCGGCCACTGCGGCTGCGCAGCAAATTAATACAGATGAGCAGTGTGGCGGCTGCAAAAATCAGCAGCACGAAGTACCAGGCGCGGCCATCGGTCAGCTTGAAGCCGCCGAGACTTGGTTTTTCGATCAGGATGCCGGTGGAAAAGCCGCGCTTGGTTTCGTACTCGCCGCCGAGATAGATGACGATGAAGTGCAGCGCCAGCGTGCTGACGGCAAGGTATAGCCCGCGTAGCCGAAGTGAGGGCAACCCGAAAACGAGACCCAGCACGATGCCGGTCAGGGCCGACGCCGGTAAAGTAAGCCAGAACGGGGCGTTGATTTCACGTGTCAGGATGCCGGTGGTGAAGGCGCCGGCGGCGATCAGTCCGGCATGACCGAGCGATATCTGGCCGGCATAGCCTGTGAGCAGCATCAGCGATAGAGCACCGATAGACGCCAGGAACACCTGGCAAGCAAGATCGAGCAGGAACGGCGTTGCAATAAACGGCAACGTCACCAGCACGCCAACCAACGCCGCAAGACCGATACGCTCGGCGCGCGTCTGCAAAAGCGCCATATCCTGCGCATAATCGGTGCGGAAATAGCCGCTGGCGCGCGGGACAGGCCTAAACACGGTCAAGCTCCTCGCGCGTGCCGAACAGGCCCCAGGGCCGCACTATCAGCATGGCGACCAGAACCAGGAACGGCACGACGTCCGACAAGAGGGGATCGACGTAATAGATCAACAGCACTTCGGCGCCGGCGATAATCAACGCGCCGAGCAATGCGCCGCCGAGGCTGTCGAGGCCGCCGACCAAAGCGGCCGGGAATGCCTTGAGCGCAATGACAGGCATGCTGCCTGTCACGCCGGAATCGAGGGCCATCAAGATGCCGGCAAGCGCGCCGGTCAGCGTCGACAGGCTCCAGGCCAATGCGTAGACGCCATGCAGATTGATGCCACGTTGAGCTGCGAGCAGGGGATTTTGCCCTGCGGCGCGCATGCGCATGCCCCAGCGGCCGAAACGCAAGAAGCCGAATAGAGCGCCGTAGGCCGCAAGGTTCGTCAGCACCAGCACCAGCGACCAGAACGAGATGTGCCCGTCCCCCGGCAGTGTGAAGGTCGGGTTGGAGATGCCCAGCGCCTGTGCCGGGTATTGCTGCTGTGACGACCAGACTAGGACAATAACGCCGCGCACCAGAATGCCGAGCGCAACGGTGGTAAGAATCGCGGCGAGCACCATCTCGCCAGTCATCTTGCGCATCAGAAAGACGTAGACCAGCGCACCGGTGACGACACTCAGGACCACGGCAGCGCAGAGCGCCATAATCGGATGGCCGGCAAACAACGAGGCGCAGGCCAGAACCAAATAGGCGCCGAACATCATCAGTTCGCCATGGGCGAGATTAAGCACCCGGCTTACACGATAAATCAGCACATAGCCGCAGGCGATCAATGCGTAGATCGAGGCAAGGACGATAATGTTGATGAGGAGTTGCAAAGAGCGGACTTCCGAATGTTCAAAATTCAGTAAATTTGAAGCGGCGGTGGATTGATCCCTCCCCCTTTTGGGGGGAGGGAAAGTTCGCAATGCGCTGCGGCGTTCGTCACTTCACGTCATACGATTTCCAGTCCTGCACGCGGGAAATCTTGTCGCCGGACCAGGTGTAGACGCGGTAATAGAGCTTGGTGCGGAAGTGGTTGGCCTTGGTCCATTCGATTGGCCCGCCGCGCAGGCCTTTGGTATCAACCTTGAGGTTCTCCATTGAAGCCTTGAGCTTGGACGGGTCGGCCGGCCAACCCGCACCTTTCAGCGCGGCTTCGATCGCCATGCCGGCGATCCAGCCTTCAGCCATGGTGGCGGCTGGATATTTCGAGCCAGCCTTCTTCGCTGCTTCCTCGATTTCCTTGTGGATCGGCAATGCTTCCTGGAAGAGCGCGTTCGAGTTCACGACGAAGAACTTGCCGTCCTTGAGGCGCGATAGTTCGCTTTCCGCTTCGAGATGGCCCCAGGCGATATAGTCGTCCTGCCAGCCGAGTTTGCGCAGGGCTTCCAGCGTGCGCACCTGCGTCACCCACGGCGCCCAGGAATAAACCCAGTTGGGCCCCGCATCCTTGAGTTTGGTGGCGAACGACGTGTAGTCGGCGGTTGGCGGCGGGATCACTTCCTTGTCGACTGGCGTCATGCCCATCTCTTTCGAAAGATTTTCGGCATAGTCGATCTCGCCGCGCGACAAGGGGATCGCCATAGCAGAGAAACCGATTTTCACCGGTCCCTTGGCGCGGGCCTTGATGAAGTCGAGCGTGGCTTGGCTGTCGTAATTGGCGGCAAAGCCGGTTGTACAGAACTGCAGCGGTTCGGCTGGCGGATAGACGCTCTTGGGGCAGACCGAGCTTGCGAACAGCAGCGGCACACCGGCGGCCTGGGTCTCCGCGATCACCGGCGCATAAGTCGAGGACAGGCTGGCGTTGAGGATCAGCACCGCCTTGTCCTGCGTGATCAGCTTCTTGGTGTTGGCCGCCGCCTTGGAAGGCTGCGCGCCGTCGTCTTCGAGAATGAGTTTGATCTTCTTGCCGTTGACGCCGCCGGCCGCATTCACCCGATCAATATAGATGCCGAGGGCGTCGACCGCAGGCGCATAGGTGCTGGATGGCGGGCCGGTGAGCGCGCCGGTCAGGCCGACAACATAGGCGTCCTGCGCGGACGCCGGGATCGTTAGCGCGCAAATTGCTATCGCGCCGAGCAAGGTCCTCTTGAACATTTCATTCCTCCCATTTTCGTCTTGTTGATCTCTGTTTGTGTCGCTTCACTGAGCCAGAACACCGCCGGCGCCGGCGGCGATCAGGCGTTCTTCCCTGTCGTCATACATGCCATCGACAAGCACCTTGAAGCGCTCGTACATCAGCTTGCGCTTGACCTTGCGGGTCGGGGTTACCGGCTCCCCTTCTTCTTCCGGATCGAGCGCCTTGGGCAAAATGCGGAACGACTTGATCTGCTCCACCCGCGCCAACGAGGCATTGGCCTTGTCGATTTCGATCTCAATCAGTTGCGAAATGCGCGGATGCGCCGTCAGGCTGGTAAAGCCCGTATAGGCGACGTCGTTCGCGCGGGCCCAGTCGGCAACGGTGTCGAAGTCGATCTCGATTATCGCAGTGAGATACTTGCGACCGTGTCCGAAGACCACCGCTTCCGCCACATAGGGGCTGGCGCGCAGGGCATTCTCGATGAAGGAGGGCGAAATGGTCTTGCCGCCGGCGGTGACCATGAAGTCACGCGCGCGGTCGATCAACCGCAAGGCGCCGTCGCGCCATTCGCCGACATCACCGGTGCGCAGCCAGCCATCGGCGCTCTTGATCTCGCGCGTCGCCTCTTCGTTGCGCCAATAGCCGTCGAACAGATCGGGACTGCGCACCAGTACCTCGCCGTCCTCGGCGAGCCGGACGTCGATGCCATCGACCGCGGTGCCGACATTGCCGGGACGCGGGAACGGGCCGCGCTGGCCGGCGATGATGCCGCCGGCTTCCTCGGTCTGGCCGTACATCTCGACGACATTGACGCCGTAGACATGCCATAGCGCCATGGTCTCAGCCGGCAAGGAAGCGCCGCCGCTGACCACCAGTTCCAACCGGTCGAAGCCGAGCTTGTTGAGGATCGGCTTGAACACTCCCGCCTGAACAAGCCGATAGATCGTGTTCTGAACGATATTGGAACCCCCATTCCAGCGCCGGTTCGCATAGGGCCGGGCAAAGCGCATCGCGAAGTCATGGGCGGCGCGCTTGATCCGGCTCGAATTGAGAATGCCGACCAGGACGTGTGAGGCAAATTTTTGCAGATAGCGCGGCACCATGAACAGCACTGTGGGGGCTACCTCGAACAAGGTGACCGCGAAATCCTCGGGGTCCTCGCCGAAATGCGGCACAAGCTGTGAAATCAAAGGTAGCGTAATGGCAACGTCGCGACCGAGCACGTGGCACATCGGTAGGAATACCACGGTCCGGTGCGGTTTGTCGCGCAACGTCGGATAATGCGAAACCACGGTATCGGTCGCGGCCAGATGCTTGCCATGGCTAACCAGCGCGCCTTTCGGGTGGCCGGTGGTGCCGGAGGTATAGACGATGAAGGCGGGATCATCGGCTGTAACCAACGCGGCCTGCGCTTCGAGCCAGCCGAGATCTGGTGTCTCAGTAGCGCCGAGCAATTCGCCGAAACGTTTCAGTTTGGGGTGTTCGTATCCAAACATCGCCGAATCATCGAGCACCAAAATCGTGCGCAGGTCGGGCAACCGCTCGGCAATCGGCAATAAGCGATCGACATATTCCTGGTCTTCGGCAATGAACACGCACGCGCCGCCATCGCGCATCTGATACTCGACCTCTGCCGCCGACGCGGTCGGATAGATGCCGTAGACGATGGCGCCGAGCGATTGCGCGGCGAGATCGCAGATCATCCACTCTTCGCAAACATCGCCCATGATGGCGACGCGCTCGCCGCGTCCGATGCCGAGCGATTGCATAGCGCGCGCCGCATGAGCCACCAGCGCGGCATAATCGCGCCAGCGCCGCTCGCGATAGATGCCGAAATGTTTTGAACGAAAGGCAACGGAATCCGGCGTTACGCGCGCGCGCTCGCACAACAAATGCGGAGCGGTGGTGCGGCGCAAGCGTTCTCGATAGACCGTGGCGGACGCGGTCATACGGCGCTCTTTTCGCGTGTTTCCTCTGATCGAATTCTATAGATCAATCGAACTCAAAATTCCATAGCCAAATGACGGACCGGCGCGTTCAGCGGCGCTTGGGTGGTCGCTTGGCTGGCCGTGTAGCCATGCCGTCGATGACGAGGCGTGAAAATTCCGCGGCGATGGCAGGCACGCCCTTGTTTTCCTTGAGGTACCAGCTTGATGCTGCGTTGCACATGCCGAGGACGGCGAGCGTGACCAACCGCGCGTCAAGTCCGGCCCGGAATTCACCCGCGGCGACTCCTTCGTCGATAACCTGTTCGAAAATGCGTTCCAGGCCACGCGACCAGCGGCCGATCCGCCGCCGGCTCTCGGCCGGCAGATGCTGGCGTTCGTTGAGGAAGACCTTGACGAAATTGCCCCGGTCCAGCATCGGAGAAAGATGTGAAATGATCAATAAAGACAGCTTTTCTCGAGCAGGGTCGGGGCGCGCGGCGATCGCTTTGCCAGCCTCGAAGAAGCCCTCAACGCCGCGCAGGCACACCAATTCCAGCGCTGCTTCCTTGGAGGAGACGTAATAGTACAGACTCGCCTGGCGAATGCCGAGCACGTCCGCAATGTCTTGCGTCGTGGCGCCATGGAAGCCACGTTGGGCGAAGACAAGCGCCGCGGCTTCGATGATTTCCGGCGCGCGGCGGCGCTGGCTGGCGCCGCGGCGACTGGGAGGGAGAGTGGCGACTGTCATGCCGATCACCTTGCTCCTGCAGCAAAATTTCCGGAAGCCGTCTAAAAGGTGGCCGGTCGTTTTCTAGGCCATTGTGTTCTGCCACGATACCGATCTAAATTCCATCTATCGAGCTATAGAATAACTTTGTCCCAGGGAGAGCCGCCATGGTCGCGCCGACAAAAGGCCGTCCCCCGTTTCGTGCCGATCACGTAGGCAGCCTGTTGCGGCCGCCGGCCTTGCGCCAGGCGTTTCGCCGTCACGCCACCAAGGAAATCGGCGACGCCGAATTCGACCGGCTGCAGGACCAATGCATCCGCGATGTCGTCGCCCTGCAGGCCGATGTTGGCTTGCAGGTGGTCACGGACGGTGAATTCCGCCGCGGCTCCTATTGGGGCCGCTTCGTCGAGCGGGTCGAGGGGTTCGAGATCAAGACCGCTTCATTCAAATTTCGCAACGATCAGGGCCACGAGGTTGAATTTACTGCGCCTTACGCCAACGGCGCGATCAAGCGAAGGCGGCCGCTCGCCCTTGACGAATATCAGTTCCTGCACAGCGTCACCAAGTTGACCGGCAAGATTACGCTGCCGGCGCCGTCGACCATGCATTTTTACCGTTGCAACGACTTTGCCGACAAGGTGGTCTATCCGGACGTGTCGACGTTCTTTGCCGATCTCGCCAAGATTTTCAAACAGGAGATCGGCGAACTGGCCAAAGCTGGGTGCCGCTATATCCAGCTCGATGAGGTCGCGGTGGCGCTGCTGTGCGACCCCGGCATTCGCCAGCAGATCGCGGGTACGGGCAGCGATCCGGACGCGCTGGTCGATCTTTATATCGACAGCATCAACGACGCCGTCGCGGACGCGCCGGCCGATGTGATCTTTGGCGTCCACATGTGCCGTGGTAACTTCAAGGGCCATTATCTCGGCGCCGGCGGTTATGAATCGGTCGCAGAGCGATTTTTCGCCAACACCAACGTCAATCATTTCCTTCTCGAATACGACACCGCGCGGGCAGGCGACTTCGCGCCACTGCGCTTTGTGCCGAAGGACCGCGGCGTCGTCCTCGGCCTGGTCAGTTCGAAGACGCCGGTGTTGGAGAGCGTCGATGTCCTGAAGCGGCGAACCGAGGAGGCGACGCGCTATATCGACCTCGACCGATTGGCGATCAGCCCGCAATGCGGCTTCGCAAGCACTGTCGCGGGCAATCCGCTGACAGAGGCGGACGAGCGGGCAAAGCTTGCGCGCGTTGTCGAGGTGGCTGGTGCGATTTGGGTTGATTGAGATCTCACTGCCGCAGGCGGCGGTTTCGTCTGTTCCCGGGTCCACCCGCGGCTGACGATCTTCCAGCCTTGTTTGATGATCATCGGGATAGTATAGGCCGTAAAGCTGCCTTGGCAGATCCGTCTTATGATGTGGTCGAAGCCGGCTACGAGTCGTCTGAAATAGACTTAATGTTTGATATAAAAAGACAATTATCTGTTGCACCCATGATGGAGAGGGTGGGCTGAGCGGGAATAGCAATTGTTTTCTATGCACATAGCGAGGGGCCGAAGAGCGCATGTTGGACTGCTCGGCGTACCCTTTTGGGGCTGCGCAACCCGCTCATAACAGGAACGGTTAGGAATACCGGGTTGGCGGCACAAACGTTTCCTTGATCGTCCGAGGTGAAACCCACCGGATCAAGTTCCACATGGAGCCCGCCTTGTCGTTCGTGCCAGAAGCACGCGCGCCGCCGAAAGGCTGCTGTCCAACGATGGCGCCGGTCGGCTAGTCGTTCACCCGACGTTCGGTTCGAAACAGTGCCATAACCACCACTTGCGCTCGACGACCCAGTCTTTCACATCTTTGCGAAACTGCAGATAATGTTGCGAATTGCGGTGTGTGTCGAAGGCCGCCTGGTCGGCGTAGGTCTCGATTAGCAGAAACAAAGTCGGATCTTCCAACTCCTGGTGGATGTCGAAGCGGAGACAGCCCGGCTCGGCGTCGAGGCTGATACGCGCATGGCGCAGCAGCCGATCGCTAAACCGCTCGACGATGTCTTCACGCACCCGAAGGTGAGCCGTGTGGAAGACCGGAGTGGAGCTCACTGTGCGTCTGCCGCTTTGGCAGGATAGAGCAGCAACCGCCGATCAAATTCCGCTTCGTAGCCGAGGTCGTCCCGCGCGGCCTGTAGGTCGTATAGTGGCGCAAACGGGTTGCGTGCATAGACTTCCGGTCTTTGCACCGGCACATCTACGCCGAGAACACGCCGTAGCCGCTCAAGCGTTGGCTCTGGCGCCAAGGTGTTCGGCCCGCTAATGAAATAGGAAGCGAACCGTGGCGCCTCGACTTCGAGCGCGAGGCGGAAAGCGCGGGCCACGTCGCGCGGATCGACATAATGCCAAGCCGGGCCGCCGCCCGCCGGATTTGGACCTCCGACGGTCACGCCGCGATAGGCGGCCGGGTTGGCGGCGCGTGCTTTCACTTCGCCTTCCATTTCTGGATAAAGAACAAAGACCGGCCGAAGTGCGATCACTTCTAGTTTGCCGCGCGTGACGAAGGCGCGGCCGACTTCCTCGCCGAGCAGCTTGCTGATGGCGTAAGGATCGGTCGGACGCAGTGGATGCGCCGCGTCGATGGGCAGGTATTCAGGCGGCTTGAGCCCGGCTGACATGACCGTGAAGCCGACGACCGAATCGCTGGAGCAGAGCACAACGCGCCGCACGCCTGCGGCTTCGGCGGCGGTGAGCACGGTCCATACGCCCATGGTATTGACCCGCACAATGTCGTCGCCGGTCCCGCTCCAGATGTTGGGCCGCGCTGCGATATGGATCACGGCGTCCATGCCCTTGCAGGCCCGCGCCATCGCCACCGGATCGGTGATGTCGCCGACGCGGTGCGGAAAGTCGCCGCGGGCCCCCTTTGCGTCGAAACCGTGCACTTCGCAGAGGCCCTTCAACTCGGCCGCCGTGTAGCTGCCGAGTTGGCCGCCCGTGCCTGTCACGAGAACTTTCTCAAATTTCATGTATTAGTCTCCATCATATCCGTCGCTAAGGTAGAATCCTGGCCGCGCGGTAGCGTGCGAGATGGGCAAGAAACATCTCCTCGGTGTCGACGATGTCATTGAACCCGGCGCGACGCAGCTTGGTCGTGCCGGTGATTACATCGTAGTCCTGCGAGAATTGAAAATCGGCGAACGGCCAATTCGCGACCGCCTCGAGCGACTGCGGCTTGAGCCCGTGCTTGGCGACGATGCGCTGCCACACCGGTTCTTTGTCGGCCATCATCTGCGCGAGCTGGAGCGGGCGAGGCCTACCTGCTGGCGAACCGAAATAACCTGCGAGCCGCGGCCAAAGCCTGGTCCAGCGGAACAGGTCGCCATTCGTGACGTTGAAGGCCTCGTTGGCGCAGGCTGGCGCCGTGGCGATGAAGATCATCGCGTTGGCGAGAAGCGTCGCGTCAGTCGCTTGCTTGATCGCGTCGAAGCAGCCGCGCGGGCCGGGAAAGTCGAGCGGCACGCCCAACTCGGCGGCGAGCGCCGCATATGCACCGACCGTCGAGATGATGTTACGCGCACGCTCGGGTGCGAAATCGAACACAAAATCGGGTCTGGATACTGACCAATCCCACCGCTGGCCGCGCTGCCGGTCAACGAGAAGGTCCTGTTGGTCGTAATAGAAGTTCGGCGGCATGTGGCGCGGGTCGTCCTCGCGCGCTGGCGTCGGGAACGGCCCGAGATGCGCACCGTAATATTTTGCGCCCTGCACGAGATGGACATGCGCGAGGTCCGGCGCAATTGGTTCGATCGCATCGAGCGTGTTGCGTAGCATGCCGAGGTTATCTGGCACGCTCTCGGTTCCTCCTTCGCCATGTTTGGCGCGGCCGGTATAGAAGATGTGCGTAACCGCCCGGCATTGGCGGAGCGCCCGCGTGGTGTCGTCGGGATCGAGCAGGTCAGCGCGGATGAAGGAGAGGCGGCCCTGACCGGTTGGCGGATTGCGACTGACGCCGATCACGGCCCAGCCGTCATCGAGCAGCAATTCGACAAGGCGCTTCGCCGTCGCTCCAGTTGCGCCGGCTATGAGGGCAGTCCGCGACATTCACACAATTCCCACACTTGCGGACCGGAAGGAGGCAGCAGCCCGGCATCTTAACATCATGCCTTCGCCGCACGCGCGGAGGCGCTCTCCGCCGCCGGTGCTTCGCTCGCTACGCCGCTGACGATCATGCGCACAATTTCGTCCTGCGTCGTCTCAGTGACGCGCCGGGAGCCGACCAGTCGGCCTGTCTTGAGCACGGTGATCCGGTCGCAATTTTCGAAGATGTGATTGAGATTGTGGCTGATCAGAAGTACGGCCAGACCCTGGTCTCGCATTTCGCGGATGAGGGCATAAACCTTACGCGTCTCTTCAACGCCGAGCGCGGCAGTTGGCTCGTCAAGTATTACGACTTGCGCGTTGAAGCAGACACAGCGCGCGATTGCAATCGACTGACGCTGGCCCCCCGACATTGAGCGGACGCGCTGGCGAATATTCGGAATATTGATCTTTAGGCGGCTGAGGACGCTACGCGAGCGCTCTATCATTGAGCGATTGTCGAGAATGAACCGAAACGGGCCTTTTTTGGTCATTTCACGGCCTAGAAATACGTTCGATGCGAC
>JAUSBQ010000029.1 GCA_030651965.1 Pseudolabrys sp. | reverse complement strand
GGGTAGCCTTGGCCGACGACCCCGGCCATCAGTTCGTCGACGAAACTGTCTTCCGAGCGGCGCAAGGTGGCGATATCCAGCCGCGACTGCGCCAGGAACTGATGCGGGTAGGTCGAGCCCGAATGCGGCGAATTGAACATCGCCGGGCCGCGCAGGGCCTTCGGCTCGACGATCTCGAAAGCCGGGTCCAACTCGTCCTTTGACTCAGTCATGACATGTGGCGCGTGTAGAAGCTGGTGCGTTCATAGGATGTGCTGAATACCATTGAGAACAGGGCGGTTTTGGGCGCACTATACGTTCTATTGTCCATAGGCCGGGGGATAAAGCCAGGGTTTGCTTTTGGTTCACCCGTTATTTACCCGGCATCGTTCTTATGGGGCAGCGAAAACCGGTATTTGGGCCGGGTGTGTCAGGCGTTAGGGGCGTTTAAGAGCGATGTCGAAAATCCTGTTGGCTGAAGACGACACCGATATGCGGCGCTTTTTGGTCAAGGCCCTGCAAAATGCCGGATTCGACGTCACCTCGTATGACAATGGCCTCTCGGCCTATCAGCGTCTGCGCGAAGAGCCGTTTGAGCTGCTTTTGACCGATATCGTGATGCCGGAAATGGACGGTATCGAGCTTGCCCGCCGGGCCGCCGAACTCGACCCCGATATCAAGATCATGTTCATCACCGGCTTTGCCGCCGTGGCGCTGAATGCCGATTCGACCGCGCCCAAGCAGGCCAAGGTCCTTTCCAAGCCGATCCACCTGCGCGACCTCGTCAACGAGGTCCACAAGATGCTGGCGGCCTGAAAATCGCTCCGAGACCGGTCTTGCTTCGTCGGTTTGGAGCCGATAAGACCACTGCACTAACGGGCGCGTAGCTCAGCGGGAGAGCACCTCCTTGACATGGAGGGGGTCACAGGTTCGATCCCTGTCGCGCCCACCATCCCTTTAGCCTTTCCTTTAGCCGCGGCCTTTCAAGACGGCATATGACGCGAAGACGATGGCTGCTTGCGCTGATCGTCGTGCTGGCCGTCGCCGGCGGCCTGGCGTTGTTCTGGCTGTTTGACGGCGCCACCAGCGTCGATGGCGTGCAGACCCGCATAGCGAGTCTCGGCGATTGGGCGCCGGTCGGTTTCATCCTTCTCTATGCGATCGCCACTGTCGCCATGATTCCGGGCGGCATATTCGACCTGGCCGGCGGCGTGCTGTTCGGTCTGGTCTGGGGCAGCCTGATCAATCTTGCCGGCGGCACGCTCGGCGCGGCTTTGGCGTTTCTGGTGGCGCGCTATCTCGCCGCCGATTGGGTCGAGCGCCGCGCCGGCCCGCGCATGCAGAAGGTCATCAGAAGCGTCGAGACGGATGGCTGGCAGTTCGTCGCCTTCGTCCGGCTGGTGCCGATCTTTCCGTACAACGTCGTCAACTACCTGCTCGGCGTCACCCGCATTCCGTTCCACCATTACATCCTCGCCACGCTCGTGTTTATGGCGCCGTCGACGATCGCCTATACCTGGATCGGTCATGCAGGCCGCGCCGCGGTCGCGGGCGAGACCGATAACATCTATTACGCATTGATCGTGCTGGCGCTGGTGGCGATCCTCATCATGGCGCCGCGCTTCTACAGGCGGCTGCGCCGCAAGCCGGACGGCCAGGATTGACTATCGGCAGCCTTGGAGCAAAGCCATGACGACCCGACGCGCCGCTTGCAGTTGCGGGCAACTCTCTCTGACGATTGAAGGCGAGCCCGCGCGCGTCTCCATGTGTCATTGCCTGGAGTGCCAGCGCCGTACCGGCGCCGTCATCAGCAACCAGGCGCGCTTTCTCCGCGAGCAGGTCGCCGTTGCCGGCAACGCAACCGCGTGGTCGCGCACCGCCGATAGCGGCAACCAGGTGACGTTTCGTTTCTGTCCGGCGTGCGGCTCGACCGTCTACTGGGAAAGCGGGAGCTTTCCCGAATATTTTGCCGTGGCCATCGGCAGCTTTGCCGACCCCGCTTTCCCGCCGCCGGCCATCGCGGTGTGGGAGGAAACGCGGCATCCGTGGGTTTCGCTGCCCGCGGATACGCCGGCCAAGCGCGTGCCGAAGCAGGGGTGAGTGTCGACGACGCGCTGCGTCGCGTTACGTATGGATCAGCGTGCCGACCGCTTCGCCGTTCAGCGCCCGCGTCAGGTTGCCCGGCACCAGTCCGTTGACGATGCGGATGTTCTTGGCGAGCTTGGCGCGGGTCAGCAGTTCCAGCACCACCGGTTCGATCGGCAGCGTCGGCAGCTTGCGCGCGATCAACTCGGCGCCGCTGATCTCGGAGATCAATTCGGCGTTGGGATGGGTCTTCGGATCGGCGCTGTACACGCCATCGACATCCTTCAGCAGAATGATCGAGCGCGCGCCGAACACTTCGCCGACCAGATAAGAGCCGGCATCACTGCCGTGCGGCGGGATCTTGCCGACCGCCGGCGGGTGCTCCCAAAGATCGTAAGGCGGAATGCCGTTGAACACCGCCCCGCGCGCCGCCGCCAGCATCGCCGGCAAGAGCTGCACGATGAACGGCGCCTCGAGATAGACGAAGCCGTGATTGGCGAGCAGGCACGACACCATATAGGCGTTCTGCGCCGACGACTTGCCGGCAAGCACGGCGAGCGCGCCGGTCGGCATGCCGAGGTCGAGCCCGACCGAAAGGATATGTCGCGCGCGTACACCGGGGCCCACGCCAATCACCTGCGTATGATTCTCCTGATTGGCAACGATTTCATCGAGCAACGGCAGCACCGCGCTGTGGCCGCGGTCCATGATCGAGAGACCGCCGATCTGGACGACATTGAGACGCGGCAATATCGCGCGCACCGGCGCCTCGGTGCCGGCGATGACGTGCCGGTCGACCAGCGACTCGCGCATCAGCCGCGAGACAACGTGCTGCGCGCTATGGATGACGTTCATAGCGGGCCCCTGCCTTTGAATTCCGCGTTGTAGATGATCGTCCCGACCGGCTCGCCGTTGAGCGCCGCGCTCAACTGGCCAGGCTTCAAGCCGTTGACGAACTGGATTTCGCGGATGTGGCGGGCGCTCAGCATCAGATCGAGCACGGCGCGTTCGACCACCAGGTCGTCCTGATCCTCTTTGAGCAATTCCCGCACGCTGACGCGCGAAATATGGCGCGCCGCCGGGTCCTTCTTCGGATCGGCGGTGTAGAGCCCGTCCTCGTCCTTGACGTAGATCATCTTGCGCGCGCCATAGACCTCAGCGATCAGGAAACAGCCGGTATCGGTCCGTTGCGGCGGGATGCGGCCGATGTCCGGGTTCTGTTCCCATAACTTGTACGGCGGCATGCCCTGACAGATGACCGCGCCGCGCTCCATCAGATAGTGCGGCAGCGAGGCAAAGCCTTCCGGCTCGAGAAAAGCGATGCCGTGACGCGCCAGCAGATATTGCAGCATCTGCGCGTTCTGCCAGGCGACGGCGGTGCCGAGCACGGTCAGGACGCCGACCGGCAGGCCGAGATCGATGGCGAGCGAGTAGATGTGGCGCGCCCTGGTGCCGGCGCCGGTTCCGAGGATCATCTTGTGCTTCGACAGATTGCCGACGATCTCGTCGACCAGTGGGCCGACGGCGGTACGGCCACGGACCATAAACGACAGGCCGCCGATCTTGACGACATTGACCCAGGGCAGGATGGCCACGTCCGGCGTCGCTTCGGTGGCGCGTTGCAGCGCGGCGTCGCTCAAGGAGCCGCTGACCAGGCGTTTGCCCAAATCTGTCAGCATCGACGTGTCAGTCTGCATGGCGCGTTACCTTTCCGCGAATGTGAATATGCGCAGCGTGAAGCGGTGGGTTTCCTCGAGACGGGTATCGAGATTTCCGAACGTCGCGGCGGCCCAATCGGCGAGTTGGCCTAAAGCGCTCGCGCGTAGCGCCGGCGCCAGCGTACTGAAGCGCGCGCCGCCGGCGTGGCGCTGAAGAAAATCGGCAGGACTTCGCGTCACACGCCAGTGCGCGGCGTCGATCTCGCGTACGGCCGCGGCGCGCTCTTCGAGATGAAGCTCGGCCCGCGCGCGGCTGTTGCCCGCTTCCGCCGGCAAGGCGTGGCCGGCCAAAATCATATCGAGCCGCTGCTTCATGCGGGCATCGATGCCGTCATCCGGCGCGCGCGTGCGGCCGAGCATCAGTGCGCCGCGGGGCCGCAGCACCCGCAAGGCCTCGTCGATCAGCGCGCGCCAGCGCTTGAGCCCGCCGAAAATCTGCACCAGCAGCACGGCATCGAAGCCGCGGTCGGCAAACGGCAATGCGCAGCCATCGGCCTGCGCCAGGGCCGCGCTGCGCTCACGTTGCCGGAATGCCTGCAACATGCCGAAGGACAGGTCGACGCCGACATAATCGTCATGCGCGGCGACGAAAGGCCAGCCGATGCGGCCTGAGCCGGCGCCAAGGTCCAACAGGCGGGGGCGCGGCGGCAGCGCGCGAAGCACCGCCTCGCGTACCGTCACGGCGGCATCGTCCGGCAGGGCGCGGTGGCGGTCGAACTGGGGCGCCACCGCGTCATAAACCGACATGCAAAGACCGCCGTTTTAATGGTGCGAATACGGTGTCTTGAACGGCACCACGCTGACCACGGTCATCATGCCGCGATCCTCGTGCGCCAGAATGTGACAGTGGATCACGTACTGGCCGGTGTAATCGACGAAGCGGCTGCGCATCTTGAAGTAGCCGGGGATGGTGACCGCCGGGTTGCCGCCCGCGGCCGCGACAAACAGCCCCGATGGGATCGGGAACACGTCCCACCAGATCAGATCCGCCTGCGGGCCCTTCACGCACGGCTTCCAGGTCTCTTCGTCCTTGGGATCGAGCACGCATTGGCCAGCCTGCGGCTGGTTGCCGCTCAGCACATAGCGGCTGATCCTCGTTCCCGGAGTGGCCTGATCGGGCGCGAAGGTCTCCAGCGGATTGAACACCTCCACCACCTGGAACGGATTGATGTGGATGTGGAACGGATGGTTGATCGGCCCCGACGGGCTATTGGACGAGGTGCGGTTCTCGATTTTCCATTCCTCGACGGTGTTGAGCAGCGCGACGACGCCGATATTGCCGTCGAATTTCCTGCCGTCGATCGTGTGCTCGGTGAACGGCGCATTCGGCGGCGGCTGCTGCTGCGGCGCCACCGATTCGAACACGATCTTCTTGGTGCCCTTCACTTCGCTCGCCTTGATGTCGGCGAGGAACGGCGGAAGTGCCGGCGCCTGCGCCTGGGGAATGAAGGTGGCGCGGTTGCCGGTGACCGCCGGTCCCGGCTGCACGACGACGGTCAGCAGCGTCGCGTTACGGTTCGGCGCGGCGGCCTGGGCGTCGTTGATCGCCTGCCGCACGATGACCGGCACGGAGATCGGCGTGGTGCCGGTGTTGACCGGCGCCTTCACCAGGAGGTCGGCGCGATTGCCGGCGGCCATCAAAAACGGCTGATCCTGATTGTTCTGGTAATTCGCCGGCGAGAACTGAACGCCATCCTGCGCCAGTTGTTTCCACGAGAAACCTTGCGGCG
>JAUSBQ010000026.1 GCA_030651965.1 Pseudolabrys sp. | reverse complement strand
CTTGCCGATCAGCTTGGCTTCGTAAGCCTGATCGATGGCGGCTTGCAGCCGCTCACGCTCTCTAATGAATTCGCCGCGCACATAGATGTAGCCGACATGGGCGCCCATGGCGAAGCCGCCGATCAGGCAGCCTACGACCAGAAGATGCGGATCGTGCCGCATGATCTCGCGGTCCTTGCAGGTGCCGGGCTCGGATTCGTCGGCATTGACGACGAGATAATGCGGCCGCTCGCCGATCTCCTTGGGCATGAACGACCACTTCAGCCCGGTCGGAAATCCCGCGCCGCCACGGCCGCGCAAACCGGACGCTTTCATCTCGTTGATGATGCCGTCGCGGCCCTTCTCGAGGATCGCCTTGGTGCCGTCCCATGAGCCGCGCGACCGCGCACCCTTCAGACCCCAATCGTGGAGGCCGTAGAGATTCTTGAAGATGCGGTCTTTGTCAGCGAGCATTTTGACTCTTCTGGGCGGCTAATTCGTTTGCGGTTCTGGGCTCTAGGGCTTTGGATTCTTGGTCACCGGCGATTCACGTTCGCTGGCGGCCTTGGTGGGCTTCTTGGCTTTGTTGTCTGTCAGGGCGGCGCCGTCATTGTCACCGCCCGCACTCGCCGTCTCGTAGATTGTCTTGTCGGTCAACGTCGTCGGGCCGCCCTCGGGCGCGGAGAATTGCCGGTCGATTTGCGGACCGGGCTTCGGCGGCTGGCCGGCGGCGAAACCATCAAGCAGTCTCTCGAACGTCTCCGGCGTCAGGTCTTCGTAGGTGTCCTTCCAGATCAGGGCCATCGGCGCGTTCACGCAGGCGCCCAGGCACTCGACCTCTTCCCAGGAGAAGTTGCCGTCGGCCGACAATTCAAACGGCTCATGCGCGATGCGTTTGTGGCAGATGTCGAACAACGCATCGGCGCCGCGCAGCCGGCACGGCGTCGTGCCGCAGACCTGGACATGCGCCTTCTTGCCGACCGGTTGCAGCAGGAACATCGTGTAGAAGGTCGCGACTTCAAGCGCGCGGATATACTCCATGCCGATCATGTCGGCGACGGTGCGGATCGCGGCTTCCGGCAACCAGCCGTGATGCTGTTCCTGCGCGCGCCACATCAGCGGGATGACCGCCGACTGCTGGCGGCCTTCCGGAAACTTCGTGAGCTGCTTCTTGGCCCAGTCGAGATTCTCCGCCGTGAAGGCAAATTCCTTCGGCTGAACCTCGGCGGGGGCTAGGCGGCGGACACTCATCGATCAACTTCCCCGAACACGATATCGATGGAGCCGAGAATGGCGGAGACGTCGGCCAGCAAGTGGCCTTTGCACAGCCAGTCCATCGCCTGGAGATGCGCGAAACCCGGCGCACGAATTTTGCATTTGTACGGCTTGTTGGTGCCGTCGGCGACGAGGTAGACGCCGAACTCGCCCTTCGGCGCTTCGACCGCGGCGTAGACTTCGCCGGCCGGGACGTGGAAGCCCTCGGTGTACAGCTTAAAGTGATGGATCAAGCCTTCCATCGAGCGCTTCATCTCGCCGCGCTTGGGCGGCACGATCTTCTGGTCGATGACCGACACCGGGCCCTGGCCCGCCGGTGAGCGCAATTTGTCGAGGCACTGCTTCATGATCCTGGTCGATTGCCGCATCTCTTCCATGCGGATGAGGTAGCGGTCGTAGCAGTCGCCGTTCTTGCCGACCGGAATGTCGAATTCCATTTCGTTGTAGCATTCGTAAGGCTGCGACTTGCGCAGGTCCCAGGCGGCGCCCGAGCCGCGCACCATCACGCCCGAGAAGCCCCAGTTCCAGGCGTCTTCCAGTTTGACGATGGCGATGTCGACATTGCGCTGCTTGAAGATGCGGTTGTTGGTCAACAGACTGTCGAGGTCGTCGACCACCTTCAGGAACGGATCGCAGAACGCATCGATGTCGTCGATCAGCCTCAGTGGCATGTCCTGGTGCACGCCGCCCGGCCGGAAATAATTGGCGTGCATGCGCGAGCCGGAAACGCGCTCATAGAACACCATCAGCTTTTCGCGTTCCTCGAAGCCCCACAGCGGCGGCGTCAGCGCACCGACGTCCATCGCCTGCGTGGTGACGTTCAAAAGGTGCGACAGCAGCCGGCCGATCTCGGAATACAGAACGCGGATCAGTTGCGCGCGCTTGGGCACCTGGATGCCGAGCAGCTTTTCCACCGCCAGGCAGAACGCATGCTCCTGGTTCATCGGCGCGACGTAATCGAGCCGGTCGAAATACGGCACCGCCTGCATATAGGTCTTGTGCTCGATCAGTTTCTCGGTGCCGCGATGCAGAAGGCCGATGTGCGGATCGACGCGGTCGACGATCTCGCCGTCGAGCTCCAGCACCAGACGCAGCACGCCGTGCGCGGCCGGATGCTGGGGGCCGAAATTGATGGTGAAGTTGCGGACCGCGGTTTCAGCCATTACGGCGACACCTTCTTCTCTGGCTCGCCCGTCAGCTTGTTGCCTTGGCCCGGCTCTTTGGCTTTCTCGTCACCTGGAAGGATGTAGTCCGTCCCTTCCCAGGGCGACAGAAAATCAAAATTTCTGAACTCCTGGTTCAGCTTCACCTTGTCGTAGACGACGCGCTTCTGCTCGTCGTCGTAGCGCACCTCGACGAATCCGGTCAGCGGGAAATCCTTGCGCAGCGGATGCCCCTCGAAACCATAATCGGTGAGGATGCGCCGCATGTCGGGATGGCCGGTAAACAGCACGCCATACAGATCGTAGGTCTCACGCTCGAACCAGTCGGCGCCGCGGAACACGTCGATCAGCGACGGCACCGGCGTGATCTCGTCGGTCGCCGCCTTGACGCGGATGCGCTGGTTCAGCCGCGGCGACATGAAATGATAGACGACGTCGAAGCGCTGCTCGCGCGCCGGCCAGTCGACAGCGGTGACATCGATGATGCAGATGAACTGGCAGGCCGGATCGTCGCGCAGGAAGGTCGCGACCTTGACGATGTCGGCGGCCTTCGCCGTCACCGTCAGTTCTTCGTTCGCCACC
Source organism: Pseudolabrys sp. (assembly GCA_030651965.1). Taxonomy (GTDB): domain Bacteria; phylum Pseudomonadota; class Alphaproteobacteria; order Rhizobiales; family Xanthobacteraceae; genus Pseudolabrys. The sequence goes on along the minus strand of JAUSBQ010000026.1, from coordinate 1,347 downwards.
GCATAACCAGTGACCGCGCCGGGCAGCGCGGTCTGGATCGTGGCCCCTAACCTGTCGAGCATGTCTAGCATCGCTTGCCTTCGCTTACCGCTCGATCGTGCCGGTGCGGCGAATCTTCTTCTGCAGCAGCATCACGCCGTAGAGCAGCGCCTCGGCGGTCGGCGGACAGCCCGGCACATAGATGTCGACCGGCACGATGCGGTCGCAGCCGCGCACCACCGAATAGGAATAGTGATAATAGCCGCCGCCATTGGCGCAGGAGCCCATCGAGATGACGTAGCGCGGCTCCGGCATCTGGTCGTAGACCTTGCGCAATGCCGGCGCCATCTTGTTGGTCAAGGTGCCGGCGACGATCATCACGTCGGACTGGCGGGGAGAGGCGCGCGGCGCGAAGCCGAAGCGTTCGGCGTCATAGCGCGGCATCGACATCTGCATCATCTCGACTGCGCAGCAGGCGAGACCGAACGTCATCCACATCAACGAGCCGGTGCGCGCCCAGGTGATCAGGTCGTCGGCGGCGGCAACGATGAAGCCCTTGTCGGCAAGCTCATTGTTGACGCCGACAAAAAACGCATCGTCGCTGCCTACCGGCTGGCCGGTGCGCGGGTCGAGGATGCCGCGCGGTGCGGGAGCGACCATTGTCATGAGCGCCAAATCCTTGTGCGCCAAATCGTTGTGTTCCAAGTCCTTGCGCGCGAAATTGCCGGGCTGATCAATCCCATTCGAGCGCGCCCTTCTTCCATTCGTAGATGAAGCCGATGGTGAGAACGCCGAGGAAGATCATCATCGACCAGAAGCCGAAGACGCCGACCTCCTTGAAGGCCACCGCCCACGGGAACAGGAACGACACTTCGAGATCGAAAATGATGAAAAGGATGGCGACCAGATAAAAGCGCACGTCGAATTTCATGCGCGCGTCGTCGAAAGCGTTGAATCCGCACTCGTAAGCCGACAGCTTTTCCGGGTCCGGCTGGCTGAAGGCAACGATGAAGGGCACCACCAGCAACGCCAGCCCGATGACGAGCGCGACGCCGATGAAAATCACCAAAGGCAGATAATCCAGCATCAATGCGTTCATCGGCGACCTCAGCGACCAGTCCCGCGCCCCGCCCCTTGAACACACCCGCCCCGGGCTGATTTGGCGGCTCGATCCGGCGCCCTAGCCCGTCGAAAACGCCCTAAACCCAAGGCCTTGTTTGGAAACACTTCAAGGACGGGAGCGGTTGAGGCTTAGCGCAGCGCACAATGGGTGGCAAGCCAGCTTTCCGGAACCATCCACGAGCATGACGCATGCATGGTACCTATTATTGTTGGTCGATTGACAGCCGCGCGCGCCAGCCTCGATAG
>JAUSBQ010000021.1 GCA_030651965.1 Pseudolabrys sp. | reverse complement strand
CTTGCCGCGGTTGACCTTATACAGCGGCGGCTGCGCGATGTAGATGTGGCCGCGCTTGATCAGCTCTTCCATCTGCCGGAAGAAGAACGTCAGCAGCAGCGTGCGGATATGCGAGCCGTCGACGTCGGCGTCCGTCATGATGATGATCTTGTGATAGCGCAGCTTGTCCGGATTGAACTCGTCGCGGCCGATGCCGGTGCCGAGCGCCGTGATCAAAGTGCCGATTTCCTGTGAGCCCAGCATCTTGTCGAAGCGCGCGCGCTCGACATTGAGGATCTTGCCGCGCAACGGCAGCACCGCCTGGAATTCGCGGTTGCGGCCCTGCTTGGCGGAGCCGCCGGCCGAGTCGCCCTCGACGATGAACAGTTCGGACTTGGCCGGGTCGCGTTCCTGGCAGTCGGCGAGCTTGCCTGGCAGCGACGAGATGTCGAGCGCGCCCTTGCGCCGCGTCAGGTCGCGCGCCTTGCGCGCCGCTTCGCGGGCGGCGGCGGCTTCCACCACCTTGCCGACGATGATCTTCGCTTCGGCCGGGTGAATTTCGAACCAGTCCTGAAGCGCCTGATTGACGACGTTTTCGACCACCGGGCGCACTTCCGAGGACACCAGCTTGTCCTTGGTCTGCGACGAGAATTTCGGGTCAGGCACCTTCACCGACAGAACGGCGGTGAGGCCTTCGCGGCAGTCGTCGCCGGTCAACGCCACCTTTTCCTTGCGCGTGGTGCCGAGCTTATCGGCATATTGCGTCACCTGGCGCGTCAGCGCGCCGCGGAAACCGGCGAGATGGGTGCCGCCGTCGCGCTGCGGAATGTTGTTGGTGAAACAGAGAACGCTCTCGTGATAGGCGTCGTTCCACCACAAAGCGCATTCGACGGTGATGCCGTCGCGCTCGGATTTGATCATCAGCGGCTTTGGGATCAGCGGCGATTTGTTGCGGTCGAGATATTTCACGAAGGCCTCGACGCCGCCTTCATACATCATCTCTTCGCGTTTCTCGACCGCGTGGCGCATGTCGGAGAGGACGATCAGCACGCCGGAATTGAGAAAGGCCAGTTCGCGCAGGCGATGCTCGAGCGTGGCGAAGTCGAACTCGACCATGGTGAAGGTTTCGGTCGAGGGCAGGAACGACACCTCGGTGCCGCGCTTGCCGTCCGAGTCGCCGACGACCTTGAGCGGCGCCACCGCGACGCCGTCGCGGAATTCGATGAAGTGCTCTTTGCCGTCGCGCCAGATCGTCAGTTTGAGCCAGCGCGACAGCGCGTTGACGACGGAGACGCCGACGCCGTGCAGACCGCCGGAGACCTTGTAGGAATTCTGGTCGAACTTGCCGCCGGCGTGCAGTTGCGTCATCACCACTTCGGGCGTCGATACGCCTTCAGAGTGCATGCCCGTTGGAATGCCGCGGCCGTTGTCGCGCACGGTGCAGGAGCCGTCCGGATTGAGCATGACGTCGACTTGCGTGGCGTGGCCGGCCAGCGCTTCGTCGATGGCGTTGTCGACCGCCTCGTACACCATGTGGTGCAGGCCCGAGCCGTCGTCGGTGTCGCCGATATACATGCCCGGCCGCTTGCGCACGGCGTCGAGTCCTTTGAGGACCTTGATCGACTCGGCGCCATAGTCGGTATCGTCGGAGCGGATATTTTCGGCCGGTTCAGCCATGGACTGCATAACCCTCAAACAGGCAAGAAAACGGGAAGGAAACGGGCCAGGAAAATGAATCAGATTGAGTAGCGTGTGTGACACGAAAAACGCCTCGCGTACAGCGCTAAGTCATTGCGATTAATATGTTGATTTAAAAGCACTTTTTAAAGAGGTGCGGGACAAAAAACGGCCCTTTTCTGGGCCACTCCGGGAGCCGTTTCAGGCCGCCCTTTTGCCGCCCGCGACGGCGTTTTTTCACTCACGGATTCCGCCGGTTCGACAGTTGGATTCTATGCTTGCGCGCGGCCGCGCCCTGGCCTCTAAGCAGGCCTGTTTCCTCTGCGAGCCCCGCGGCATGCAATGGTTCAACCGCACGATCGAAGTTCCACAGCGCCTGCGCGTCATCGCGCGCGCCCGCGAGTCGAGCATCATCGTGCTGGCGGCCATCGTCGGGGCTGTGGCCGGCCTGGTGGTGGCCGCCATGAGCGCGGCGGTCGAATTCATGCATCTCAAGTTGTTCGGCATCGCGCCGGGTTCGCATCTGTCGGGCCAGCTCACGCTTGACCCGTATTATGCGTTCCTGGTGCCCTGCCTGGGCGGCCTCATTTTCGGTCTGGTGACGGCTTATATCGCCCGCTGGCGCGGCAGCGAGGTCGATCCGGTCGAGGCCAATGCGCTGCACGGCGGCCGCATGTCGATGCGCGGCAGTTTCATCGTCGCGGCGCAGACGATCTGGTCGAGCGGCGTCGGCGCCTCGGTCGGCCTGGAGGCTGGCTACACGCAGTTGGCCAGCGCCTTTGCCTCCAAGATCGGCCAGGCGTTCCGCCTGCGGCGGGGCGACATGCGCACGTTGGTCGGCTGCGGCGCCGCCGGCGCCATAGCCGGCGCTTTCGGTGCGCCGCTCGGCGGCGCGTTCTATGGCTTCGAGCTGATTATCGGCAGCTATGCTGTGGCGAGCCTTGCTCCGGTCGGCATGGCGGCGCTGATCGGCTACCTCACCGCGCAAGTGTTCCACCCCGACAGGCTCGGCATCGAGACCGGGACGCTGTCGACCTTGGCGCTGCACGACGTGATGATCGCGGCCGCCCTCGGCCTCCTCGCCGCCGGCTTCGGCATTTTGCTGATGCGCGGCGTCGCCGCTTGCGAGAAACTATTCGCCAAGGCGCGGGTGAAGCCGAGCCTGCGGCCGATGCTGGGCGGCGCGCTGGTCGGCCTGCTCGCGCTGGTATCGCCGCAGGTGATGTCGTCAGGCCATGGCGCGCTGCATCTGACTGGTATCTTCAAGCTGCCGCTCGCCACCATCGGCCTTATTTTCGTGCTCAAGGCGCTGGCCTCGGTCATCTCGCTCGGCTCGGGCTTTCGTGGCGGCTTGTTCTTTGCTTCGCTGTTGCTCGGCGCGCTCGGCGGGCAGTTGTTCGCGGTCGGCATGAACACGCTGTGGCCCTCGCTGGCGCTCAATCCGGATGCCTATGCCATCATCGGCATGAGCGCGCTGTCGGTCGCGGTGATCGGCGGACCGCTGACCATGACTTTCATCGCGCTGGAAACCACCGGCGACCTCTGGCTCACCACGGCGGTGCTGATTTCCGTCATCATCTCGATGCAGGTGACGCGCGAATTCTTCGGCTATTCCTTCACCACCTGGCGCTTCCATCTGCGCGGCGAGACCATTCGCGGCGCCGCCGATGTCGGGTGGATCCGCGATCTCACCGTGGCGCAGATGATGCGCGCCGACGTGCGCACGACGCCGGTGGAGGCAGACGTGTCGTCGTTCCGGCAAGCGTTTCCGATCGGCTCGACCAATCAGGTGATCGCCGTCGATGAGGAAGGCCGCTATGCCGGCATGGTGCTAGTGGCGGAGGCGCATGCGACGGAGCTTGCCGCGACGGCGCCGCTGCGCTCAATTCTGCGCCATGCCGATCATGTCGTGCTGCCGCAAATGACCGCGCAGGAAGCGATCGCCGCCTTCGGCAAATTCGAGGCGGAAGCGCTGGCGGTGGTCGATTCCGCCGAGCGCCGTCAGGTGATCGGGCTTCTCAGCGAGGCCCACACTTTGCGCCGCTTCTCCGATGCGTCGGAGCGCCAGCGCCGCGAATTGCTGGGCGAGATTTAGAAACTCGAAAATCTAGAAGCGTCGTATCAGCTGGTCTTGTTGACCTGCTCAAAGGTGCCTTCGACATCCTTCTTCGACGGCGCTTCGTCGGAGGGATTTTGCGAGAACTGGCCCGGTCGCTCCCAGGGCTTGTCGGTTTCCTTGAGCTTTTCCTCTTTCGATTCTTTGCCCATCGGCTTATTCCTCTCGCGCGGCAGCGCAATACCCGGCCAAGTGACCGACTATCGGGTGCGGCTGTTGAGTTCCAGCACGTTCGCCGTGACATGGCGCATGTGGCGGAAGCCCGGTTCGTACTCGGGAACCGGCTTGCTGAAGGCGGCCATCGCCGCCGAAAGAATTTCGATCTTGTCGAGTTCGAGGCGAATACGATCCACCGCGCGATGCAGCTCGCGCTTCAACCGATCACCAGATGTTTCAGTGTTGTTAGACATAGCCCACTTCCATTTCCCGTGGCGCACCACGCGGAAGTAAAGGCATTGCGCTGGCTATAGTTCCTATTTTCGACGATTTCAAAGTATCGCGATTAACGAAGTGTTATCAGCGTTTTCGGGAACTTGAAATGCGTTGCGGCGGCCCTATGGAACCGGCTCTACGCCGCCATTGCGCACTTCGAACATCGCGGCGCGGCCGGCCAGATCGCCGAATGCGGCCGGATCGGCCCCGGTCATCCAGACCTGGGCGCCCAGCACCGACAGCGCGTCATAAAGCGCGGCGCGGCGCATCGGATCGAGATGCGCCACGATTTCGTCGAGCAGCATCACCGGCGCGTAGCCGGTCATCTCCTTGATCAGCCGCGCATGCGCCAGCACCAGCCGGATCAGCAGCGCCTTCTGCTCGCCGGTCGAGGCATCGGCGGCGGGTATGCCCTTGCCGGCATGGGTGACCAGAAAATCGGAGCGGTGCGGTCCGTCCAGCGTGCGGCCTGCGGCGGCGTCGCGGGCGCGGTTGTCGCGCAGCAATTCGCGGTAACGGTCCTCGATGTCGAGCGCGCTGTGCGTCGGCAGCATCTTCTCCATCCAGCCGTCGAGCGCGATATCGGGCATGGCGAAGGCCGGAGCCTGATCGCGTGTCGCGGCGAGCGCGCCGGAAAGACGATTGACGGTTTCAGCGCGCGCGGCGGCCACCGCGACGGCAACCTCCGCCGTCTCGTGCTCGATGGCGTCCAGCCAATGCGGATCGCTGCTTCTGTCTTCGAGCAGGCGATTGCGCGAGCGTAGCGAACGTTCCAGCGCGTTGACGCGGCCGGAATGCTGCGCATCGACCGCCAGCACCAGACGGTCGAGGAAGCGCCGCCGTTCGGAGGCCGGGCCGTTGAACAGCGGGTCCATCGATGGCGTCAGCCACACCACGCGCAGATGCTCGGCAAAGGCCGTGGCCGAGCCGACATTCTCGCGGTCGATGCGGCATTTGCGCGTCGTCGCGGTCTCTTCGCCCGCCGGCGGATCGATGCCGGTGCCGAGCGTGGAGAGGCCCAACATGCCTTCGATCTCGGCCGACACCGCCCAGGAGCCGTCGCCTTCCGAGAAGGCCAGTTCGTCCATGGTGGCGCGGTGCAGGCCGCGCCCCGGCGCCAGCATCGAGATCGCTTCGATCAGATTGGTCTTGCCGGCGCCGTTGATGCCGGTGAGCACCACGGGGCCTGCTTCATCCAGCGCCAATTGCGCGGCGTGATAGCTGCGGAAGTTCGTGAGCGTCAGGCGGCGGATGAAGGCGGCGGTCATTACGACCTGAATTTCCCGATAATCGAGCTAACGATATCGTCCGGCGCGGCGTCGATGGCAATGACAATCGACGGTTCGTCCGCCGCCGGTTCCTCGAGCGCCGAGAACTGGCTGTCGAGCAGGCCGGGCGGCATGAAATGGTCGGTGCGCGCGGCGAGCCGCTGCGCAATCAGCTCCTTGGCGCCTTGCAGATAGACGAAGCCGACATCGTCATGACCGTCGGTCAGGATTTCGCGGTAGCCACGCTTGAGCGCCGAACAGGTGACGATAATTGGCGTGTGCGCTTTGCGGGCTTCGTCGATGCGCGCGGCAATCGCCTTCAGCCAGGGCAGGCGGTCGTCATCGTTGAGCGGCGTGCCCTTGGACATTTTCGCGATGTTGGCTTGCGGATGCAGGCTGTCGCCTTCGACCAGTGGACGCTTGAGCCGCTCGGCCAGCCTGGAGGCGATGGTGCTCTTGCCGGCGCCGGACACGCCCATGACGACGATCGCCGTGGTCCGGGTCGGCAGGCGCTGCGCCATCACGATTTGCCTTTGGCTTCACCGTGACCGCCGAAGCCTTTGCGCATGGCCGAGATCACCTTGTCGGCGAAGTTCGCTTCACGGCGCGAGCGGAAGCGGGCGTACAGCGCCGCCGTCAACGTCATCGCAGGGATGGCGCGTTCGATGGCGGTCTGGATGGTCCAGCGGCCCTCGCCGGTGTCGTCGACGCGGCCGGAAAAGTCTTTCAGCTTGGCGTCGTCGCGCAGCGCGGCCGCGGTGACATCGAGCAGTCTGGATTCGACGATGCTGCCGTGCCGCCAGACTTCGGCGATCTCGTCGATCTTCAGCGGCAGGCGCTCGGCTTCCGGCACGTTGTCGTCATTGGCCTCGGCCAAGATCTGGAAGCCCTCGGCATAGGCCTGCATCAGGCCGTATTCGATGCCGTTGTGCACCATCTTGACGAAATGGCCGGCGCCATTGGGCCCGACATGGAGCCAACCTTGCGGCGCTGTTGATCCTTGCGCGGGCGTGTCGCCCCCGGGCGACAAAGCCACGAAGATCGGCGCCAGCCGCGCCACGACGTCCTTGTCGCCGCCGATCATCAGGCAGTATCCGGACGCCGCACCGAGCACGCCGCCGCTGGTGCCAACATCGATATGGTGCAGGCCGCGCGCTTTCAGCGCCTTGGCGCGGCGCAAGTCGTCCTTCCAGAACGTGTTGCCGCCGTCGATGACGGTGTCGCCGGCACCGAGAAGTTCGCTTAATTGCCCGATGGTCGTTTCGGTGGCCTCGCCCGCCGGCAGCATGACCCAGACCGCGCGCGGCGGGGTCAGTTGCTTGACGACATCGGCAAGGCTTGAAGCGGGCTTGGCGCCATCGCCGGCGAGAGATTTGACAGTGTAAGCGCTTTGATCGTGAACGACGACTTCATGACCGTGCTTCATGAGTCGGCGCGACAAGTTCGCGCCCATGCGGCCGAGGCCGATCATTCCGATCTGCATGTGTTCATCCTGATCGACGAATGGCAGCGGAAAACGCGGCTAAACCCGCATCGGCATCAAGACATACAGCGCGCCCTTGGCGTCCTTGTCCTGGATCAAGGTCGGCGAACCCGGATCGGCGAGTTTGAGCACCGCCACTTCGCCTTCGATCTGCGCCGCGATGTCGAGCAGGTAACGTGAGTTGAAGCCGATATCGAGCGGATCGCTGTCGTACTCGACCTCGAGCTCCTCGGTGGCGGAACCCGAATCCGGGTTGGTCACCGACAGCACCAGCCGTCCGCCGGTGATCGACAGCTTGACGGCGCGGCCGCGCTCGCTCGACACCGTCGAGACGCGGTCGACCGCGGCCTCGAAGTCTTTCTTGTCGACGATCAGGCTCTTGTCGTTGTTGGCCGGAATGACGCGGCCGTAATCGGGGAAAGTGCCGTCGATCAGCTTCGAGGTCAGCACGACATTGCCGATCGAGAAGCGGATCTTGCCGGCCGACAGTTCGATCAGGACGTCGCCTTCGCCGGTCTCGATCAGGCGCTGCACTTCGGCGACCGTCTTGCGCGGCACGATGATGCCCGGCATGCCAGCGGCGCCTTCCGGCAGCGCCAGTTCGACCTGCGCCAGCCGATGGCCGTCGGTCGCCACCGCGCGCAGGGTCGCGGTCTTGGCCGCGCCCGCCGCGTGCAGATAGATGCCGTTGAGGTAATAGCGCGTCTCCTCGGTGGAGATCGCGAACTGGGTCTTGTCGATCAGCCGCTTGAGATCGGCGGCCGGCACGCTGAATTTGTGGCTCATCTCGCCAGCGGCGAGATCGGGGAAGTCGCTTTCCGGCAGCGTCTGCAAGGTGAAGCGCGAGCGCCCGGCGCGGATCGACAGCACGGCGCGGTCGCCGGAGCCTTCGATGACGATCTGCGAGCCCTCGGGAAGCTTGCGGACGATGTCGTAGAACATATGCGCTGGCACGGTGGTCGAGCCGCCGGGGGAAACCTCGGCCGAAATCGAGTCGGTGACTTCGAGGTCGAGGTCGGTCGCCTTCATGCTGAGTTTGCCCTTGTCGGAGCGGATCAGCACGTTGGCGAGAATGGGGATGGTATTGCGCCGTTCGACCACGCGATGGACGTGGCCCAGCGACTTCAGCAGTTCGGCACGCTCGACAGTAACTTTCATGGGAGACCCGCTTCGGCGCCTTTAAAATGAGCCCTTACACCAGGCGCGCCGGCTTGCCGCTTATGCGGGGCCGGGGGGCAAAGGTGGCAAGAGCGCGGCATTTAAGCAAGGGCGGCGGCGGGGTGGGGCAATATTTCCCCAGGTGTGCACAGGCCACATTTTTGGAGAGGAGGAGAGGGGGACCCCACCCACCCGCTCATTCCCGCGTAAGCGGGAATCCAGTTCTTTGCCCGCCGTTCGGGCTTAGCCTGGATCCCCGCCTTCGCGGGGATGAGCGGAGTTTGCGGCCCTACTCCTGCAACTGGCGCTTCAAAATCTCGATCTCCTCGGCCAGCGCCATGTCGTTGCCGACCAGGCCCTCGATCTTGCGCACCGCATGGAGAACCGTGGTGTGGTCGCGGCCGCCGAACCGCCGCCCGATCTCAGGCAAGGACCTAAGCGTCAGGGTCTTGGCCAGGTACATCGCGACCTGCCGAGGGCGGACGACGTTTGCCGTGCGGCGCGACGACAGAAGGTCGGAGCGGCTGACATTGTACTGGCGGGCGACGACACGCTGGATGTCCTCGATCTTGACGCGCTTGGGTTCCTGCGGCCGGATCAGGTCGCGCACTTCGCGCTCGGCCATTTCCAGCGTCACCGACTGGCCGGTGAGCTTGTTATGCGCCAGCAGGCGGTTGAGCGCGCCTTCGAGGTCGCGGCCGTTATGGGTGACGGTCTTGGCGATATAGGTCAGCACCGGCAGCGGCACGTCGAAGCCGGGCGTGTGGGAGCGCGCCGTGTTGACGCGGGCTTTGAGGATTTCCAGCCGCAGCTCTTCGCCAAGCGTGCCCATCTCGACGACGAGACCGCCGGCCAGCCGCGAGCGCACGCGGTCGTCGAGGCTCTCCAGTTCCGACGGCGGCCGGTCCGAGGCGATGACGACCTGGCGTCCCGCATCGATCAGCGCATTGAGCGTGTGGCAGAACTCGGCCTGCGTCGACTTGCCTTGCAGGAACTGCAAGTCGTCGATCACCAGCACGCCGATGCCGCGCAAGGCTTCCTTGAAGGCAAGCGCCGTCTGGGTGCGCAGCGCCGAGACGAAGCCGTACATGAACTTCTCGGCGGTGAGGTAGAGCACTTTGCGTTCATTGGCGGCATTGCCGGCCCAGGTGATCGCCTGCAACAGATGCGTCTTGCCCAAGCCCACGCCGGCATGGATGTAGAGCGGATTGAACATCACCGGATCGCCGCGCCGCGCGGCGGCGACCTGGCGCGCAGCCGCCTGCGCCAGCGTATTGGAGCGGCCGACCACGAAGCTGTCGAAAGTCAGCCGCGCATCGAGCGGCGAACCGCCAAGCGCTTCGTGGACGCCGGGATCGCCGGCCGACATCGGCCGTCCGGCGCCAACGCCGTTGCCGAAGCCTCGCGCGCCTTCGCTGGAAGCGCCGATCAGCTCGGCCTTCGGCTTCGGCTGCATGGTGGTCTTGAGCACCGCCGAGCGCACGATCAATTCGATGCGGCCGACCTGATCCTGCTCGGCCTGCCAGCAGGCCAGCACGCGCTCGGCGTAATGCGACTGAATCCAGCTCTTGAGAAAGCGCGTCGGCACCGACAGCCGCACCACGCCGTCGCTGAGCTGTTCCAGGTCCATGCGCGCGAACCAACTCGAAAACACGTCGTCGCCGACTTCGGCGCGCAGACGCGCTTTGACCCGCAACCAGCTTTCGTCGTCGTCGTTGGACATTTTCTTGTTCTCTATCTGCTGAATTGGTTGAACGGACATGGTTTTTCTCGGCGAGAAGAAGTGTTCTGGCGGCGCGAAATGGGCGCGACGCACCGGGAAGACGGGACGCTACAAAGCACTCGATGGGTCGGTCTGGGGCGCCTGATCCGCTAAAGCGCTGAACGCTTTCGGGGCACCCGCGAAAAAGCGGCGCTAGGTCAGGAAGGGCGGCGCTGTGATCTGGCCGCGGCTGGCCCGCGCCGAATAGGCGCGCGCGACGCGCAGGCTGGCGACAAGGGACGTGCTGGCGACAAGGGACTTGCGGGGCACAATGGACATTGAACGCGCGGACATACGGGAGTGACGGACGCTGGCGCCGATCGTGAGCGACGCAGCCTGACGCGCATCATTGCCCTGTATCGAACCAAATCCCGCTGTCGTCATCATGACCCCCCTTGTATCGAATGCGGGCTTTCGCCCCCGTAGCTGCTTCGCCCCCTGCGTCCGGCAGGGTCTTGTCCGGTCTTCTAGTTTTTTCGTCTTCTAACCTGGTCGTTGGTCACTTCTCGATCTCTCGACTTATCGCAACTTCTCGTTCGTCATCTTCCTAGCGCTTGGCTTCCCATCGGCGCCTGGACCCTCGCATTTTAGCGATGTGATCCGAACGCTGTAACCCGAACGCGATGCAGTCCGATCAGGATGGCGATTCCGGATACTCACAGACGATGCGGTCGTCTTTGTTCCTTGCGGACAATAAACAGCCGGTCTCATCTGCAGATGAGCGCAGAACCTATCCTTGTTTCTGATCACGCGCGGGAAACCGTGCGCAGTCATGAAAATACACAAGGCGAAGGGCGGGGCAATTTTTTTAAACGGCGACGCGTCGCGGCGCAGGCGCGCGGCCGCGCGGCGCTCATGAAAAAAATCAGTGCATGGTTTCCAAGGTGTTGATGAGTCGTCAGGAATCACCGCGTCGTGCGGGCAACGTGTTGCCTGAGCGCGCGCCGGATTTTTTTATCGCGGCAATGCAAGAAGTGCCTGCGCCATAGGTATTTCCGGGTCCTTACCCGTGCTTTCTCTGTAAGTCATTCCATGGTCGCTGATATTTTTGCTCGCCCGAGCAGGGTAACTCCCGCTCAAAAGATGCGATGGCGATGCATCGCGCCCCGCTTGCACTGCGAGATGTCCAGCGGAATCTTGCCGCGCAGATTTTCACGACACGGCAATGACAGTTTCACGAATGGCAGCGTGCGGGGCGCGTCACCGCGCCCCGTTACGAAACATTGTCATATGTTTTTTGAGAAAGCACCACGCTATTTCGCGTGATTGGTACCCTGGTCGGCCTGCCAGCGCACCAAGGGAGCGGCGCGAACGGAAAGCCGGAATTAACGATCGTTCGGTAGCGGCCTGAGCCGCCTGGCGCCATTCAGTTAATTACTTTGCCAGTTTGGCGATGCGGTGCACCAGACGCGAGACCTTGCGGCTGGCGGTGTTCTTGTGAACCACGCCGCGCTGCGCGGCGCGCATGATCGCCGGCTCCGCTTCCTTGATCGCCGTC
>JAUSBQ010000012.1 GCA_030651965.1 Pseudolabrys sp. | reverse complement strand
TTTGCCGGGTATTGCCGGCCGGGATCGCCAATTTGTCGGTCTTAGTTGCTATCGGCCGGTATCTTGGCTTGCAAAAGCCGCCCGCCGCCGCCATGAGCTAGCAGCGCAGGACAGGTGGCCAAGTGGCTGAAGGCGCAAAAGCGCGCGACGCGCGCGTCTTAATGTAATAAGGCGTGCGCCGGTAAAGAGTTTGGAGAGGTGGCCGAGTGGCTGAAGGCGCACGCTTGGAAAGCGTGTTTACGGGAAACCGTAACGTGGGTTCGAATCCCACTCTCTCCGCCAGCTCCTTATGCCAAACGCCGCCCAGGTCCATTTTGGAACCTAAAAGCGGCGCTGATTTTGCAGCTTCTCGGGCCGCGCTCTGAACTGCCACACATGGCCTGCCGCCTAAATTCGTTCTCTAAAGGGCTGGTTTCTCAACGGCTCTGTACTTTCGCACAGAGATACGGTTTCAAACAGCTCGCGAATACACGTCTTTCCTCGACAATTGCTGGTGTCGGTTGGACAACACTTGCTTGGCAATTTCACTTCAGAAAAATGTCTTTTTGCCTCTAGACGTCAAAGTTCGGCTGGTAGGAATTCAGAATTGACCGACTTAGGGGCGGCTGTGTGTCCCGGGCAGGCGCCCCCGGATAGTATACTCAAATGAGAGACTGCTCTCGTTTCAAAGAGGGGGGTACCGACCCAATCCACTGTCGAGGCAGCATCCTTATCGCAGCGCCATGCAAATGACATTTCAACGATACGCTGCCGGTGGCTGACGGCACGGCACGGGGGGAAACTTCGGGGCTGATATTGATTAGATGCCCACGCGAAAAACTTTATCAATTTCATACTACAAAAAGGGCGCCCGACTTCCCTACATCTCGTTCATGGGTCTTCGCACCTAAGCAATTCAGTACCCGTGCGGCCGCTTATCCATTGTTTGTTCGATAGCGTCCGTTGGCATTGCAGCGCAGCGAAAGAACAGATCGCAACTGTGGGGGGTACCTCGGAAATCTGACGAGATATTTAATTAGGTGGCTGCCTTTGAATTAGCATTCTTTTCGCTTTGGCCCGCAGTTCGCGCCGATTAAGCTGCGGCCCGGCTCTTACCTTGGAACTCAATGCCCAAAGTTCTCATCATCACGAAGAACGACCTACGACACCGGATCTTCCTCCGAATGGCAAGCGCAGCACTCGGTTCGGATTGGACGGCGACCCTTATTCAGACCGGACCAGCGAATGACGGTGCCCCTTTAATAGATCGCCTTATAAATTTAGCGCGCCGCACAAAACAATCTGTAGTCGCTGCCTTAGCGCGCAAACACTCACCAGACGTATATTTGCAATCACTTGTCGGGCTTGAGCCGCATTCAACAGACGCGGCTCCCGGCCTCTTCAAGACCAGCGACCCAAATTCACCGACAGCACTTGCGTTTCTTCGCAACGCTGCGCCTGATCTTGTACTTGTATACGGAGCTTCAATCCTCCGGTCGGATTGGCTTACGTTACCGCGTCTCGGCTGCTTAAACATGCACTACGGCGTGTTACCGTTCTATCGGTCGAGCCACAGTACACAGTTTGCTTTATTGCATGAGCGCCCTGATCTCGTTGGTGCGACTATCCACTATCTTGATGCTGGTGTTGACACTGGAGCAATCGTGCGGCGCTATTACGTGGACCCTGCCGCGCACTCCACCGTTAATCAAGTCGTCGGAGCCGTGTACGCAGCTGGCGCGCGGGGACTATTGGAGATTGCGCGCGAGAGCATCGCAGGTGGTTCTCGCTTGGCATCCCAGGTCGAAAAGGCCGCCAATAGCTACTACCCGGGAAAGTTAGGAACGCCCGCCGTGACGGCGGGTGCCCGGTGGCGACATAGCGAATTATCGAAGCGATGGCCTTATACCGAACAGTGCATCGAGAAGAGTTCACTCGGTCGGCCGTCACCGTTTACACGGGGCAAGCTTGTAAACGGCGTTTACATTCTCCTTTACCACAGCGTTCCCGATCCATCTAACTTGCAACCGTGGGAGAAAAGCTACGGCAAGGTAGCCACGTCCCGCGCGAATTTTGCGCAACATATCGATTGGCTGATCTCAGAAGGTTTAGTCCATTGTCGTTGAGCGATGTGCCAGAGGTCCTGCGCCGTGGCAGGGCCACTCATCGCCATTTCGTAGTAACGTTCGACGACGCTTATACCAACATCGCGGGGATTGCTGATTTTCTTGGCTCCCGAAAGGTCGTTCCGACCGTTTTCGTAAACGGTGCTTTCTGTGAAGGCCGACCCTATTTTCGCGTGTTGGCGGCACTACTGCGCGATTACGGTGGAGGGCCAGCCCTGCGCGCTGAACTCGCATCGCTAATTCCAAATAAAGAATGGTCGGAGAAATCTGACAAACTATTTGATCAGACCAAGGACCAATACGTTGCGGGGCTCACCGAGACAGCAGTCGCGGCGGCCTACAATAAGACCATCGGCGTGGCAGCCGATCTGCGATGTCATCTTGATGCGGCAGAGTTGCTAACACTCCGAAAGCGAGGATGGCAGATTGGTAATCACACGTGGGAGCACCTGACGCTTTCGGCGCTGGATGACACAACGGCTGCCGACGCGATTGAGCGCAATGCAGCGTATCTCAAGGACGCAAACCTTGAGCCCTTGGATTGGCTCTCCTATCCGAATGGGCTTGCGCGGCATGTCAGCGCAGGTACCAAAGCTTGGCTAGACCGCAATCCTACTAAGCATGGTCTCTTCGCAGGAGGTGGCATCAATCTATTCTACAGTCGGACGCAATGGCTTCGCATATCTCTAGGCAACCCTGATCTACAAGCGTTCCGCCGGATCTTGGCCCACAACGCGTTCGCGTCCTCACGCCTGGCAACCTATCTCACCGATAACGCGCCAACCGCGTCAGCGCGTTGACGTACCGCGCTGCTGCGAGGTTTACGAAAATCTGCCTGCGGTGGCTTCCCCGATTTCCCCCGCATTCTGGTGCCGAATGGTGCCGTTTTGTGCCGGTTTTGAACTAATTTGAACCTTGTGTATCAATACCAACCCTTTGATCTTGTTGCAGTCCGGGCGGTTAGCTCAGCGGGAGAGCACACCCTTCACACGGGAGTGTGCGCGGCTGCGTTTCGAGCAGGTGGTGGCGCTAGGATCTTTACATCGCGCAGTATTCCATAATGAACGTTATCAGAGAACGTCCGTTTCTGACGGACATTAAAAATGATGGGGTCATTTCGAAACATTAAGTCTCGTGCGCCGGGGCTGAATGTGTTGCTCTGATCGCGAGGCCCTTGACCACCGCGTAGATCGCGGGGATGACAATGAGCGTAAGCAGTGTCGATGATACCATGCCACCGATCATCGGAACTGCAATACGTTGCATCACCTCAGCGCCAGTGCCGTGGCTCCACAAAATCGGCAGCAGCCCAGCCATGATGGCGGTAACCGTCATCATCTTGGGCCGCACGCGCTCGACGGCGCCGGACATAATCGCGGCATAGAGATCATCATGTGTGAACTGGCGGCCTTCCGCGGCGCGCTGCGCTTGTAGCGCTGTAAGCGCGAGGTCCAGATAGATCAGCATCACCACACCAGTTTCCGCGGCAACTCCCGCGAGCGCGATGAAACCGACTGCTACGGCGACTGACAGGTTGAAGCCGAGCCACCACATCAGCCACAGGCCGCCGGCAAGCGCGAACGGCACTGACAGCATGACGATCAAGGTCTCTGTCACGCGCCGGAAATTCAGATACAGCAGCAGGAAGATGATCAGGATCGTAATCGGCACGACGATCTTGAGCCGCGCCTTGGCACGCTCCATGTACTCGAACTGGCCGCTCCAGGTAACGTAATAACCCGGCGGGAACTTGACCTGAGCGGCCACCGCCTTCTGAGCATCGGCGACATAAGAGCCGATATCGCGATCGCGCAGGTCGACATAGATATAGGCGGCGAGCTGCGCGTTCTCGGTTCGGATGGTGGACGGGCCTTTGGCCAATCCCACCTTGGCTACTTCGCCGAGCGGCACCGTGCCTCCATTCGGCAGCGGGATCAGCACTTGGGTGGCGATGGCGTGCGGGTCACTGCGCAATTCACGCGGATAGCGGATGCTCACCGTGTAGCGCTCGCGGCCCTCGACTGTGGTCGTGACGGCCTCGGCGCCGAGCGCGGACGCGATCACCTCCTGAACGTCGGCAATCATCAAGCCGTAGCGCGCGAGTTGCGCGCGATTGGGGTCGATATTCAGATAGTAGCCGCCATTGATGCGTTCAGCGAAGGCTGAGGTAGTTCCCGGCACCGTGCGCACCGCCGCCTCGATCTGTCGGGCTACATTCTCCATCTCTGTGAGATCGGTACCGTACACCTTCACGCCGACCGGCGTGCGGATGCCGGTGGCCAGCATGTCAATGCGCGCCTTGATCGGCATCGTCCAGGCATTGGAGACGCCGGGAAACTGTAGCGCCTTGTCGAGTTCCGCGATCAGTTTTTCTGTGGTCATGCCGGGTCGCCATTCGGCTTCGGGCTTTAGGTTGATCACAATCTCGAACATCTCGGTCGGCGCCGGATCGGTGGCAGTGGTCGCGCGCCCGGCCTTGCCCCATACGGATACGACCTCGGGGAATGCTTTGATGATCTTGTTCTGGGTTTGCAGCAGTTCAGCCGCCTTGGTCACCGATAGGCCCGGCAGCGTGGTCGGCATATAGAGCAGGGTGCCTTCGTTGAGGTTGGGCATGAACTCGCTGCCGAGCCGCGAGGCCGGCCACAGGCTGGTGAGGAGCACGGTGAGCGCAATCGCGATGGTCGCAGCCTTAAAACGCAGCGCCACACGGATTACCGGTCGATACATCCAAATCAGCGCACGGTTCACCGGATTTTTGTGCTCAGGAATGATGCGGCCTCGAACAAAAAGAAGCATTAACGCAGGAACCAGCGTCACCGAAAGCAATGCCGCCGCTGCCATAGCGAAAGTCTTGGTGTAGGCGAGCGGTTTGAACATCCGGCCTTCCTGCGCCTCCAGCGCAAAGATCGGCAGGAACGACACGGTGATGATGAGCAGGCTGAAGAATAAGGCCGGTCCGACTTCAACTGCCGCCTCAATCAATACTTCGCCGCGCGGCTTACCGGGCGGTGCACGTTCCAAGTGTTTATGCGCGTTTTCAATCATCACGATCGCCGCGTCGACCATGGCGCCAATGGCAATGGCGATGCCGCCGAGACTCATGATGTTGGAACTCAAGCCCAGAAGGTACATGCACAGGTAGGCGATCAACACGCCGAGCGGCAGTGTGACGATTGCCACCAGTGCGCTGCGGACGTGCAAGAGAAACACCACGCACACAATAGCGACGATGATGCTTTCCTCGACCAGTGTTCGTTTGAGTGTGTCGATGGCGCGGTAAATCAGGTCGGAGCGGTCGTAGACCGCGTCAAGCGTGACGCCTTGCGGCAGGCTGGGCGCGATTTCGATGAGCCTTTCCTTGATGCTCTTGATGACGGAAAGCGCATTTTCGCCGGATCTTTGTAGCACGATACCGGTGACGGCTTCGCCCTCGCCGTTGACCTCGGTGATGCCGCGTCGTTCGTCCGGGGCCAGTTCGATGCGCGCGACGTCACGCAACAGAACCGGCACGCCGCGGTCGCTTTTGACCACAACTTGCTCAAGATCAGCGATCGTCTTGATGTAACCGCGTCCGCGCACTACGAATTCGGTTTCGGCCAGCTCGATGGTGCGGCCGCCGACGTCGATATTGCTCGCGCGCAGCGAGTCACGAATTTTCGACAGCGGAATGCCGAGCGATTGCAGCCGGCGCGGATCGACCACCACGCTGTACTGCTTGACGAAGCCGCCGACGCTGGCAACCTCGGCGACGCCCTCCGCCTTGATGAGGCCATAGCGGATGTACCAATCCTGAATGGTACGCAGTTCGACCAGGCTCTTCTGCGCGCCGCGCACGACGTATTGATAAACCCAGCCGACGCCGGTTGCGTCCGGCCCCAGACTCGGCGCGACCCCGGCTGGCAACCGGCGGGCTGCCGAATTGAGATATTCCAGCACACGCGAGCGCGCCCAATACAGGTCAGTGCCATCCTCGAAGATCACATAGACGAATGAGACGCCGAACGACGAAAACCCGCGCACCACCCGCGATTTCGGAACGCTCAGCATAGCGGTCGTTAGCGGATAGGTTACCTGATCCTCGACCACCTGCGGGGCCTGGCCGGGATATTCCGTGTAAACGATCACCTGCACGTCGGAGAGATCAGGAATTGCATCGAGCGGCACCCGCGACACCGCGTACAAGCCGGCCAGAGTCAGAAAGACTCCGGCAAACCCGACCAGCAGCAAATTGCGCGCCGACCAGCGAATGACGGCGGCAATCATTTCGGTTGCTCCGGGTTGGTGAAAGTCTTAAGCGCGGACTGCAGGTTGCTCTCGGCGTCGATCAGGAACGTCGCAGTCGTAACGACATCCTCGCCTTGGCGTACACCCTCGACGATTTCGACATGGAGGTCGCCGCGGCGGCCGACCTTGACTGGGCGTGGCTCGAAGCGGCCTTCGCCCATCGACACCAGCACGATCTGCTGCTTGCCGTCGTCGATGATGGCGCTCACCGGAACGGTGGCGACGGTTCCTTTGTCGAGGTCGGCGTGGAACATGACGTCGGCATACATGTCGGGCTTTAGCTGTTCGTCCGGATTGGCGACTTCGATCCTGACGCGGACGGTGCGGGTTTCCGGCCTGACCTCGGGATAAATGAATGTCACAACGCCATCGACCGGCTGGCTGCGATAGGCCCTAAACGTCATCGTGGCACGCAAACCCGGCTTTATGCTGGCAATATCGCCTTCGGCGACATCGGCGATCACCCAGATATTTGACAAATCGACGATCCGATAAAGCTCGTCACCGGCGACAACGCGCTGGCCGTTGATGATCCGCTTGCTGATCACCGTTCCAACGGCCGGCGCCGGCCAGTCAATAGTGCGCGGATTGACACCGGTCTCGCGCACCTCACGGATACGACTATCGGGTACGCCAAGATTGCGCAGCCGTTGCATCGCACCATCAAGGGTGCGGTCGGCGTCGGCGCCGAGAACGCCGCGCTGCAACGACCGCATGGCGACGAGCAAGTCGGTCTGCGCCTGTTGGATCTGCGAACTATAGACACGAAACAGCGGTTCGCCGGCTTTCACGTGCTGGCCGGTCGTATTGACGAACAAGTCCTCGACATAGCCGTCCGAACGCATTGTCACAATGGTCGTCCGACGTTCGTCAATTGCGACCGAGCCGACTGCGCGCAACGTACGCACCAAGGCGCGGGCTTGTACCGTTTCGGTGCGCACCCCGCTGCGTTGGATGCGGTCAAGGCTCAGCTTGATGGTCCCGCCCGGCTGCTCATCGCCGTCGTAGACGGCGATATAATTCATCCCCATCGAGTCCTTCTTCGGCACCGGGGAAGTGTCGGGCAAGCCCATCGGATTGCGATAGAAGAGAATCTTTCGACCGCTGCCGGACGCGACCTTTAGCGGCGTCAGCGGCGCAAACGTTGGCCGGGGCGGATCGAAGCCCGGTTCAGCATCGTCATAAACCGGCAGATAGGCGCGGCCTTGAGCGTCTGCCTTCGGCGTTGCTGACCAAGCCGGAGCGCCCGTCGGATCGCGATAGTACAAGATCGCCCGTTCGGCAGCGGACGCCTGCGAGGCAACGTTCAGTAATGTCGCTGACGTGGTCGAGCGGCTGACATAGCCATAGCTCACGATAGTAGCTGTTGCGAGGCCGAATGTGACGATGAAGGCGGTGCGGATTTTCGTCATGGCCGTCACTTCACGGCTTTGAAGATGACCTTGCCGACGACCGTCTCTGGCTCACCCTGCACTTTGGCCGCTACGCTCAGCAGGTAGCGGCCCGCCATCGGCATCTCGGTCTTGAAGGCGTAGGTGCCCGGCTCGCTGCCCGGCACAGCGGCCACCGGCGATGCCATATCGGCCATGTTGTCGGGCGCCATGTCGACGCGGGTGCGCACGATGACGGCATCCGGCACAGGCTTTCCGGTCAGCTTGTGCAGTAGGCGGACGGCGATCACGACGTCGTCGCCCTTCTTCAATTCGGCTGCGACCGGTTCGAATACATAATCCGTAGCCCCGGCGATTGCGGCGGTATTGGTTAGGCTCATCGCGACCGCAAAAGCGGAGGCGAGCAAAAGGTTCTTGTTCATGTTTCCAACTCCTCATGGCGCTCTCTCGGCAACGCACTCGATGTCATCGAGCGACGGCCGGACGTTCACGTGAACTCGCAGCTCACATGTTGCTATGCAGATTGAGAGGCGTCAGATGCGGGGAGGTCGGAAGGGCGGGCTTTCCATTCGCGATAAGACATTCGCGGTGATTCGAATCGGCTTTAACGCGGTCTTGCTGAGCGGCAAATAAACGAAACCAGAAAGGGCAGTGCCTGTGAAATTAAAGCAAGTGAGAGCACAAGCCGCCATGGAGGCGCAATTGTCGGTGGTTTTCTGCGTCTGTCCGCTTGGCACTTTGGCGCTATGACTGCAATCCGGCATTGCCACTGATGCCGGAACCTCCGATGCTGTCGGAACATTGACGGCAAAGCCAGCCGCTACCGGCAGCGTCGCGACCGACAGGCTGATAAGAATGCCAATAATGATCCGGCCGATACGCAGTGTCATTCTGCCCTGTCCGGGAGGCTAACCAGTCATACAATAGCAATAGTATCTTACACTGTAAGCTGCGCCTTGATCTGCATCAAGGGGGCTGAGGTCGATACAATACGCACGTTTGTTGAGGTTAACACCAGCTGGCTTCATCCTCGCGTGGCGTCCGCAAGAGTTCCTGGATGTTTGTCTCGATTAGGCGGAATCCAATATTTCCATAAAGCTTCTGACGGCCCTCGTTCAAGACAAAGCTCGGGCTGCCTTCTATTCGCAATGTGTCGGCGTCTTGATAATCCGCGGTTAGACTGGCGAATGCACTTCCATTGTGGATGATTCGTTCGATAGCGACGATGTCGACGCCGACGGCGCTGGCTACCTCACATTGGACATCCCAGCGTGCAATGTCGCGGCAGTCTCGAAAAAATGCGGATCGGAATGCCCAGAGGGCTTGATCGAAAATGCTCGCTGTTGAAGGAATTTGTAGCACTCGAAACTCGCGCTCCCAGTGCTGAACAGCTTTCATGAACAGGTGTGCGCTTGCCGACGTCGCCGGGCGAACCTTCAACCAGATTTCTGGGTGAACTTGAATATGTGGAAATCGCGCCGCTACTTGTCGCAAATGGGCGTTGAATGCATCATATCCGCCTTGGTCGTTCCAGGTCGATGTGATCTTCCGAGCCGTGTTGCCGAAAACCGAACAGAACTGGTGTTCGATCCGAACGGCGTCGGCAAACGTGTTTCTGACTGCATCAAGGCGTGCTTGCGATGCGTATGCCCAGATACACAAGATATCCGAGAAATACCTAACTTCAATCACGCTCATCTTGCACCCCTCTAGAGGAAGCTTCGACTGTGGTTTCATTGAACCGGATCAGCGCCTTGCTAATATATCTTGGCAGCAGCGCAATCGGTCATTTTGTTTGGGAAGTCCTTCAGCTTCCGCTTTATACAATCTGGGCAGAACCATTTCGCGACAAAGCATTTGCCGTCCTTCATTGCACGGCGGGCGATCTCCTGATCGCTCTCTGCACATTGCTGGCCGCGTCTTTCGCTGCTGCTAATCTGGCTTGGCCGCAGGGTCGCTTCTGGAGAGTTGCCGCCATAACAATAGTACTCGGAGTTGGTTATACGATTTTCAGCGAATGGTTAAATGTTACCGTCCGTGCATCATGGACCTATTCTGAGTGGATGCCTCTTGTCTCGGCCTTTGGTTTGCAGATCGGCTTATCGCCCTTACTTCAGTGGGTTGTCGTTCCGGTGGCCGCCTTTGCGCTGATCAGTAGGCTGGCGGCTGGAAAATAGAAATTATCCTGGTCACGAGCGGGAACCGCACAACGTCCTTCGGTCTGTGCTTCGTTTGACTCAGACGCCAGTACTATTACTCCCCTAGAATCGATCATGGAGCGACATTGATCTGCGTCAAGGCATGTCTCTCGAAGTCTTCTATTTTTCATTTTGTGAAGTAGATGAGGTGTAGTGCAATGTTCTGGCAGGCCGAAGCAACGCAGTCGGGGGTAGCGCGGGCCATGTCCCGCGTGCTCGTAGCTGCTGTGCTGGTCGCCGGTATTGCGATGTCTACAGTGCTTACGACAGAGCCGGCGCAAGCCTGTCCTACCGACAGCAAATCTAACAACTCAGTCAATATTGTGCAGAAGAGCGATCGGACGTTAGCCGCTTTGTCTGCGACGTCTGCTCCAAACGTGATTAAAGACTTCTCCCAGGACCACAGGCGGTGCTGCGGTGGAATTCATTCGCAGGCTGCCGATTGCGTGAGTGCATGTTCTTTCGCATTTTCGGTGGCCATGAATGGTGCGATTTCAGGCTTAGTTTTTTCAGCAGCCTCGGTCCGTCATAGGTTGCCTCGGCAGGATGGGCTCAATGCCACCAGACCGCCGCCTGATTTCCGACCCCCTCGAACATTTGCGTGAGTAGCCGCCTTTGGGCGACGAACGGGCTTTGACTCATTCGCCGCCTCCGGCGGGACTCCGTTTTACCTCCGCGATCTCTCGGTCGTAGCACTCGCACGCCGAGTAGCGCGTCGGCGGCTCTCATCCCTACCCGAACTTAACGCAGGCTACTTTCAATCTGCATCTTCACCAGGAGGAAACGATGAAATCACTTAAAGACCTCAAACTTAGCGCGACCGCTCTTGTAGTCACCATGCTGCTTGTTGGCGCTTCGCCAAGTCATGTTGCATTCGCCCAGACCGCCCCGCCGGTTGCGGCGACATCCGTTACGCTGACGGAGCCTGTCGTTAAAGCTTTGCAGGAGGCGCTAAACAAACAGGGCATCGCGGTGAAGGTTGATGGTGCTCTCAACGACGATACACGCGCTGCCGTCAAGAAATACCAGACCCAGCATCATCTTCCCGTCACCGGCGAACCCGACAAGGCAACGCTTGACAAGTTAGGCGTTCGTCTGAGTGCCGCGGCCGGGTCAATGCCTACTCAGATTTCGACTTCGCCCGATGCATCGACGCAGCCCGGTCAAATGGCGGGTGGCGCAATGAATTGCCCAATGATGCAGGGCCAGATGCAAGCCATGATGCAAATGATGCAAAGCATGCAGGGGATGATGCAGATGATGCAAGGTCAAATGCAGCCCGGCCTAATGCAGCCGGGACGACAGATGCAACCTGGGTCAGCGCAACCTATGCCTATGCAGCCCGGCCAAATGCCGGGTGGCAGCACTGCGATGGCCTGCCCGATGATGCAGGGTCAGATGCAGTCAATGATGCAAATGATGCAAGGCATGCAAGGGATGATGCAGATGATGCAAGGACAAATGCAGCCCGGTGCGCGTTAGCACTTATAGGGTCGCGTCGCTGTGTCTTTGTCACGGAACGTTTATGCAAAAAACAAGGCCGCCAATTGCGGCGGCCTTACACAAACGGGACCCAAACCTAACAGCCGCAACTGTTCTTTTCACCCTTTGACGGCGTGTCCTTGCAACAATCACTTTTAGTGGGCTCCGCCGTCGGCAGATCGGTTGCCGGTAGATTCGTCTGCGGTGCAGATACCGCTGCAGCCTTGGCGGGCGCTTTGGAAGCGCCGCCACAACATGAACTAGACATGCTCGACCTCCAGTATTTTGCTCATTTTTGATCCTCGCCACTTCATATGGATGCGCACTGCGCTAAATCAAGGTCGCAAGATAGAACGTGGAAATACCTAGGCCCGCGTACTCATTAATCGAGATTGGTCAACGTTCGTTGTCCGCTGTGCCCAAAAGTGTCTTAGATTTTTCGTGCAGCGAACGCGGCGATGCGCCTAACCTGGCCAGGAAAATTAGACCAAGGCTGTGAGAGAATGACTTGGGAAGTAGCTTGGGCATGCCCCTGTTGAGGCTCAACACGGAGCAGATCGTAACGCCGCTTCGCCAAATTGAAGTGTCTATTGCACAGGGTAAATCTGCACAGGTTGCCTGCCGGGGTGCTGACATTTCGCTTCAGAGTTACCACCACTGGCGCAAGGAATGCTGATGATATAGTGGCCTCTATCTCGACGGTCCAAAAAATCCGTCAGGTCACGGCCCCAAGCAAAACTTGCGTTGAACCTGCTCGCGAACAGAATGAAAGTAGGGCGGAGGAAGCGATGAAGTCTCAGTACAAAGAAAATAGTATTAGCCTGATCGGTGGTATTTCTATGGGCACTGGCGTCATGATTGGCGCGGGTATTTTCGCGCTTACAGGCCAGGTCGCGGAGTTGGCTGGGCCATGGTTTCCGCTCTCCTTTATCGCAGGCGGGATCGTTACCGGGTTTAGCGCCTACACCTATGTGAAGATGTCGAACGCTTTTCCGTCTGCTGGCGGAATCGCGATGATCCTCCAGAAGGTCTATGGACGAGGAGCGGTCGCGGGGGCGGCATCTCTATTGATGGCGCTCTCTATGGTAATCAACGAGAGCCTCGTTGCGAGAACCTTTGGCACCTATGTTCTCAGACCTTTCGATATGGGAGCTGACAGTGTCTTCGTGCCGGTACTTGGCGTCGGGTTGATAGCGTTTGCCTACATTGTCAACATTTCCGGAAATCGCTCGATCGGTCTTTTTTCGGTCGTGATGGCATTCCTAAAAATCGGTGGAATAGCCGTCTTTGGCATTGCGGCGCTTGCGGTCAGCGGCTTCAACTTTGAGCCAATTGCCGGATCGTCTGAATCCATACCGATTGCAGGCTTCACTGCATCGATCGCGCTGTCGATCCTCGCGTTCAAAGGGTTTACTACGATCACCAACAGCGGAGCAGAGATTGTCGATCCGCACCGCAATGTCGGCCGCGCGATCATTGTTTCCATTGCGATCTGCGTAGTGGTCTATCTGCTCGTCGCATTCGGGGTCAGCTCTAGTCTCTCAATTGAAGAGATCGTCGCTGCCAAGGATTATTCACTGGCAGAGGCGGCCGAACCGGCGTTTGGTTTCTACGGCTTTTATTTCACCATCGGGCTTGCGGTAGTCGCCACTGCCTCTGGACTGCTCGCAAGCGTCTTCGCCGTCTCGCGCATGCTCGCGATGTTGACCGACATGGAAATGGTCCCGCACAGCCATTTCGGCATGTCCGGCCCGATTCGGGAACATACGCTGGTCTATACGGTGGTGATCGCATCGGTTCTGACTGTGTTCTTCGATCTCAGCCGCATAGCGTCGCTCGGCGCCTTCTTCTACCTAGTGATGGATATTCTGATCCACTGGGGCGTGTTCCGCCGCCTGCGCCATGAGATAGGCGCGAGGGGGTGGGTGCTGATTGCGGCCATTGTGCTCGATGCGCTCGTGCTCGGCGTCTTCGGGGCCATGAAGCTGCAATCCGATCCGCTCATCGTGGTGATCGCAATCGTCGCCATCGCGGCGGTGTTCACCTATGAGCGTGTCTTTCTGTCACGTTGGACCGTCGAGGGAGAACATGGTGGTCACTGAAGACCAGAGTTTCACTTCACCCGTCGAGGCATAGGCGAAACCATTAAAATAGTCGATGTCAGGATCGAAGCGCCGCAGTATGAGTCAGGCATGACTATCGTCGAATATTCTAAGTGAAATCTGAAGTGCGGCGTGCGACGCGGGCTCTGACCCTAAAGTTTAGTTCAGATAAGCAGCAACAAATGAAAATTATGGGGAGCCGATCTATCGAGGCCGGCCGGCTCCCGCGCGTCTTATTTGCCTTTTCCCTTGAGCCATTTCTCAAGGTCGGCAATTTCTTTCTCCTGATCCTTGATCATTTTTTCAGCCATCGCTCGAAGCATGGGATCTTTGCCGTACTGAAGTTCGACTTTGGCCATGTCGATGGCGCCTTGATGGTGTGGAATCATCATCTGGGCAAAGCCTACGTCTAGATCGCTGTTATGATCCTTCGGCATATCAGCCTGCATCTTGCTCATTGCGTCCATGTAGCCTTTGCTTGCCGCGGACTGCTGGGCATTCGCAGGCGTGGCGAGCGCAATCATCGTCATTGCAAGCGCACTGAAGATTGTTGTTCTCAGCATTGTATGGTTTCCTTCGTTTGTCCCCGAATTTCTTAATCCACCGGCATGAGCGGCTATTTCGCCTTTTCGATTTAGTGATTGTGAACTGGCCGTTGATGCGGTCTGCAACAAAGCGAACGTTGTCACCGGCTTTGACCGCTTTCATCATGGCGGTATCTCCGGCGCAGAATACCATCGTCATTCCGTCATCCATGTCGAATTTTTTAATAGGCCCGTGCTTGATTGTGATCTTGCCTGCTCCTTCGTCGACTTTGGTAACCTGACCGGCGACGGAATCCTCGGTTTTTGCGCCGACGACCAGCGGACTGAGGACGATCGACAGCGCAAGAACAGCTTGGGACATAAACGCGCGACCCTTCATAAGGTTCTTCCTTTCAGACGCTAGCGGCATCGAGGGAGCAAGGGGCTCTCTCGGCATCAAGATCGACGTGGTTCGTAGATAACCGCAGCATCGCATGGTCTCTGAGGCGGCTGCCGTGCCATAAAATCGGGGCGCGCTCTTACAACCACTAGCCGCCAGGGAGTCCCGGCCTGCCGGCATCGTTCCCGGAGGTCGAGTGTCCTTTGGGCCTAGCGTGTCCCGATCTCGGTCATCCATGCGGGCGTGATCTCAAGCAGCGCGGTTTCCAATAGCTTGTCGAGGCCGGTCAGGATGAGCGCGCCGGTCCCAATGAGCACCACCCCGAGCGCCATTTTTCCTTTGCTCCCAGTCGTAAGCAGCCGCCCGCGCCAGCGCATCACGGCGCCGGAAGTACCGGCTGTAACGCTCTAAACAAAATTAAGAAATCTTCTTCGGGGAGGGGTCACGATCGGCGCCGACAGTGACCCCACCCAACGCAGATTCCGTCGACTGCAACATGGAATTACCGCCGTTAGTTCAAGGGGCGGAGTTCGGCGCCGATTAACAGTCGACAAATCACCCGCCAGCGACGAGTAAATCCAGCGTTGTATGGTGACTAGCACTACTTTGGCAGAATTATTCACGCCTTTGCTTTTCGCCGATTTGCCTTCTGCAGTACGGGCATCGCTGAGGTCGTGGTCGAACGATGAGTTCGACGATGGCGTGGCGTACGGCCGGCAGGGTCGGCAGAGGCGGTGGACCTTTGATTATTTTTTTTCCGTCCCGCTTGTGCGAGACGGCGATGCTGGAGGAATGCGTAAG
>JAUSBQ010000008.1 GCA_030651965.1 Pseudolabrys sp. | reverse complement strand
TACCGCGATCTATGCCATCGCCGCGGCGGTGACGCTGGCGGCGGCGGCGGTCGGCGCGCTGAAAGCGGTGCGCGATGTCGTGACCCTGTCGCCGGCGGTGGCGATGGCGCCGGCCGCGCCGGCGAGCTATCGCCGCCTGTTGCCGGAAGCGCTGTACACGGTGTTGCGAATCCCGCAATCGATGGTCATGGTCGCCCGGCATCTGGTGCGCTGGCCGTTGCGATCGATCAGCAGCATCGCCGGCATTGCGATGTCGGTCGCGGTGCTGGTCGGCTCGCTGTGGGCGTTTGGCGCAACCGAATTCATGATCGACGTCACGTTCCACCGCGCCGACCGTCAGGATGCCAGCATCAGTTTCGTGCGCGAGCGTCCGATGTCGGCGCTGTACGAGGTCGCGGCGCTGCCGGGAGTCATCGCGGTCGAGCCCTACCGGTCGCTGCCGGTCATCATCCGGCACGGTCCGATTGAGCGCCGCATTGCCATCACCGGCAAGCCACGGACGACCGATCTGAGCCGCGTGCTCGATGAAAGCTTCGCGCCGATGGTTCTGCCGGAAAGCGGCATCGCGCTGAGCGACACGCTGGCGCGCATCCTCCAAGCGAAGGTCGGCGATCTGGTTGAGGTCGATCTGCTGGAGTATGGCCGGCGTACGGCGCGCCTGCCGGTGACCGCGATCATCCAGGGCTATCTGGGGCTGATGGCCTATATGGCGCTGCCTGCGGCAAATGCGCTGGTGCGCGAAGGCCAGTCGATCAGCGGCGTGCATCTGCTTTACGACGTGAATCGGCAGGAAGAGCTGTTCCAGCGGCTGAAGGCGACGCCGGTGGCACGGTTCATCGCGCTGCAACGGGTGTCACTGAAGAAATTCCGCGAGACGCTGGCGGAAAACCTGCTCTTCATGGTCACCGTCTATGTGTCGCTCGGCGTGATCATAGCCTTCGGCGTGGTCTATAATTTCGCCCGCATTTCCCTGTCCGAACAGGGCCGCGAACTGGCCAGCCTGCGCGTGCTCGGCTTTCACAAAGGCGAAGTCTCGGCGATCCTCTTGAGCGAACTGGCCTTGCTCGCGCTGCTGGCGCAGCCGTTTGGCTGGCTGCTCGGATATGTCTTTGCCTATCTCATGGTGCAAGGCTTCGACAGCGAACTTTATCGCGTACCGCTGGTGGTGGAGCGCGCAGTCTATGGCTGGGCGACGGCGATCGTGCTTTCGGCTTCGCTGATTTCGGCGCTGATCGTGCGGCGGCGGATCGACCGGCTCGATCTCATCGAAGTTCTCAAGACGCGGGAGTAGATCGTGTTTGGCAGACCAGTAAGACGCATCGTCGCAGCGCTGGCCGGACTGGCGGTTGTCGCGCTGATCGCGTGGGCACTATGGCCAAAGCCGGTACCGGCCGACATCGGCGCAATCAAAACCGGTCCGCTCGAAGTCGCTGTCGAGGACGAGGGCGTTACGCGAATCCGCGAGGTGTATACGGTGTCGGCGCCGATCGGCGGCAAGATGCTGCGCACCTTGCGCAAGGTCGGCGACACCGTCGAAGCCGGAAAATCCGTTGTCGCCACCATCGAGCCGGGCGATCCGGCCTTTCTCGATGCCCGCACTCAGCGCGTCAACGCAGCCGCCGTTCAAGCCGCGCAGGCGGCGGTCGATCTGGCCGAGGCGCAGATCAAGCAGGCGAAGTCGCAACTGGACTTCGTCATGAGCGACCTGCGGCGGGCGGAGGAACTGGCGGCGAGTCGCACGATTTCCGAGCGCGCGCTGGAAAAAGCAAAGCTCGACGTCGCGTCGGCGGAGGCCGCCGTCGCCAGCGCGGTCGCCACGATGGAGGTGCGCCGCCGCGAGCTGGAAAGCGCCCATGCTCAGATGATTCAGCCGGGCGAGGCGAGGACGCGCGCGGCCGCCTGCTGTGTCGACGTGCGCTCGCCGGTGGATGGCCGCATTCTCAAGATCATTGCCGAAAGCGAACAGGTTGTGCAGGCCGGCGCCCCCCTGCTTGAGCTCGGCGATCCGCGCGACCTGGAAATCGTTGTCGACTTCCTGTCGCGGGATGCGGTGCGGATTGCGCCGGGAGCGCCGGCCTATATTGAAAGCTGGGGCGGCGACGGCGTTCTTAATGCGCGCGTGAAGCGCATCGAGCCGACCGGCTTCACTAAAATATCCGCGCTCGGCATCGAAGAACAGCGGGTCAAGGTCATACTGGATTTCACCGGCCCATCCGAGGTTTGGCGTCAACTCGGGCACGGCTACCGCATCATCGCCCGCGTCGTCGTCTGGCACGGCTCCGACGTCGTCCTGGTGCCGCTCGGCGCGCTTTTCAGGCAAGGCGAAAGTTGGGCCGTATTCGTCGTTGCGAATGGCCGCGCCCAGCGCCGGCTGATCAAGATCGGTGAACGCAATCTGCACGCGGCCCGCGTGATCGAGGGTTTGAAACCCGGCCAGGAGGTGATTTTGCACCCAAGCGACCGCGTCACCGATGATGTCCGCATCGAGCGGCGCGATTGATTCCAAGGCTGAACAAGCCCGGCGCGTCTCTCAGCCGCGCATGAGAAGGCTGCGAATCGTAGCGAGCAGCACCTCCTGTCGATACGGCTTTTCCAGAACCGGCGCATCGACCGTTTATCGAAGACCGTTTATTTGACGTGGCGGCACTTTCGCGCTTGCGCTATATGCACGCGGCATGACCGCAACAGCCGCCCTCGACTCCGTCCGCGCTTCAATCGCCCGCGCCTGCAAGGACGCCGGCCGCGATCCGGCGGACGTGACCCTGGTGGCGGTGTCGAAGACGTTTCCCGCCGAGGCGATCGAGCCGGTGATCGCGGCCGGCCAGCGCGTCTTCGGCGAAAATCGCGTGCAGGAGGCCAAAGGCAAATGGCCGGCGCTGATCGAGAGGCATGCCGGGATTCAATTGCACCTGATCGGGCCGCTGCAATCCAACAAGGCCAAGGAGGCGGTAGCGTTGTTCGACGCTATTCACGCGGTCGACCGCGACAGCCTGTGCGAGGCTTTGGCGAAGGAAATCGCCGCGCAGAAGCGCGACCCGCTGCTGTTCGCGCAGATCAATACCGGCGCCGAACCGCAAAAGGCCGGCGTGCTGCCGGAGGCAGCCGATGCGTTTCTGAAAAAATGTGCCGAGACCCATGGCCTGAAGATTTCCGGTCTGATGTGCATTCCGCCGGCCGACGAAGCGCCGGGCCCGCATTTCGCGCTCACCGCCAAGATCGCCAAACGCAATGGTTTGAGGCTTCTGTCGATGGGCATGAGCGCCGATTTCGCCGACGCCATTCTATTGGGCGCGACGCATGTGCGGGTCGGCAGCGCGATTTTCGGCGGGAGGCATTAATTGAACAGCAATCTTGAATTCGAACGCTGGCAGCAACGCTTCGGCGAACCCGGCTACCTGTTCGGCACCGAACCCAATGCGTTTCTGAAGTCGCAGTCGGCGCTGCTTCGCAAAGGCGGGCGGGCGCTGGCGCTTGCCGACGGCGAAGGCCGCAACGGCGTGTTCATGGCCGAGCAGGGGCTCGACGTGCTGTCGCTCGATTTCTCGCCGGTGGCGCAGGAGAAGGCGCGCAAGCTTGCCGCCGCGCGCGGCGTCGCATTGCGCGTCGAACAAGGCGACGTCGTCAATTGGGACTACCCGGCCGATACTTACGATGTGGTGGTGGGGATCTTCTTTCAGTTCGCTGCGCCGCCCGAGCGCACCAAAATCTTCGCCGGTATCAAGCGGACGCTCAAGCCGGGTGGTTTGCTGCTGCTTGAGGGCTATCGCCCAAAGCAGCTCGAATACAAGACCGGCGGGCCGTCAAAAATCGAGAATCTCTATTCGCGTGAATTGCTCGAGGATGCCTTCGGCGATTTCGCCACGCTCGAGATCGCTGAGTACGACAGCATCATCCATGAAGGCGCCGGTCACGGCGGCATGTCGGCGCTGATCGACCTGGTCGGGCGCAAATAACTACCTGAACCGCGACGGCATCATCGGCGGTTTCGGCGGCTCGCCGAGGCTGGCGTCGAGCGGCTTCTTCAGCAGGCTGGAGCGCAAACCTTCGGGACGCGCCGGAGGCGCGGCCTGCTGCGGCGGAGCGTAGGCCGGCTGCTGCGGCGCATACATCGCCGCGCCCGACGACGGGGCATAGGCGGGCGCAGGCGCGGGGCTTTGCGCCGGCTGTAGCGCGGCTGAGTCGAACGGCGACGGCGTGTCGTCGTACAGGTCGTCGCTGACTCGATGGCTCATGCTGGCCGAGCGCCAGCGTTCGATCACGGTCGTGAGAAGATCGCGATTCATGTTGCTGCCGGCATCGGAGCGCGTATTGCCGGAGGCTTCGCTGTTCGGCCGTTTGTCGGCGGCCAGTTCCTGGAAACGCATGCGCGTCGGCAAGGCCACGCCGGAGCCGAAGGTGAACACCTCCCGGGTGCCGAGCGAGGGGATGAACGACAACAAGTTGGCGGCGGCGTCTGACACGGCTGAACGGATCAGCTTCTGATCGCCTTCGTTCGACAGGCGCATGACGAACAAAGTCGAGCACTGGGAAATGATGGTGGCGTCGATTTCCGCCGGGCGCTGCGTCACCAGGCCGAGAAAAACGCCGTATTTGCGGCCTTCCTTGGCGATGCGCGACAGCGCGCGCTTGGTCGGGCCGAAGCCGATTTTCTTGTCGGCGGGCGCATAGCGGTGCGCTTCCTCGCAGACGAACAGCAAAGGCGCGACGCCGTCGCTCCACAGGCCGAAGTCGAAGGCCATGCGGCA
>JAUSBQ010000001.1 GCA_030651965.1 Pseudolabrys sp. | reverse complement strand
ACCGCGTTGAAGTCGAAATGGCCAATGCCGACCGCTCCATTCCGGACGGCATCACCGCCGAGGTGCTGGTGTCGTTGAAAGCCGTACCGGCGACCCAGGTGGCGCGCTCGGCGCTGACCATCTCCTCGGCCGGCGATATCGGCGTGCGCATCGTCGACGGCGACAACAAGGTGCAGTTTGTGCCGGTGCGCATCGTCGAGGATCAGCAGGATACGATGTGGCTTTCCGGCATTACCGACGGTGCGCGCATCATTCTGCGCGGCCAGGACTTCGTGCGCGAAGGGCAGAAGGTCGCGACGATTGATGCCGCCACCGAACGCGCGGAGAAGTAGGCGCATGATCCCGAAAAGTGGGTACCGGTTTTCGGACATGATCATGCGCAATAGGAAAAACTAATGTCCGGTTTCATCGGTTACGCAATTTCACATGCGCGCCTGACGTTGGCGACGCTGGCATTCCTTCTGGTCGCCGGCTTCATCGCCTATCAGACGATTCCGAAGGAAGCCGAGCCGGACGTCAAGGTGCCGATCATCTATGTGCAACTCGCGCAGCGCGGCATCAGCCCCGAAGATGCCGAGCGTCTGCTGCTGCGCCCGGTCGAGACCCAATTGAAGTCGGTGTCGAACGTCAAGGAAATGCGCGCGACTGGCTATGAAGGCGGCGGTTACGTGCTGCTCGAGTTCGAGGCCGGTTTCAATGCCGATGCGGCCCTCGCCGATGTCCGCGCCAAGGTCGACCAGGCCAAACGCGATTTGCCGAAGGACGCCGACGAGCCATCGGTGCAGGAGGTCAATCTCTCGCTCTACCCGGTGCTGGTGGTGACTTTGGCTGGTGAGGTGCCCGAACGCACTTTGCTGCGTATCGCGCGCAATACGAAAAATTCCATCGAGCAGTTGCCCGGCGTGCTGAAAGCCGAATTGCGCGGCGCGCGCGACGAAGCCGTCGAGGTGACCGCCGAGCCCATGCTGATGAAGAGCTACGGGATTTCGATCGATCAGTTGATCTCGATCACGCAGTCGTCCAACAGCCTGATCGCGGCCGGCGCGCTCGAAGGCGCCAGCGGCCGCTTCGCGGTCAAAGTGCCGGGCCTGATCGAGCGGCCCGAGGACATGCTGAAGATTCCGATTGTATCGACCGCGGGCGCGACCGTGGCATTGGGCGACATCGCAACCGTCCGGCCGACCTTCAAGGATGCGACCTCGATCACGCGGGTCAACGGCCAGTCGGCGATGGCCATCGAAGTGTCGAAGCGCACCGGCACCAATCTGATCGAAACGGTCGATGCGGTAAAAAAATTGATCGGCACCTTGGAGAAAACCTGGCCCGAAGGCGTCAAGGTCGGCTTCACCCAGGACAAGTCGGTGACCATCCGCCAGATGCTGGCGGATTTGCAGAACTCGGTCGCCACCGGCGTGCTGCTGGTGACGGTAATCATCCTGTTCGCGCTCGGGTTCCGCGCCTCGCTGTTCATCGGCATTGCGATCCCGGCGTCGTTTCTGGCCGGCGTGCTCGGCCTTCAACTCGCCGGGCTGACCGTCAATATCGTGGTGCTGTTTTCGCTCATTCTGGCGGTCGGCATGCTGGTCGACGACGCCATCATCGTCTCCGAATTCGCAGAGCGCCGCATGTCGGAAGGCATGCCGCCGAAGGAAGCCTACCGCACGGCGGCGGTGCGCATGGCCGGGCCGGTCATTGCCGCGACCGCGACCCGGGTCGCGGCGTTCTCGCCGCTGCTGTTCTGGCCGGGCATCGTCGGCGAGTTCATGATGTATATGCCGATCACGTTGATCGCGACTTTGTCGGCGTCGCTGGCGGTGGCGCTGTTCTTCACGCCGACGCTCGGCGCGCTGCTGGGGCGGGCGTCGCCGGTGCCGCACGACGAGCGCGTCTCCGAGCGCGGTCCCTATATGCGCACCGTCAAGGCCGCGCTGCACCGCCCGGGCACTGTCTTGCTCCTTGCCTTCGGCCTGCTGGTGGTGGTGATCGTGACCTACGGCAAGGTCGGCAAAGGCGTCGAGTTCTTCCCCGCGGTCGAGCCTGATTACGGCCAGGTCATCGTGCATGCGCGTGGCAATATCGCGCTCGACGAAAAGGACAAGGCGATCCGGCAGGCCGAAAAGGTCGTGCTGGCGACCGACGGCATCAAGACGGTCTACACCCGCGTTGGCGAGCAGCCGCGCGGCTCCAGCGAAATCACCGAGGACACCATCGGCGTCATCCAGTTTGAATTCAGCAATTGGCAGACGCGTGCCCCGGCGCACGAGATCATGGACAAGATCCGAATCCAGACCGCTGGAATTGCCGGCATTCTGGTCGAGGTGACGGCGCCGCCCGCCGGCCCGCCGACCGGCAAGGCGATTCAGGTCCAGCTTTCGGCGCTCGACCCGGCCAAGCTGCCGGAAGCGGCCAAGAAGGTCGCATCGATGCTGGCGCAGATGCCGGCGATTCGCGATCTGGATGACGGCCTGCCGTTGCCCGGCATCGACTGGAAAATTCAGGTCAACAAGACCGAGGCGGCCAAATACGGCGCCAGCCTGGGCAGTGTCGGCAACGCGGTTCAACTCGTCACCAATGGCGTCAAGGTCACGGAGTACCGGCCGTCCGACAACGACAAGGCCGTCGATATCATTGTGCGCTTCCCCGGCGATCGCCGCAGCCTCGACCAGATCGACGAATTGCGCGTGCAGACGACGGCCGGCTATGTGCCGATCGGCAATTTCGTCGAGCGCGTGCCGGCGGCGCGCGTCGGCTTCATTAATCGCGTCAATGCGGCGCGGGTGATGACGGTGTCCTCCAACATCGCCGACGGCGTGCAGAACGCCGTGGTTCAGCAGGAGGTGATCCAGAAGCTGGCCGAGCTCGATCTCCGCGACGGCGTCACCTTCAAGCTCAAAGGCGAAGACGAAGAGCGCGAGAAGGCCGGCGCCTTCCTGGGCAAGGCGTTCGGCACCGCGATATTCCTGATTTTCGCGATCCTGCTGGCGCAATTCAACCGCTTCACCTCGGTCATCCTGGTGCTCTCGGCGGTGATCCTCTCCACCATCGGCGTGCTGCTCGGCCTGATGATCATGGGCCAGCCTTTCGGCGTGGTGATGACCGGTATCGGCATCATCGCCAACGCCGGCGTGATCGTGAACAACAACATCGTGCTGATAGACACCTACGATCGTCTGCGCCGCGAAGGGCAGAATGCTTACGATGCGATCATGGAAACCTGCCGCGAGCGTGCGCGGCCGGTGGTGCTGACCGCGGTCACCGCCATCCTCGGCGTGCTGCCAATCGCCTTCGGCATCAATCTCGACTTCATCAGCCGTGAAATTACCCATGGCGCGCCGGCGACCCAATGGTGGATCAGCCTGTCGACCGCGATCGTGTTCGGGCTCGGCTTCGCCACCATCCTCACCCTCATCGTCACGCCGGCGGCGCTGATGGGCATCGCCAATCTCGCCGCGAAGAAAGAACAGTGGCTCGAGCGCCGCGCCGCACGTCGTCAGGCCGTGGCGCCGGCGGAATAAAATGATCGGCGGTGGAAATTTAGGCGAAACGGAACTGTTTTTGGCAAGTCCGGGTCTCGCGGGGCGTTGCCGAGACCCCAGCGTATTTCTTAAGTGATTGCGGTAGCTGCACAATATTCTCGTTGCTGAAAGAAGCGCCAGATTGCCCGCTATTGTTGCACTGGCATGCGACTTGCTGCGTCCTGACTGACATCGGCCACACCGCGAACCGTCGCGCGCCGGTCGAAAGGACAGTCAGATGATCCAGGTTGTGGCCGAGCCGGCGCCGATCGCAATCGATCTTGCGCGCACCGCGCTCGTCATCATCGACATGCAGCGCGACTTCCTCGAGCCGGGCGGTTTCGGTGAGGCGCTCGGCAATGATGTCGGCCTGCTGAAAGCGGCGGTCGAGCCGTGCCGGCAGGTGCTGGCGGCGGCCCGCAAGGCCGGCATGCTGGTCATTCACACCCGCGAGGGGCACAGCCCCGACATGAACGACGCGCCGCCGGTCAAGGTCGAGCGCGGCTCACCGTCAAAGCGCATCGGCGATGCGGGGCCGATGGGGCGAATTCTGATTCAAGGCGAACCGGGGCATGACATCATCTCCGCGCTTTATCCGATCGCCGGCGAGCCGGTGATCGACAAGCCGGGCAAGGGCGCGTTCTACGCCACCAATCTCGGACTGATCCTGTCCAACCGCGGCATCGAGAATCTTCTGGTCTGCGGCGTCACCACGGAAGTCTGCGTCAACACCACGGTGCGCGAAGGCAACGACCGCGGCTTCCGCTGCATCGTCCTGTCGGATTGCTGCGCATCGTATTTCCCGGAATTTCATAAAATGGGCCTGGCGATGATCAAGGCGCAAGGCGGCATCTTCGGCTGGGTCGCCGGCTCCAAACAACTGCTCGCCGCCATGGCCAAGTCTGCGTGATCTGGCGGCG
>JAUSBQ010000465.1 GCA_030651965.1 Pseudolabrys sp. | reverse complement strand
CGAACGGCTGCGCGATCTCGCCGGGCGAGTCGTGCATGATCGGGGTCAGCACCACGTCTTTTTCAACGCCGAGCACTTCCGGCGCGACGGCAGAAAACGCCTTGGCGATACCCTTGTAGATGTCCCAGTCGCTGCGCGATTCCCACACCGGATCGATCGCCGCCGTGAGCGGATGAATGAACGGGTGCATATCGGAGGTGTTGAGGTCGTTCTTCTCGTACCAGCTCGCGGTCGGCAGAACGACGTCCGAATACATGCAGGTGGTCGACATGCGGAAGTCGAGCGTGACCAGAAGGTCGAGTTTTCCTTCCGGCGCTTTCTCGTGCCAGACGACGTCCGACGGCTTCTTCTTGCCGTCCTCGCCCAGGTCCTTGCCCATGACGCCATGCTTGGTGCCGAGCAGATGCTTGAGGAAATATTCGTGGCCCTTGCCCGACGCGCCGAGCAGGTTGGATCGCCAGATAAACATGTTGCGCGGCCAGTTGGCCGGATTGTCCGGGTCGTCGCAGGACAGCTTCAGCTTGCCGGACTTGAGGTTCGCGGCGACGTAGTCCTTGGCCTCCATGCCGGCGGCGGCGGCGTCTTTCGCCACCTGCAACGGATTGGTCTGCAACTGCGGCGCTGACGGCAGCCAACCCATGCGTTCGGCACGAACATTATAGTCGATCAGCGCGCCATCCCATGGACCGGCCGGCGCGGTCGGCGACAGCACTTCCGACACATCGAGCGTTTCGTAACGCCACTGATCGGTGTGCGCGTAGAAGGCCGAGGTCGAATTCATCTGGCGCGGCGGACGGCCCCAATCGAGACCGAAAGCGAGCGGCAGCCAGCCCGATTGCGGGCGCAGCTTTTCCTGGCCGACATAATGCGACCAGCCGCCACCCGATTGGCCAACGCAACCGCACATCACCAGCATGTTGATGATGCCGCGGTAATTCATGTCCATGTGGTACCAGTGGTTTAAACCGGCGCCGACGATCACCATCGACCGGCCCTTGGTCTTCTCGGCATTGAGCGCGAATTCGCGCGCGGTGGTGATGATCTGGTCGCGCGGCACGCCGCTTATTTTTTCCGCCCAAGCCGGCGTATAGGGCTGCATGTCGTCGTAGTTCTTGGCGAGATGCTCGCCGCCGAGCCCGCAATCGACGCCGTAATTGGCGACGAACAGGTCATAGACCGAGGCGACCACAGCCTCGCCTTCGACCAGTTCCAGCTTCTTCATCGGCACATTGCGCACCAGCACGCTCGGATGATCGGTGCCCTGGAAGTGGTCGTGCTCGCGATTGCCGAAATAAGGGAAGCCGACGGCGGCGATGCCGTCCTTGACGTCCTTGAGCGACAGGCGGAGCTGGGTCGCCTTGCCGTCGGAGGCCTGCTCCTGGAGATTCCACTTGCCCTTTTCGCCCCAGCGGAAGCCGACCGAGCCTTTCGGCACGACAACGGCGCCGGTGGTTTCGTCATAGGCCACCGTCTTCCATTCCGGATTGTTGTCTTCGCCGCAGCCCTTGATGAAATCGGAGGCGCGCAGGAAGCGTTCGGGCACATAGTGCTCACCCTGCTTCACCAGCCGCACCAGCATCGGCATGTCGGTATATTGCCGGGCATAGTCCTGGAAGTACTTGGCCTGCCGGTCGATATGGAATTCGCGCAGGATGACGTGGCCCATGGCCATGCCGAGCGCGGCGTCGGTGCCCTGCTTCGGCGACATCCACAGATCGGCGAATTTCGAGGCTTCCGAATAGTCCGGGCAGATCACGACGCTCTTGGCGCCTTTGTAGCGCGCCTCGGTATAGAAGTGCGCGTCGGGCGTGCGCGTCTGCGGCACGTTCGATCCCCACAAGATGAGGAAGCCGGAATTGTACCAATCGGCGGATTCCGGCACGTCGGTCTGTTCGCCCCAGGTCTGCGGCGACGCCGGCGGCAGATCGCAATACCAGTCGTAGAACGACATGCAGACGCCGCCGAGCAGCGACAAATAGCGGGAGCCGGCGGCGTAACTCACCATCGACATCGCCGGGATCGGCGAGAAGCCGAAGACGCGATCCGGGCCATAGGTTTTGGCGGTATAAGCATTCGCCGCGGCGATCAGCTCATTGACCTCGTCCCAGGTCGAGCGAACGAAACCGCCGAGGCCGCGCTTCTCGACGTAAGCCGCGCGCTTGGCCGGATTTTCGACGATCGATTTCCAGGCCGCGACCGGCGTCATCAGCACGCGCGCTTCGCGCCACAGCTTGAGCAGACGCGAGCGTACCAGCGGATACTTCACGCGGTTGCCGGAGTAGAGATACCAGCTATAGCTGGCCCCGCGCGCGCAACCGCGCGGTTCGTGGTTCGGCAGATCGGGCCGCGTGCGCGGATAATCGGTCTGCTGGGTTTCCCAGGTGACGATGTCGCCCTTGACGTAGATTTTCCACGAGCACGAGCCGGTGCAGTTTACGCCGTGCGTCGAGCGCACGATCTTGTCGTGCTGCCAGCGCTTGCGATAGCCATCCTCCCAGCGGCGGTCTTCGCTGGTGGTGATGCCGTGACCGTCGGAGAAGGGCTCGCTGCCGCGGCTGAAGAAAGTCAATCGGTCGAGAAAGTGGCTCATGTGATTTTCCCTTATTCAGCCGGTTGCATGGCGGCGGGCGGCAGCGAACCGCCACGCTCGATGTCGCGCAGCAGGCCGCCGCGCCGGGTGTAGA
Organism: Pseudolabrys sp.; assembly: GCA_030651965.1. Lineage (GTDB taxonomy): Bacteria > Pseudomonadota > Alphaproteobacteria > Rhizobiales > Xanthobacteraceae > Pseudolabrys. The sequence continues at coordinate 5,100 of JAUSBQ010000465.1, read as the reverse complement.
ACCACCAGGTGATGGCGACGCAGGTGACGTAGAAGGCCATGAACCCCCACAGCGCCATTTCCGGTCCGCCGGTGAGCGAGATCGACGTGCCGTAACCCTTCGGAATGAAGAAGGCGCCGTAGGCCGCGACCGCCGAGGTGAAACCGATGATCGCCGCCGATTCCATCTCGGCCTGCTTCTGGCGAACGTCGATGCTCATGCCCGGCTCGAGCCGCAGGAGTTCGGCGCGCATGATCGCCGGGATCATCTGGAAGGTGGACGCGTTGCCGACCCCGGTGGCGAAGAACAACAGCATGAACATCGCGAAGAAGCCCCAGAACGCGCCGGGCTGATCCTTGATGCCGAGGAAGTACAGCACGCCGCCGACCGCCACGATCATCAAGGTGAAAACCCAGAAGGTGACGCGGCCGCCGCCGTAGCGATCCGATAGCCAGCCGGTCGCCGAGCGCGACAGCGCACCGACCAACGGCCCGAGGAAGATGAATTTCAGCGAGTCGACTTGCGGGAACATGGTCTTGGCCAGCAGCGGGAATCCCGCCGAATAGCCGATGAACGAGCCGAAAGTGCCGGTATAGAGCCAGCACATCAGCCAGTTATGCTTGCGCTTGAAGATCACCGCCTGATCGGCGAACGAGGCTCGCATGTCGGCGATGTCGTTCATGCCGAACCAGGCCGCGGTCGCCGAGATGGCGATGAACGGCACCCAGATGAAGCCGGCGTTCTGCAGCCAGAGCCTGGTGCCGTCGTTCGCCACCTGCGGTTCGCCGCCGAGCCAGCCGAACACGCCAGCCGTGATGACCAGCGGGATGACGAACTGCACGACGCTGACGCCGAGATTGCCGAGACCGGCATTGAGCGCCAGCGCGTTGCCCTTCTCCGCCTTGCGGAAGAAGAAGCTGATATTGGCCATCGACGAGGCGAAGTTGCCGCCGCCGAAGCCGCACAGCAGCGATAGCGCCAGGAAGAAGATGTAGGGCGTATCCGGGCTCTGCACCGCAAGCCCGATGCCGACCGCCGGTATCATCAGCGACCAGGTCGAGATCGACGTCCACAGCCGGCCGCCGAAGATAGGCGGCATGAAGGGATAGAATATGCGCAAGGTCGCGCCGGACAAACCCGGCATGGCCGCAAGCCAGAACAGCTGGTCGGTCGAGAACTTGAAGCCGACCGCCGGCAGCTTGGCGACGACCACCGACCACACCATCCAGACCGCGAAGGCCAGGAGCAAGCACGGGATCGAAATCCACAGATTGCGCCGCGCGATCACGCGGCCCTTGCTCTCCCAGAAAACCGGATCCTCCGGTTTCCATTCTTCGAGCACATGTCCGGATAGTGCGCCGACGTGCTTCTCCTCGTGGATCGACTGCATTTCCGGGAACTGCGGCAGTTTGCTCAGGGCCGGCTCGTAGGCCTCGCGCTCCATGCGGCGGATGGCGAAGTGCATCCAGGCCAGCGAAATAGCCGCGACCAGGAACAACAGCATGAAGCATGAGGTCCAGATGCCGGTGAGATCGTTGAGCACGCCGAAGACGATCGGCAGAATGAAGCCGCCGAGGCCGCCGATCATGCCGACCAGGCCGCCGACCGCGCCGACATTCTTCGGGTAATAGACCGGGATGTGCTTGTAGACCGCGGCCTTGCCCAGACTCATGAAGAAGCCGAGCACGAAGATCAGCGCCGTGAAGGTGACGACGCCGGTCGCCATATGGAAGGTGATCGGGCCCTTGATGCCCTCGACCGTGTAGGTGGTCGGCGGATAGGCCAGGATGAAGGTGATCAGGACCGAGACGCCGAACATCCAGTACATGATGCGGCGGGCGCCGTATTTGTCCGACAAGTGACCGCCATAGGCGCGGAAAAGGCTGGCCGGAACGGAATAGGCGGCGCCGATCATGCCGGCGGTCGTGATGCTGAGCCCATAGACGCCGATCAGGTAGCGCGGCAGCCACAGCGCCAGCGCGACGAAGGCCCCGAAGGCGAAGAAATAATACAGCGAGAAGCGCCAGACCTGGACGTTCTTGAGCGCATCGAGTTCGAGCCACGCACTGACCGGACGGGCGCCTTTGGCGCGGCGCTCCATCTCGACCGGATCTTCCTTCGTGGTAAACCAGAAGACGATGCCCATCAGCGCGATGGCCACGGCCCAGACCTGCGCGGTCACCTGCCAGCCATAGGCCACCATGACGAAAGGCGCGATGAACTTTGTCACCGCCGCGCCGACGTTGCCGGCGCCGAAGATACCGAGCGCGGTGCCCTGCTTCTCCGGCGGATACCAGCGCGACACATAGGCGATGCCGACCGCGAAAGAGCCGCCGGCGATGCCGACGCCGAGCGCGGCGATCAGGAACTGGGTGTAGGTCGTTGCGTAGGTCAAAAGGAAAGTGGCAAGCGCTGCCGCCAGCATGACGATGGTGTAGACGCGACGGCCGCCATACTGGTCGGTCCAGATGCCGAGGAAGATGCGCACCAGCGACCCGGTGAGGATGGGCGTGCCGACCAGAAGGCCAAACTGCGTTTCATTCAGGCCCAGATCGTTCTTGATCTGAATGCCGATGATCGCGAACAGCGTCCACACCGCGAAGCAGACGGTAAAGGCAATGGTGGACATCCAGAGCGCGCGGCTTTGGCCGTCGATGCCGGCAACCCGTTGATCTTGCATGGTCAGCCCCATAATCGCGTCCGATACGGACGACATGAGGCGACCAGAGCGCGGCGCGGGACGCTAAGCTTTGAGGTCGATCAAATTATTCTAAGATATACTTGGATAAACGTTTTTATACTTTATCAACGAAAGTTTTTGCAATGGATAATCATGAAATTTACATTGTGTAATTTGATGCTTGATTAATATCAATTGTCGACGCGCGGCGCCTCGGCCGCGCGACCGCCGTTCCTTCGACCATGGCCTTGAGATGCTTTTCCGCGGCCGGCTCAGATCAGATCGGCGGCGGCGAGATCGGTCATCAAGGCGCGGGTGCCGTAACGCCAGGGCGGACAATCGGGCGCGAACCGAACCCTGTTGACCAGCGCACCGAACTTTTCGGACGAGATCGTCACGATATCGCCGACGGCATGGGTGAAGCCCTTGCCGAGCTCGCCGCGATCTTTCGACGGCACGAACATGGTGCCGAGATAAAGCACCACGCCGTCGGGATACTGATGGTGCGGACCCATCGCGGCGGCGATCAATTCCTCCGGCGACCGGCTGATTTCCGCCATCGAACTGGAGCCGTCCAGCGAATAGCCATCGGTGCCTTCGACGGTGAGATGGACCTCCGCCTTCCTGACGTCGTCGATGGAAAAGCCGCCGTCGAACAGACGAATGAACGGCCCCAGCGACGCGGAGGCGTTGTTGTCCTTGGCCTTGCCGAGCAGCAAAGCCGAGCGGCCCTCGACGTCGCGCAGGTTGACGTCGTTGCCGAGCGTCGCCCCGACGATGCGGCCCTGGCTCGACGCCACCAGCGCGACTTCCGGCTCCGGATTATTCCAGGTTGAGATCGGCAGCAGGCCGACATCGGCGCCAAAGCCGACCGACGCCATCGGCGGGCACTTGGTGAAGATTTCCGCGTCCGGGCCGATGCCGACTTCGAGATACTGCGACCATGCGCCGCGCGCCACCAGCTTGGCCTTGATCGCCATCGCCTCCGGCGAGCCGGGCTTGAGCTTGGAGAGATCGTGCCCGATCAGTTGCGTGATGTCCTGGCGGATGGCGATGGCCTTGTCGGCCGAACCGCGCGCCTGCTCCTCGATGACGCGCTCCAGCAGACTGACGACAAAAGTCACGCCCGAGGCCTTCACCGCCTGGAGGTCGACGGGTGACAGCAGCACCGGCTTCGACGCGGCGCCCGTTGCCGCCATGCTGTCGGCCGCGATGGCATCAAGCGTCGCCACCTCCTGGCCCTTGGCCTGCCGGACATAACCAGCCGGGTCGGCCATCTCGCAGATATCGCGGACGGTCGGCGCTTCCCTGGCGGTGATATCGACGACCGCATTGCCGCGCACGGTGACGATCAACGGATACGCCGTGCCGGGCTGCCGAGCCCTGCCGAGAAATACGCCGTCAGTTGGCAGCCGCATCGCATTCGCCATGGTGTCCTCCCCCTGCCCGCTTTGTCCCGGGCGTGGCGCTACAATCGGCGAAGAGCGCGACCATTTCAATGTGCGGCGCACGTCCGTGCGGCTCTATTTGCTGTCCAGCGCGAAGACCCCGTTCCAGTCGCGGGGCGGCGCGTCCTTCTGGAAGCCGCCGATCCGCAGCGAATAGATGTCGAACAACTGGCTGAGGCCAAAGCCCTCCCCGGCGGCGCGGCAGCGTACGATCGCCTCACCGGCCGCGGCGAAATCCTGCCGGCGGTACAGCACCAGCATTTCGTTGAACAGTTCATGGGCGCGCCGAAAGCTTTCGGTGCGCAGCACATCCTCGCGGCCGAGGATTGTATAGATGGTCTCCGGCTCGGTCTTGCCTTTGACCGTGATGTAATCCAGCTCCAGCAGTGCGAATTTCTCGCGCACCGCCTTCGCCGTCCTGGAGCCGATGATAATCGGGACATCGTAGGTCTTCGATTGGCCTTCCAGCCGCGACGCCAGATTGACGCAGTCGCCGAGCACCGAATAATTGAAACGCAGGTCGGATCCCATATTGCCGACGACGCAGCGCCCGCTGTTGAGGCCGATGCCGATCTTGAGCGGGATGAAACGCTGGCCGGCGTCCGCCGCTTCCTTCTCGCGCCTGATATTGATCGTATCGACGCGCGCCAGCATCTCCAGCGCCGCGTTACAGGAGTTTATCTCGTGGCTCGGATCATGCAGCGGCGCGTTCCAGAACGCCATGATCGCGTCGCCGATATATTTGTCGATGGTGCCGTTGTTCTCGATGATGGCGTTGGTCATCGGCGTCAGAAAATTATTCATCAAGGTCGTCAGGCCTTGCGGATCGTCCTTGTAGATTTCCGAAATGGTCGTAAAGCCGCGAACGTCGCTGAACATGATGGTCATGTCGCGGTCCTCGCCGCCCAAGGTCAGCGCCTGGTGGCTCTGCGCGAGCTTGTCGACCAGCGCCGGCGCGAGATACTGCCCGAAGGCGGACCGGATGCGGCGGCG
>JAUSBQ010000463.1 GCA_030651965.1 Pseudolabrys sp. | reverse complement strand
GTTGCGCTGCGCCCGGGAAACGAATCAGACCTTCACCCTGGCGACAAACTTCGCAAACGCCGCGAGCTGCTGCTTGATGATGTCACGGGCCGGCTCGTCGGTCAGTTCGCCTTTGTCGTCAACCTTCTTGGCGGCGAAGTTGACGAACACTTCCGGCCGGCCGAACAGTTGCGCGTCGATCGAGGTGAGCGACATGCGCAGGTGATATTGCATGCGCGCGCCGCCGACCTGCCCGGTCGAGGCCGATTGCAGCGCCACCGGCTTGTCCTTGAACGGCACGTCCTTGAGCTTCGACACCCAGTCGATGGCGTTCTTCAGCGGACCGGGCATCGACCAGTTGAATTCCGGCGAGACGATGATGACGCCGTCGGCGGCGCGGATCGCCGCCGCCCACGCTTCGACATCGGCCGGGGCGCCGGAGGCGACGCGCACGTCGTCGTTATAGAGCGGGAAGCCGGCATAGGACGGCGCCCCGACGATCTTCAATTCGGGCGGCGCCAGCGACGGCAGCGCCCGCACGATCGCGGCATTGTACGAGCCCTTGCGCAGCGACCCGCAGATCGCCAGAATTTTCAGCTGGTCGGCCATGCCTACTTCTCGTCTTCGATCTTGTTGCTGAGAACGCCGACTTTTTCGATCTCGACCTCGATGGTGTCTCCGGCCTTCATCCACACCGGATCGGGCTTGCGGGCATGGCCGACGCCGGACGGCGTGCCGGTGAACAGGATATCGCCCGGCTCCAGCGTCATGCCTTCGGTGAGATAGACCAGCGACTCGGCGACCGGGAACATGAAGTGGTCGGTGTTCGACGACTGCATCATGTTGCCGTTGAGGCGGCTTTCGATTCTGAGGCCCTTGGCGCCGCGCGGCAGTTCGTCGGCGGTGACCATCCATGGGCCGACGCTGCCGCTCTGGTCGAAGTTCTTGCCCATGCCCCACTGCGTGGTGTGGCGCTGATATTCGCGGATCGAACCTTCCATGCCGCAGGAATAGCCGGCGATGCAGTCGGTGGCGTTGTCGAGCGTCAGGTGCCTGGCGCGCTTGCCGATGATGACGACGAGCTCGCCTTCGTAGTCGAACTGGATCGACTTCTTCGGCCGCAACAGCGGCTCGGCATGCGCCGCCATCGAGGTCAGCACGCGGAAGAAGATGCTCTGGAATTTCGGGATGTTGTCCTTGTAGCCGCCTTCCTTGACGTGATCGAGATAGTTCAGGCCGAGAAAGATGATCTTGCCGGGATTGACGACCGGCATGGCGAACTTGAGGCCGGCGAGCGGGATGCGCGCGGACGCCGGCGCGCTCTTGGCGGCCGCCGCCAGCGCCTTCATGTCGCCATTGGCGCGCAGGAAGGCGCCGAGTTCGGTCGGCAGCGCATGGTCGAGCGCCTGCACGTCGATGACGGTGGCGCCCTCGACGACACCCATATGGATGCCGGAGTCGGTGTGGAAATTGACGATTTTCATGGGGATCCTGCCTTGCCTGAAATACTGCCGGCCCGGCCGATGCGGCCCGAGCGGGCGCAAGCCTTAGCGCAGACCGGCGCGCGCGGAAAGGCAGGGGCCGCGAAAGAAGCGCCGATTGCGAAATACGCCATTCCGGGGCGGGACCCGCAACGACAGCCGGCTACGGCGCGAGCGAGAAGGCCTGGATCGAAAAATGCTTCTTGGCATCGGTCCAGACGCCCGCGCTCGCCCAGCCAACGCCGCGCGCCAAAGCGCCGAGCGACTCGACCGAATACTTGTACGAATTCTCGGTATGGATGGTCTCGCCGGCGCGGAAGTCGAAACATTCGCCGGCGACTTTCACCTTCTGCCGCTTCAGGCTGGCGAGATGCATTTCGACGCGGTGGCGTTCGCGGTTGTAGAAGGCGTGATGCTCGAAGGTATCGAGCTTGAAGGTGCCACCCAATTCACGGTTGATGCGGACCAGCAGATTGAGATTGAACTTGGCGGTGATGCCGGCGCCGTCGTTATAGGCGGCGTTGAGAATTTCCGCCGGCTTGATCAGGTCGGCGCCGATGATGAGCTTGGCGCCGGGCCCGAGAATCTTCGCCGCGTTGCGCAGGAAGCTGGCTGCTTCATGCGGCTCGAAATTGCCGATGGTCGAGCCCGGGAAGAAGCCGACGCGCACCGGCGCGGCTTTAGCTTCTTCGGGAAGGTCGAAGTCATGGGTGAAATCGGCGGCGACCGGGTGGATCTTCAGGCGCGGGAAGTCGAGCTGAAGCGCGGCTGCTTCCTGCTCCAGCATCTCGCCGGAAATATCGACCGGTACGTAAACCGCCAGCACCGGGGCCGCCGCCAGCAGGATGCGCGCCTTCTTGTTCGAGCCGGAGCCGAACTCGACCAGAGCCGCGCCGGCCGGGATAAGTTGCGCGATCGCGGCGGCGTTATCCTGGAGAATGTGCATCTCGCAGCGCGTCGGGTAATATTCCGGCTGGTCGGTGATACGGTCGAACAATTGCGAGCCGGCGGCGTCGTAGAAATATTTCGGCGGCAGATGCTTGCGCCGGGCGCCCAATCCCTTGAGCACATCGCGCTCGAATGCTTGCGTCGAGGCATCGCCCTCGTCACTCATCGGCGGGAGATCGGGTAGAATATTGGATCGTGCAAGCGCAACCATAGTGGCCTCTTACTTCCAACGATTATAAAAATTCCGCCAGACGCACGCTGCTGAATTGCCAGCGCGCCGGCGGGTAGAAGAAATTGCGGTAACTCACGCGGTCATGGCCTTCCGGGGTTGCCAGCGAAGATCCACGCAGCACCATCTGGCTGACCATGAACTTGCCGTTATATTCGCCAAGTGCGCCCTCGACCGCGCGGTAGCCCGGATAGGGCAAATAGGCACTCCGAGTCCATTGCCAAGCCACCCCGAAGCCGTCGGCCAGCAGCCCGGCGCGGGCGGCGACTTCCCATTCCTCTTCACTTGGCAAGTGCTTACCGGCAAAACGGGCGAAAGCCTCGGCTTCGTAATAGCTGACATGCAGAACCGGCTGGACCGGTTCCACCGGCTTGAGGCCGCCGAGCGTCATCACATGCCAGGCACCATCCTTGAGTCGCCAGTATCCCGGTGCCTCCCACCCTTCCGCCTGGACCACGCTCCAACCGTCCGACAGCCACAGCGACGGCGTCGTATAGCCACCGGCCTCGATGAATTGCAGCCACTCTTCGTTGCTGACCAGATGACGCGCGATGCGCACATTCGGAATGAGCGCGTCGTGGCGCGGCAGTTCGTTGTCGAAGCAGAAACCGGCGCCGTCATGCCCGACGGCGTGAATGCCGGCCGGCACATCGACGAAGTCATCGGCGTCGAGGCTGCGCGGCGCCTGATGCGCGCGCGGCATCTGCCACGCTTTGTCATAGACCGGATTGGTCGGGTTCTGCGCGAAGGCGTGCAGGATGTCGGTGATCAGCAGTTCCTGATGCTGTTGCTCATGATTGAGACCAATTTCGAGAATCTCGAACACGCGCGCGACGTCCTGCTCCGGCACGGTCTCGATCAGACGCGCGACCGCCGCATCGACTTGAGCGCGATAGTTGGTGACGTCCTCG
>JAUSBQ010000460.1 GCA_030651965.1 Pseudolabrys sp. | reverse complement strand
GCTGCCGCTGCCGACCTTCGTCACCGATGCGCAGTGCCGGCACGCGCTCGATGCGGCCGGTGCGCCGGTGCTGCTGACGGATGACCCGTCACGCGCCGTGCGTCTCGGGCTGAGCGCCGACACGAAGTCATTGCCGGGTCTGTCGATGTGGACACGGCGCGATGAATCGGCCGTCGTCGTGCCGCCGATGACCACGAAAATCACCTTCACGTCTGGTACGACCGGCCAGCCCAAGGGGGTGCTGCACACCTCGGGCGGCTACCTGGTGTTCGCGTCGATGACGCATCAATACGTGTTCGACTACCACGACGGCGACATCTACTGGTGCACCGCCGACGTCGGCTGGGTCACCGGCCACAGCTATATCGTCTACGGCCCGCTCGCCAACGGCGCGATCTCGCTGATGTTCGAAGGCGTGCCGAACTATCCGACCACGTCACGCTTCTGGGAAGTCTGCGACAAGCACAAGGTCAACATCATCTACACCGCGCCGACCGCGATCCGCGCGCTGATGCAGGGCGGCGACGAGCCGGTGAAGAAGACCTCGCGCCAATCGCTGAAGCTGCTGGGCAGCGTCGGCGAGCCGATCAATCCGGAAGCCTGGGAGTGGTACTATCAGGTCGTCGGCGAGAGCCGCGCGCCGATCGTCGATACCTGGTGGCAGACCGAGACCGGCGGCATTCTGATCACGCCCCTGCCGGGCGCGACCAAGCTCAAGCCCGGCTCGGCGACGCGGCCGTTCTTCGGCGTCGTGCCGGAGATCGTCGATGCCGAAGGCAAGGTGCTCGAAGGCGCGACCAGCGGCAATCTGTGCATCGCCGATTCATGGCCGGGCCAGATGCGCACGGTCTATGGCGATCATCAACGCTTCATCGACACCTATTTCAAAACCTATCCCGGCAAATACTTCACCGGCGACGGCTGCCGCCGCGACGAGGACGGCTATTACTGGATCACTGGCCGCGTCGACGACGTCATCAACGTCTCCGGTCACCGCATGGGCACGGCCGAGGTCGAAAGCGCACTGGTGGCGCATCCGAAAGTCTCGGAGGCCGCCGTGGTCGGCTATCCGCACGACATCAAGGGCCAGGGCATCTACGCCTATGTCACCTTGATGGCCGGCGAGAAGCCGACCGAGGAACTGCGCAAGGAACTGGTCGGCTGGGTACGCAAGGAAATCGGGCCGTTTGCCTCGCCCGATCTCATCCAGTTCTCGCCCGGCCTGCCGAAGACGCGCTCGGGCAAGATCATGCGCCGCATCCTGCGCAAGATCGCCGAGGACGAATTCGGCAATCTCGGCGACACCTCGACGCTCGCCGATCCGGCCGTGGTCGACGATCTGGTCAACAACCGGCAGAACAAGAAGGCCGGCGCGGGGGCGTAAGTTTCTGCTTCCCTCTCCCCGCAATGCGGGGAGAGGTGAAGAAGAGCATTTACGTTACCGCCAGCTTTCGCACGACCCGCGCACGCGCCGCATTAATATCCGGGCGAAATTGTTGGCGGGCTTACTTCATGCAACACGTTATTCTCAAGCGCACGGCATTGTTCGTGGCGTTCGTTCTGGTCTGGGCCGTGCTGGCGGCGGCGGTCGCGCATTCGGCAACGCGCAACGTCGTTAATTTTTCAGGCTTCGCGCCCGGCACCATCGTGGTGAAGACCGGCGAGCGGCAGCTTTACTATGTGCTCGATCACAATCGCGCGGTGCGCTATCCAGTCGGCGTCGGCCGCGCCGGCAAGGCGTGGATTGGCGAGGCGCGCGTCGAGGGCAAATATGTCAAGCCGGCCTGGGCGCCGCCCGACGAAATCCGCCGCGAGCAGCCAAATCTGCCGGAGCTCATCCCCGGCGGCGATCGGGAGAATCCGATGGGCGCCGCGGCTTTGACGCTACGCGGTGGTGAATACGCCATCCACGGCACCAACAATCCCGCCTCGATCGGCGGCTTCGTCTCTTACGGCTGCATCCGCATGCACAACCGCGACATTCGGGAGCTGTATCGCATGGTCGATATCGGCACGCCGGTGGTTGTCGAGAGATGAGAATGCTTCGGCGTCTTATTGCCGCCGCCGCCGTCGCGGCAGCTTTGTTCGCGGCGCCGCAACTCGCGCAGGCGCGCGACATCGTCGCCATGCGCGGCTATGCGCCAGGCTCCATCGTCGTTTCCACCAGCCAGCGTCAGCTTTATTTCGTGCTGCCCGGCGGACGGGCGATCCGCTATCCGGTCGGCGTCGGCAAGGCCGGCATGGCCTGGCACGGTCATGCGCGCATCGCGCAGAAGGACCTTCGCCCGGCCTGGGTCGCGGTGCCGGGCAGGACCCAGACCATTCCCGGCGGCTCGCCGCGCAATCCGATGGGCGCGGCGGCGATGGGCCTCGATCGCGGCAACTACGCCATCCACGGCACCAACAATCCGGGTTCGATCGGCGGTTACGTGTCGCATGGCTGCATTCGCATGCACAATGCGGATGTGATGGATCTCTATCATCGCGCGCCGATCGGGACGAATGTTTACGTGGTGCGGTAGCTCTTCCCCATAACCACTGCGTCGTCATTGCCGGGCTTGACCCGGCAATCCATGAGGCTGCGCGTCAAAGAAAACCTTACGTTAGTTTCCCCGTGCTGATTCTCATCATGGATGCGCGGGTCAAGCCCGCGCATGACACCGTGGGTGTGGTACCAATTGCAGGACTACCCACACCACCCCTCGCGCTTGCCGCCCGCATAGCGGCGCACCAGACCGCGCTCGATCAATGTCGCCGCCACATCTCCGGTGCGCGTGGTCGAGACGTCGGCATCGACGCGGCCGCCATATTTGTCCTGGCCGATCCGCGACACCGCCACCGAACCTTCATTGAGCAGGCGCAGCAACGCATCGCGCGCCGCTTCGGCTTTGGTGCGTTCGTCGGCGCAACGCGCGCTCATCTCCGGCGCGTCGATGCCGCGCAGCCGCACGCGCGTCGTGATGTCCATACCCGGCCAGACGCGCACGCGCGCCTCGAAGGTGTCGCCATCGAACACGCGCAGGACTTCGGCCGGATGGCCGCTGCGCAAGGCGGCACCCTGCGGCACGGCGGGCGCCGCGATCGCCGCCGGCTCGGGAGCGGGGCGCATAGTGCCGGGCGCGACCAACGCGCCCACCGCCAACCCCGCGGCCTTGTTTCAGAGCTAGGAACATGGGCCTAAAGGGGTAAACCACCCGGCGATTCGTTCAAGTCCAAATCGCGGGTTTGGTACGCTCCCGCGGCAGATTCAACCTGGAGTAGGTGTCCGGCGGCAGGCGGCCTCCGGCCGCGATATCGTCGCTAAATCTGTGAATCGGCGGCCTTTTTTGCCGAACGCTCGCGAGAGCGACACAATCTGTGCCAATAAGGGGGCATGGCGCGACCGCGAACCTCCCCCCAACCGGACGTCCCCGGCCTGGCAGCGCGACGCATCGCCGTCGACATTGTCGATGGCGTGCTGCGCAAGAAGCTGGCGCTGGACGAACAGCTTTCCGGCAAAGGCGCCCATCTGGGCCTGGCCGGCCTGGCCGACCGCGACCGCGCGCTGATGCGGCGGCTGGCCGCGACCGTGCTTCGCCGGCTCGGCACCTTGCGCCACCTGCTCGGCGG
>JAUSBQ010000456.1 GCA_030651965.1 Pseudolabrys sp. | reverse complement strand
CGCCGCCGGTCACGCCGATCTGTGACACCAGCACGCTGGCATCGCGGGCGCGCGCCAGCACCGCCTCGGCCTTGGCCGCCGGCACGGTGACGAGATAACGCGCCTGGTCCTCGCCGAACCAGTAAGCATGCGCCGGAATGTCATCGGGCGGCGCATCGAGCCTGGCGCCGAGGTCGCCGGCCATCGCCATCTCGGCGAGCGCCACCAGCAGGCCGCCATCGGACAGGTCGTGCACCGCGCTCGCCGTGCCGTCGAGAATGAGGGCGCGCACGAAGTCGCCGTTCTCGCGCTCCTCGATCAGATCGACCGGCGGCGGCGCACCTTCTTCGCGCGCGCAGATCTCGCGCAGATAGATCGACTGGCCGAGCCAGCCCGCCGTTTCGCCGACGATGAGGATGGCTTCGCCCTCGCGCTTGAAGGCCAAAGTCGCCGATTTGGTGAAGTCCTCCAAAAGACCCACGCCGCCAATCGAGGGCGTCGGCAAAATCGCTCTGCCGTTGGTCTCGTTGTAGAGCGACACATTGCCGGACACGACCGGGAAATCGAGCGCCTTGCAGGCCTCGGCAATGCCGCGCACGCAGCCGACGAACTGGCCCATGATCTCGGGGCGTTCCGGATTGCCGAAATTGAGATTGTCGGTGATGGCCAGCGGCTTGGCGCCGACCGCGGTCAGATTGCGCCAGCATTCCGCCACCGCCTGCTTGCCGCCCTCGAACGGATTGGCCTCGCAGTAACGCGGCGTCACGTCGGTGGTCAGCGCCAGCGCCTTCGGCCCGTCCTCGACCCGCACGACGGCGGCGTCGCCACCGGGACGCTGCACCGTGTTGCCGCCGATGATGTGGTCGTATTGCTCCCAGACCCAGCGCTTCGAGCACAGATCGGGCGTCGCGATCAGCCGTTCCAGCGCATCGGCGATGCTGCCGCGCGCTTCGATGGCGCCGGCGTCGATCACCGGCAGCTTCGCCATGTTGACGAAGGCGCGCTTGTATTCAGGCGCGCTGTCGCCCAGCTCCTTGATCGGCAGATCGGCCATCACCTCGCCCTTGTGGCGAACAATGAAGCGCTTGGTCGGCGTGGTCTCGCCGACCACCGCGAAATCGAGCCCCCATTTGCGGAAGATCGCTTCGGCCTCGGCTTCCTTGTCGGGCTTGAGCACCATGAGCATGCGCTCCTGGCTCTCGGACAGCATCATCTCGTAGGCGGTCATGCCCTCTTCGCGGCACGGCACCTTGTCCAAATCGAGCGTGACGCCGAGATCGCCCTTGGCGCCCATCTCGGTCGCAGAGGATGTCAGTCCCGCCGCGCCCATGTCCTGGATGGCGATGACGCAGCCTTTTTCCATGATCTCGAGACAGGCCTCAAGCAACAGCTTCTCCGAAAACGGATCGCCGACCTGCACGGTCGGGCGCTTCTCGGCCGAGTCGTCGTCGAATTCGGCCGACGCCATCGACGCGCCGTGAATGCCGTCACGTCCAGTCTTGGAACCGAGATAGACGATCGGCATCCCGACGCCGGACGCCGCCGCGTAGAAGATCTTGTCTTTATGGGCGAGGCCGACGGCCATCGCATTGACTAAGATATTGCCATCATAGCGGTTATGAAAACGGACCGATCCGCCGACGGTCGGGACGCCGAACGAATTGCCGTATCCACCGATCCCGGCGACCACGCCCGCTACCAGATGTCGTGTCTTGGGGTGCTCGGGCGCCCCGAAACTCAGTGCGTTCAGGCAGGCGATCGGCCGCGCGCCCATCGTGAACACGTCGCGCAAAATTCCGCCCACCCCCGTCGCCGCGCCCTGATACGGCTCGATGTAGCTCGGATGGTTGTGGCTCTCCATCTTGAACACGCAGGCTAGCCCATCGCCGATATCGATGACGCCGGCATTCTCGCCCGGCCCCTGGATCACATGCGGACCCTTGGTCGGCAGGCCGCGCAAATGAACCTTGGAGGATTTGTACGAGCAGTGCTCGTTCCACATCGCCGAAAAAATGCCGAGCTCGGTCAAGGTCGGCTCGCGGCCGATCAGATCGAGAATGCGCTGGTACTCGTCAGGCTTGAGGCCATGCTCGGCGACGAGTGCGGGGGTGATTTTGACGCTGTTGGAAGTCACTGAAATTTCCGCGCTACGTTTTCTTCCCCGCAGGCGGGGAGAGGTGAAGTCGTCACGCCGCCTTCGACAACGCCGCCGTCAGGCCCGCGAACAGCCCGCGCCCGTCGGTGCGGCCGATCGCTTCCTCGACGTGATTTTCCGGGTGCGGCATCATGCCGAGCACATTGCCGCGCTCGCTGACGATGCCGGCGATGGCGTTGATGGCGCCGTTGTGATTCCAGTTCGGATCGATCATGCCGTCCGGCGAGGCATAGCGGAAAATCACGCGGCCCTCGCCTTCGAGCTTGGCGATGGTCTCGCCGTCGGCGATGTAATTGCCCTCGCCATGCGCCACCGGCACGCGGATCACCTGCCCGGCATTGTAGCCGCGCGTGAACGGCGTATCGGAGCGCTCGACCTTCAGATAGACGTCGCGGCAGATGAAACGCAGGTTCTCGTTGCGCATCAGCACGCCGGGCAATAGGCCTGCCTCGCAGAGAATCTGGAAGCCGTTGCAGACCCCTAACACCAGCCCGCCTTTGCCGGCGAAGGCGCGCACCGCGTCCATCACCGGCGAGCGCGCCGCGATGGCGCCGCAGCGCAGATAGTCGCCGTAGGAAAAGCCGCCGGGCACGACGACAAGGTCGGTGCCGGCCGGCAGGTCATGCTCGGCGTGCCACACCATGTTGGGTGCGCTGCCGGACACAAGCTTGAGCGTGCGCGCCATGTCGCGCTCGCGGTTGATGCCTGGGAAAACGAGGACGGCGGCTTTCATCGCTTAAACCTGCCTCCCTCTCACCCGACAACCTCGACCCGATAATTCTCGATCACCGTATTGGCCAGCAGTCTGTCGGCCGCCTCTTTGAGCAGCGCTTCGGCCTTTTTCGGGTCGCCGGCTTCCAATTCGATATCGAACACCTTGCCCTGGCGCACCGATGCGACGCCCTCGACGCCAAGCGAGCGCAAAGCGCCCTCGATCGCCTTGCCTTGCGGGTCGAGAATTCCCGTTTTCAGGGTAACTGTCACGCGCGCTTTCATGGTTTGCGGCTTACCATATGAATCGCTCCGGGTGGCCAGAAAGATCGCGCCATCCACGCAAAATCAGAGACGGAAATGCCCGGAGCAAAGGTTTTTTCCTTGCATCCGGGCATTGAATTTTCACGGCCCAAAGGCCCCGGCAGGCAAATTGCCTAGCCCAAATGGCCTAACCCTTGACCAGAACCGGCCCGGAGCCCTGCGGACGCTCGCCTTCGGCGACGATCCCTAAGCGCTTGGCGACTTCGGTATAGGCCTCGACCAGCCCGCCGAGATCGCGGCGGAAGCGGTCCTTGTCGAGCTTGTCGTTGGTCTTGATGTCCCACAGCCGGCACGAATCTGGCGAGATCTCATCGGCCACGACGATGCGCATGACGTCGTTTTCCCACAGCCGTCCGGTTTCCATCTTGAAATCGACCAGTCGGATACCGACGCCGAGGAAAAGCCCTGACAAGAAATCATTGACACGAATGGCCAGCGCCATGATGTCGTCGATTTCCTGCGGGCTTGCCCAGCCGAAGGCGGTGATGTGCTCTTCCGACACCATCGGGTCGTTGAGCTTGTCGTTCTTGTAATAGAACTCGATGATCGAACGCGGCAGCTGCGTGCCTTCGTCGATGCCGAGACGGGTGGCGAGCGAACCGGCGGCGACATTGCGCACCACCACTTCGAGCGGAATGATCTCCACCTCGCGGATCAACTGCTCGCGCATGTTGAGCCGGCGGATGAAATGGGTCGGAACGCCGATATCGTTGAGATGCTGGAATATATATTCCGAGATTCGGTTGTTCAACACGCCCTTGCCTTCAATCACCTCGTGCTTCTTGGCGTTGAAAGCGGTCGCGTCGTCCTTGAAATGCTGAATCAGCGTTCCCGGCTCCGGGCCCTCATAGAGGACCTTCGCCTTGCCCTCGTAGATGCGGCGGCGGCGGCTCATCGGGATATACCGTGGTGTTTTAAAGTCCATTGGATGCCGTGGTTCCTTAAAGAGAGTAGAAGATCCGCGGCGGCGGGCCGGTCAGTTTTTTGCTTGCGTAACGCACGCTTGCGCTAAAACGGCCCGGGCACGAGGTCAACCTAGCTGATCGTTTCGGGCAGTACAATCGAGCACCTGCGACGTTTTCCACTTCGCAATTTTGCCTTATTGAAGCGGTGCCAGGTTGCCTTGACGCTCGTGCGGCTATATGCAAGGCGCAGAAACACTCTGTCAACAATGAGGGCGGCATGACCACATTCGACAAGCGCGAAGAAGGCTTTGAAAAGAAGTTCGCGCATGACGAGGAACTGCAATTCAAGGCGATGGCCCGCCGCAACAAGCTGTTGGGGCTCTGGGCCGCCGGTATTCTGGGCAAGACCGGCCCGGACGCCGACGCCTACGCCAAGGAAGTTGTCGTCGCGGACTTCGAGGAAGCCGGCGATAACGACGTTTTGAATAAAGTTGCCAAGGATTTGGCGGCCAAGGGCATCACCGAGCAGCAGATTCGCGCGCAGATGAACGAACTGCTCGCGACCGCCGTGGCGCAGATTCAGGCCGGCACCTGACCGTGACGGCCTTCTCTCTCGCCAAGCGGCTGCGGGCCGGCGAGACCGTCTTTTCCGGCTGGTGCATGATGGGCAGCCCCATTGTGGCCGAAACCATCGCGCGCGAGGGCTTCCCGGCCGTCGTGCTCGATGCCCAGCACGGGCTATGGGATACCGCGTCGCTGGTCGCCGGCATCGGCGCCGTGCATCACGCCGGCGGCGCCGCGATGGTGCGCGTGCCGCTTGCGGATTTCGGCATGGTCAGCCGCGCGCTCGATTTCGGCGCCGAGGCCATCATCGCGCCGATGATCAACACCGAGGCCGACGCCCGCCAATTTGCCGCTGCGGCAAAATATCCGCCGCTCGGCGAGCGCTCCTTCGGCCCGCCGCGCGCGCTGATGCTGCAAGGCCAGTTCGCCGCCACCGACTACCTCGCCGCCGCCAATGCCGGCACGCTGACTCTGGCGATGATCGAGACGCCAGAAGCTTTGTCAAATGCCGGCGCCATCGCCGGGACGCCGGGCATCGACGCGCTGTTCATCGGCCCCTACGATCTGGCGACCTCCCTGTCGGCGGGCGAGGCGCAGGACATCAACGCGCCTGAAGTGGACGTCGCGATCGACCGCATCTGCGCCGCCGCGCTCAAGGCCGGCAAAATTCCCGGCATCTATTGCCGCGACGCGGCGCGAGCCCTCGACATGGCCCGACGCGGCTTCCGCTTCTTGACGGTCGGCAGCGACTTCAGCGTCGTGCGCGACGGCGTTGCGGCCAGCCTGAAGACTTTGGCGGTCGCCCGCGGCAATACCAAGGATCCGTTTTAGCTCACCTTGAGAGCGAGCGCGTCGAGCGCGGCCTTCACGTCGGCATCGACATCGGCGGCCTGCACATCGACGATTTTGTAATTGTGCTCGATCAGCCATCGACGTCTTTCCGCGCGCGAATGTGCGGCCTGCTCGGCTTCCACCTGCGGCACCAGATCGATCACGCGTTTCAGCGGAAACGAGACGAAGTCGGCAATGTACGGCCCGACCGGCACCTGCCGCTTGAAGCCCAGGCTGGCGAAGCGCCGGTCATTGGTCATCGCCCGCCACAGGCTGCGCTCGGCCTCGGTCGGATTGCGCCGCAACAGCCGCGCCAATCCGCGCGCCGGCGTCCTGTCCTCGCGCGCCCGCGCCTTCCCGAGATCGGCGATCATCTCGCGCAGGCCTTGCGCCTGCGACGGATCGAGCACGCCGCCGCGCGCCGGCCCTTTGCTGCCATTCACCAGCGCCATGATGACGCCGTGCAGCGTGCGCATATCCTGTTTGGTCGCCTCCAGGCGGTGAAAGATGTTGCGCAGGTTGACCTGCATGACGCCGCGTTTCTCCGGCGGACGGAAAAACTCGACCTTTTCCAGCTCGCGCTCCAGATCGGTGAAAAACGCCTCGACCTGCTGCTTGGCCGCCGGTGGTGAACGCCGCGACGGCTCGTCGCGCGTGGTACCCGCCCCGGTTCGCTTGAACCATTCATAGGCGACGATCACCACCGCCTGCGCCAGATTGAGCGAGGCAAAGGCCGGATTGACCGGCAGCGTGACGATGCGGTCGGCCATGCCGACTTCATGGTTCTCCAGACCGTTGCGCTCGCGGCCGAACACCAGCGCCACCGTTTCGCCGCTCGCCACGCGCGGGCCCATTTCGATCGCCGCCTGCTCGGCCGAGATCACGGGCTTGGCCTGGTCGTGGTTGCGCGCGGTCAAGGCCAGCACAAAACTGCAATCGGCGACCGCCTCCTCCAAAGTCTCGTACAAAGTGGCGCTCTCGAGGATGCGGTCGGCGCCGGCCGCCATCACCGAGGCGCGCTCGTTCGGCCAGCCCTGTTTCGGCTTGACCAGCCGCAGCCGGTCCAGCCCAAAATTGGCCATGGCCCGGGCCGCCGCGCCGATATTCTCGCCGAGCTGCGTCTCGACCAGCACCACCACAGGGGCGGGCTGCTCGATCCAGCGCTTGGTCTTGTCGGTCCCGGCACCGGGCATGTCAGGAACGCTCCATTCAGGGCTCTATAACGCCCTCCCCTTACATGTGAAAGCGCGCCTTTCGCCACCCAAAACGGGATGCTATAGGGCCCCGAACCCCGCAGCCGGCGACAACAGGTGCAAGAATGTCAGATCTCGAAATCGTGTGGACAAAGGTCGATGAGGCGCCAGGGCTTGCGACCTACTCCCTGCTGCCGATCGTCGAAGCCTTCGTGGGCGCGGCCGGCGTGAAGATGAAGCTGAAGGACATCTCGCTGACCGGCCGCATCCTCGCCAACTTCCCCGACAAGCTGAAGCCCGAGCAGAAAGTCAACGACGAGCTCACCGAGCTCGGCAAGCTGGCAATGAAGCCGGAAGCCAATATCATCAAGCTCCCCAATATTTCCGCCTCGATCCCGCAGCTCAAGGCCGCGATCAAGGAGCTTCAGAGCAAGGGCTACGACGTCCCCAGCTATCCCGACAGCGATGCGACACCGGCGGACAAGGAAATCCGCGCACGCTACAGCAAGGTGCTGGGCAGCGCCGTCAATCCGGTGCTGCGCGAGGGCAATTCCGACCGCCGCGCCGCCGGCGCCGTCAAGGCCTATGCGCGCAGCCATCCGCACAAGATGGGCGCCTGGAGCAAGGACTCCAAAACCCGCGTGGCGCATATGACGGGCAACGATTTCTATGGTTCGGAAGTCGCGACCACCGTTGCGGCGCCGACCAATGCCAGGATCGAATTTGTTGGCAGCGACGGCGCGGTGACGGTGCTGAAGGCGAAGACCCCGCTTCAGGCCGGCGAGGTTATCGATTGCTCGGTGATGAACGCCAAAGCGTTGCGGGCATTCTACGCCGATGCGATCGAGGCGGCGAAGAAAGACGGCATCCTGTTCTCGCTGCACGTCAAGACGACGATGATGAAGATCTCCGATCCCATCCTGTTCGGTTATTGCATCTCGGTATTCTTCGCCGACGTGTTCAAGAAGCATGGCGCCACCCTGGCCAAGCTCGGCGTCAATCCCGACCTGGGCGTCAGCGACATGATGACCAGGATCGAAACCTTGCCCGAGACCGAGAAGGCGGCGATCAAGGCGGACATCCAGGCCGAATACGCCAAGCGCCCGGGCCTCGCCATGGTCAATTCCGACAAGGGCATCACCAACCTGCACGTGCCGAGCGACGTGATCATCGATGCGTCGATGCCGGCAATGATCCGCGAGTCCGGCAAGATGTGGGGTGCCGACGGCAAGCTGCACGACGTCATCGCCGCGATCCCTGACCGCTGCTACTCGACGCTCTTCCAGGCCGTCATCGACGACTGCAAGGCCAACGGCGCGTTCGACCCGAAAACCATGGGCACGGTCCCGAACGTCGGCTTGATGGCGCAGGCGGCCGAGGAATACGGCTCGCACGACAAGACCTTCCGCATCGCCGCGGAAGGCACGGTCAACGTGGTCGCCGAGGATGGCAAAGTCCTGATGACCCAGAAGGTCGAGACCGGCGATATCTTCCGCATGTGCCAGGTCAAGGACGCGCCGATCCAGGATTGGGTCAAGCTCGCCGTGCGCCGCGCCCGCCTCAGCAACACCCCGGCCGTGTTCTGGCTCGACGCCAAACGCGCGCATGATGCACAGCTCATCGCCAAGGTCGAAAAGTACCTGAAGAATGAGGACACATCGGGCCTCGACATCCGCACTTTGGCGCCGTTCGAGGCGACCAAGTTCTCACTCGAGCGCATCCGCAAGGGCCAGGACACCATCTCCGTCACCGGCAACGTGCTGCGCGATTATCTGACCGACCTGTTCCCGATCATGGAGCTCGGCACCTCGGCCAAGATGCTGTCGATCGTTCCGCTGCTGCAGGGCGGCGGGCTGTTCGAAACCGGCGCCGGCGGCTCGGCGCCCAAGCATGTCGAGCAATTCAAGGATGAAGGCTATCTGCGTTGGGATTCGCTGGGCGAGTTCCTGGCGCTGGGCGCTTCGCTGGAGCATTTGGCGCAAGTCAGCGGCAACGAGGACGTGAAGATCCTGGCCGAGACGCTCGACGAGGCCAACGGTGAGATCCTCGAGCACAACCGCAATCCGGCGCGTAAGGTCGGCGAGATCGACAATCGCGGCAGCCATTTCTACCTGGCGCTCTATTGGGCCAAGGCGCTGGCCCGGCGCGACAACAGTTCCGGCCTCGCCGCCCGCTTCAAGCCGCTGGCGGAGACGCTGGCGACTAACGAAGCCAAGATCAACGCCGAGCTTCTCGCCGCCCAGGGCAAGCCGGTGGATACAGGCGGGTACTACCTGCCCGATCAGAAGAAGACATCGGCCGCGATGCGGCCGAGCAAGACGCTCAACGACACGCTCGCTGCGCTCTGACGCGGGCGTCTCCGAGCAAAACGCCGCTATGACCCGCTCGATGACACGCTCATCGGGCGGGTTTCTTTCAGGCCGGGAATGCGGCTTTAGTCCATATGCCGCGCGGCTTTCACGGCCCGAATGGCGATGCTATAGACCACTCAAGATGCCGGCTCTCACAAGGTGATTCCGTAACATGGCGAAGATCAAAGTGGCCAACCCCGTCGTCGAAATGGACGGCGACGAGATGACCCGCATCATCTGGAAGCTGATCAAGGACAAACTGATCCATCCCTATCTCGACATCGAGCTGCTGTACTATGATCTGTCGGTTGAGAAGCGCGACGAGACCAACGACCAGATCACCATCGATTCGGCCGAGATGACCAAGAAGGTCGGCGTCGCGGTGAAGTGCGCCACCATCACGCCTGACGAAGGCCGCGTAAAGGAATTCAACCTCAAGGAAATGTGGCGCTCGCCGAACGGCACCATCCGCAACATTCTCGGCGGCGTGATCTTCCGTGAGCCGATCATCTGCAAGAACGTGCCGCGCCTGGTGCCCGGCTGGACCAAGCCGATCATCATCGGCCGGCACGCCTTCGGCGACCAGTACCGCGCCACCGATTTCAAGTTTCCGGGCGCCGGCACGCTCTCGATCAAGTTCGTCGGCAACGACGGCAACGTGATCGAACGCGAAGTGTTCAAGGCGCCCGGCTCCGGCGTCGCCATGGCGATGTACAACCTCGACGACTCGATCCGCGACTTCGCCCGCGCTTCGATGAACTACGCGCTCAGCCGCGGCTACCCGCTCTACCTGTCGACCAAGAATACCATCCTGAAGCAGTATGACGGCCGCTTCCTGGAGCTGTTCCAGCAGATTTTCGACGCCGAGTTCAGGGCCGAGTTCGACAAGAAGAAGATCACCTACGAGCACCGCCTGATCGACGACATGGTGGCGGCGGCGATGAAGTGGTCGGGCGGCTATGTCTGGGCCACGAAAAACTACGACGGCGACGTGCAGTCGGACGTGGTGGCGCAAGGGTTCGGCTCGCTCGGCCTGATGACCTCGGTGCTGACCACGCCGGACGGCAAGGTGGTCGAAGCGGAGGCGGCGCACGGCACCGTGACCCGCCACTACCGCGAACACCAGAAGGGCAAGGAGACCTCGACCAATTCGATCGCGTCGATCTTCGCCTGGACCCGCGGCTTGGCGCATCGCGCCAAGCTCGACAACAACGACGCGCTGGCCAAGTTCTCCCTGACGCTGGAAAAGGTCTGCATCGACACCGTCGAGTCAGGCTTTATGACAAAGGATCTCGCGCTCCTGATCGGCGCTGAGCAGAATTGGCTGTCGACCACCGGATTCCTCGACAAGGTCGACGAGAACCTGAAAAAGGCGATGGCGTAAGCGCCGCGCGCTGCTCGCAAACGAATAAGAAAAAACGGCGCGGTTCCCGCGCCGTTTTCTTTTCGAGGTCCTGAACGAAGCTTTAGTCCTTCAGGTCCGCCGGCACGACCCCGCCATTGGCGGCCAGCTTCTGCATGACCTGCTTGTGCAGCCAGATATTCATCGAAGCCGAGTCGTTCATGTCGCCCTTGTAGCCAAGCTCGGTGGCGAGTTCCTTGCGAGCGCCGATGCTCGAGTCCAGGCCGAGAAGCTTCATCAAATCGACGATCGACTTCTTCCAATCGAGCTTTTCTTTGTTCTTCGCCGCCAAGTCCGACATGACTTGTGCGACATCGACGTCGGAGAGAGGCGTCGAACCGACCGGCACGCTGGCCGACGGCGCCGCGCTGCCGCCAGCCGCATTGGCCGAGCCGAAAATGGCCGACACGATTTTGCTAAAAATGCCCATAGTTCATTTCCTTTGCAGACTTGTTCCGTCAGGTGGAACAATCATACCAATGCCGCGTCATCCATATGGTTGCACGATTAAATAACGTTCGTATGACCGGATAAGCCGCCTTCAACACAACTGCGGAGACAGTCATGGGCTTGATGGACATCTTGAACGGAATGCAGAACGGTCCGCGCGGTCAAACGCAGGCGGGCAAAGGCGGCATGTCGAAAATCACAATGGCGATGCTGGCGCTGCTGGCCTACAAGGCCTACCAGAAAATGGGCACCACCGCGCCTCAAAACGCGCCAGCGGGCAATCCGAATGCCAATCAAAACGCCAATCAAGGTGGCGGATTGGGTGACATACTCGGCGGCCTGTTCGGTGGCCGCGCGTCAGGCCCGGCCGCCGGCGGTGGCGGCTTAGGCGGACTGTTGAATGGCGGCCTTGGCGGCTTGCTCGCCGGCGGCGCCGCGGGCGGCCTGTTGAGCGGCGGCCTCGGCGAATTGATCAAGCAGTTTCAGCAATCCGGCAAAGGCGACACCGCGCAATCGTGGGTCAGCACGGGTCCTAACCAGCAAATCTCGCCGGACGATCTCGGCAACGCGCTGGGCGACGACACTGTCAATTCGCTGGCCGAACAGGCCGGCATTTCCAGGATCGAATTGCTCAACGGCATGAGCGAGGAGTTGCCGCGCCTCGTTGACACGATGACCCCCGAAGGCCACCTGCCGGACGAACCTGAAATGTCGCGGCTGCTTTGATTGCCGTCGATGCACGTCGCCGACGCAACGCTGAAATTAAGGAAACCGCAATGATCTGGATTCTCGTTATCGGCTTGGTGGCCGGCTTCGTCGCCCGCCTGGTTGCTCCGGGTCCGAACAAGCCATCAGGTTTCATTCTCACCGCCGTCCTCGGCATCGCCGGCGCGTTTCTGGCGACGTTTATCGGGCAGACGCTTGGCTGGTACCGTCCCGATCAAGGCGCCGGTTTCATCACCGCCACCATCGGCGCGGTCGTCGTCCTGTTCATCTGGAACAGGTTGGTCGTGAGGCACGTCATCCCCGATCCTGGATCAAAATCGACCCTCTGAATCGAAATCGCTCGGCCTACGAAGCGATCGCCCGTTCCATGATGTCGCAAGGCCGCCGGCCGGCGTCCTGGCCCTGCCCAGTGACGCGAAAGCCGGGCGCCTTCTGTCATCGGCGAAACGCGCCACCTTGATGGCGCGGGCACCGCTCACGCTCACGCGCCGAGCGCCGCCTCGATCGCCTTCAGCGCCGCGCCGGCCTGGGCGCCGTCGGGGCCGCCGGCCTGCGCCATATCGGGCTTGCCGCCGCCGCCTTTGCCGCCGAGCACTTCGGACGCCTTGCGCACCAGATCCACCGCCGAGAAGCGCGCGGTCAGATCGGCGGTGACGCCGACGACGATCGAACCCTTGCCGTCCTCGCTGGTGGCGACCAGCGCGACGACGCCGGAGCCGAGCTGCTTCTTGCCCTCGTCGGCCAGGCTCTTCAATTCCTTGATGTCGATGCCGGTGACGATCCGCGCCATCAGCTTGATGTTGCCGACCGAGCGCACGTCAGTGGCCGCGCCGGCGGATGCGCCGCCGCCCGATCCCACACCCATGGCGATCTTCTTCTTGGCGTCGGACAGTTCGCGCTCGAGTTTCTTGCGTTCGTCGAGCAGCGCCGCGACGCGCGCCGGCATGTCTTCGAGCGGCGCCTTCAGTTCGGCGGCGACCGCCTTGACCGTCTGCAACTGCTTGTTGACCGCGCGGCGCGCCACCGTGCCGGTCAGCGCTTCGAGACGGCGTACGCCGGAGGCAACGCCTGAGTCCGCCAGTCCCGTAATCAGACCGATATCGCCGGTGCGCTTCACATGCGTGCCGCCGCACAGTTCGACCGACCAGCCGAGTGAGTTTCCACTGCCCTCGCCCATCGCGACAACGCGCACTTCGTCGCCGTATTTTTCGCCGAACAAAGCGCGCGCGCCGGACGAGCGTGCATCGTCGAGCGCCATCAGCCGCGTCGTCACCGGTGAGTTCTGCAGGACGATGTCGTTGGCGATGTCTTCGACGCGCGCGAGTTCTTCCGGCGACACCGGCTTGGGATGCGAGAAGTCGAAGCGCAGCCGATCGGGCGACACCATCGAGCCCTTTTGCGCGACGTGGTCACCGAGCACCAGGCGCAGCGCCTCGTGCAACAGATGCGTCGCCGAATGGTTCTGGCGGATCGCGGCGCGCCGCGCGTGATCCACTTCCAGGAGCAGCGGATCGCCGACCTTGACCATGCCCTCGGACACGGTGACCGCATGCGCGAACAGGTCGCCGCCCTTCTTCTGCGTATCGGTCACGGCAAGTGTGACGCCTTCGCGGCGCATTTCGCCGGCGTCGCCGACCTGGCCGCCGCTCTCGCCGTAGAACGGCGTCTGGTTCAGCACCACGGTGCCGCTGTCGCCCTTCTTGAGTTCGCTGACTTCCTTGCCGTCCTTGACCAGCGCCGACACGATGCCTTCGGCGGTCTCGGTCTCGTAGCCGAGGAATTCGGTAGCGCCGAGTTTCTCGCGCAGCGAAAACCAGATCGCCTCCTGCGCCGCGTCGCCGGAGCCCTTCCAGTTCTCGCGCGCCTTGGCGCGCTGGCGATCCATCGCGTCGGTGAAGGATGCCAGATCGACCGAGATGCCGCGCGAGCGCAGCGCATCCTGCGTCAGATCGAGCGGAAAGCCGTAGGTGTCGTACAGCGTGAACGCGGTCTCGCCGTCGAACATGTCGCCCTTCTTCAGGGACCCGCTCTTTTCGTCGAGGATCGACAGGCCCCGCGCCAAAGTGTTGCGGAACTTGGTTTCTTCGAGCCTCAAGGTCTCGCCGATCAAAGCTTCGGCGCGGATCAATTCCGGGTAGGCCTGGCCCATTTCGCGCGTCAGCGCCGGCACCAGCTTCCACATCAGCGGGTCCTTGGCCCCTAACAGTTCGGCGTGGCGCATGGCGCGGCGCATGATCCGGCGCAGCACATAGCCGCGGCCTTCGTTCGACGGCAGCACGCCGTCGGCGATCAGGAACGACGAAGCGCGCAAGTGATCGGCGATGACGCGATGCGACGCCTTCTGCTCACCGTCCGCCGACACCTTGGTGAAATCGGCAATCGACTGGATCAATGTCCTGAACAGATCGATCGAATAATTGTCGTGCGTGCCCTGCATCACCGCGGCGATGCGCTCGAGGCCCATGCCGGTGTCGATCGACGGCCGCGGCAGGTCGACGCGATTGCCGCCCGCCTGCTGCTCGTACTGCATGAAGACGAGATTCCAGATCTCGATGAAGCGGTCGCCGTCGGCGTCGAGCGAGCCCGGCGGGCCGCCCGGAATATGCGCGCCGTGGTCGTAGAAGATTTCCGAGCACGGGCCGCACGGCCCGGTGTCGCCCATCGCCCAGAAATTGTCGGAGCCTGCGATGCGCACGATCTTGTGGTCCGGCAGGCCGGCGA
>JAUSBQ010000455.1 GCA_030651965.1 Pseudolabrys sp. | reverse complement strand
CTCGCCGATGATGCGCACGCGCACGCCGCTCTTGTGCAATTCGGCGAGATCGTTGCGGATGAAGCGGCGCAGCAGCCCCATCAACTCGCCGACTTCAGCGGCGGGGCGCGACCAGTTTTCCGAACTGAACGAGAAAATCGTGATGACCTTGATGCCGATCTCGCCGGCGGCGCGGATCGTGCGCCGCAGGGCCTCGACGCCGCGCCGGTGTCCCTCGACGCGCGGCAGACCGCGCGCCGCCGCCCAGCGTCCGTTGCCGTCCATGATGATCGCGACGTGACGAGGCACCGCGGACGTCGACGCATTGTCGGAAGGCAAGCTTTCGGAAGACTTGCCTTCGGAAGATTTAACGTTCTGCGGGACCTCGGCCTCGGACATAGGGATGGACCTCAGACGGTGAGGATCTCCTTTTCCTTGGACCCGAGCAGCGCATCGACTTCGGCAATGCCGGCATCGGTCGCTTTCTGAATTTCGGCGGTGAAGCGCTCGATCTCGTCCTTGCCGTGATCCTTTTCCAGCTTCTTGAGCGCGTCCATTGCGTCGCGACGCACATGGCGCACGGCGATGCGCGCGTTCTCGGCGTATTTATGCGCAAGCTTGACCAGTTCCTTGCGCCGTTCCTGGTTGAGTTCGGGAATGCGCAAACGGATCGTCTGACCATCGGTCGCTGGCGACAGGCCGAGATTGGAATCGACGATGCCCTTTTCGACAGCCTTGACCAGCGACTTGTCCCAGACACTGACCGCGATCATCCGCGGTTCCGGGATGGTGATGCTGGCGACCTGAAGGATAGGCATTATCGCGCCATAGGCGTCGACCATCACCGGATCGAGCAGATGCGCCGAGGCGCGGCCGGTGCGCAGGCCAGACAGTTCGCCCTTAAGCGCGGTGCTGGCGCCATGCATCCGGCGCTTGATCTCATTGATGTCGTGCGTTGCATTCGCCATGACGATTCCCCAACAAATTAGCCGCCGGCTTGATGCCTCAGACGCGATACTTTTCGCGCACGTCGCTGCCGGCTCAGATTGCTCGCCCCGCGCGGGCAGGTTAACCGACGATTGTCGTGCGTCCCTTGCCGCGCAGAACCGTCTCGACCGCGTTCTTTTCCGCCATCGAGAACACGATGATAGGCGTCCGGTTCTCCCGAGCAAGCGCGAAGGCGGCGCCGTCCATCACCCGCAGGTCCTTTTCGATCGCCTCCTGGTGGCTGAGGCGCTCGTAGCGCGTGGCGGTCGGGTCCTTCTTCGGGTCGGCGGTATAGACGCCATCGACATTGGTAGCCTTGAGCACCGCCTGGCACTCGAGCTCGGCGGCGCGCAGGACGGCGGTGGTGTCTGTGGTGAAGAACGGATTGCCAGTTCCGGCGGCCAGCAGCACGACCCGGCCCTTGCCGAGATTCTTCAAGGCCCGCTTGCGGTTATAGGTCTCGCAGACGGCGGTCATGGCGAGCGCGGATAACGTGCGGGCTTCGCATTTCTGGCGCTCGATCGCCGCCTCCAGCGCCAGGCAGTTCATCACGGTGGCCAGCATGCCCATGGTGTCGCCGACCGGGCGCGGCACGCCGCGCGCCGACACTTCGACGCCGCGGAAGATGTTGCCGCCGCCGACGACAACGCCGAGTTCGACGCCGAGCCTCGCGGTCGCGGCAAGATCGGCGGCGATGCGCTCGACGGTCGCCTGATCGATGCCGAAGGGTTTGTCGCCGTTGAGCGCTTCGCCCGACAGCTTGACGATGACGCGCTTGTAAATCGGATCAGTCATGAAGTGGCGACCCTATATTCATCGGCACATCGTCACGTCGGCACATCGTCCGTCGCGAAACCGGCGCCCCCAAGGTTGTCCTTGTTGGGCGCCGATGTTTTTCAGATCAACTCTGGCCCGCCGCCGCGGCGACTTCCGCGGCGAAATCGGCTTCCTGTTTCTCGATGCCTTCGCCGAGGCCGAAGCGGACGAAGCCGGTGATCTTGATCGGACCGCCGACCTTGCCTTCGGCTTCCTTGACCGCCTGCGCGACCGACTTCTTGCCGCTATCGTCGAAGATGAACGGCTGCTCGAGGAAGGTCTGTTCCTTGTAGAAAGTCTTGAGACCGGACTCGACGATCTTCTCGATCATCGCCTCGGGCTTGCCCTGCTGGCGAAACTTGTCGGCCAGCACGTCCTTTTCACGCTTGACGATCTCGGGCGATACGCCAGACGCATCGAGCGCGATCGGGTTCGACGACGCGACATGCATCGCCAGTTGGCGGCCGAGCGCGGTCAGTTCGCCGGCATCGCCGGTCGATTCCAGCGCGACCAGAACGCCGATCTTGCCGAGACCTTCGCTCACCGCGTTGTGGATGTAGCTGCCGATCGCGCCCTTGGGCACTTCCAGCATGGCGGCGCGGCGCAGCGACATGTTCTCGCCGATCTTGGCGATGGTGTCGTTGATCGCTTCGCCGACGGTGATCGAACCGACCTTGGCGGCCTTGATCGCCTCGACGTCGGTGCCGACATCGTGCGCGACATTGGCGGCCATCTTGACGAGGCCCTGAAACAGATCGTTGCGGGCGACGAAATCGGTTTCCGAATTCAGTTCGACCACGACGGCCTTGGGGCCGCGCACGGTGATGCCGATCAAGCCTTCGGCGGCGACGCGGCCGGCTTTCTTGGCGGCCTTCGACAGGCCCTTCTTGCGCAGCCAATCCTGCGCGGCTTCCATCTCGCCGCCGGATTCGCTCAGCGCGGCCTTGCAATCCATCATGCCTGCGCCGGTCGAATCGCGCAGTTCCTTGACCATTTGTGCGGTGATCTGTGCCATCTCGAAAATTCCTTCAACGGGTCGCGACCGGCCGGGCCGGTGGCGTCGTTCAATCCAGATTAAAGCTGCCGGCGCCCGCGTGTTGCCGCGGGCGCCGGCCTTTTATTATTCGGCTTCCGCCGTCATCTGCTTGGCCTTGACGACCCAGCCATCGACGCGGCCCGGCAGACCCACTTCTTCGCCGACATTATGCGCGGCGGTGGGCGAGAGCTCGGCGATCTGCGTGTAGTGGAAGATGCCGAGGTCGTTGAGCTGCTTTTCGATCGCCGGCGAAACGCCGGTGAGCTTCTTGAGGTCGTCGGCAACGCCACGCGGGCCGGCGAGCTGTTCGAAGCCGAGGTCGGCGGTCGCTGGCGCGGTCGGAATGCTTTCCACCATCACCGGCTTTTCGGCGGCGCCGAGATCGACGCCGCGCTCGCCCTGCGAACGCGAAATGCCGTCAAGCGCGGCGCGCGCAATCAGATCGCAATAGAGCGTCACCGCGCGGGCGGCGTCATCGTTGCCCGGGACGGGATAGGTGATGCCGTTCGGATCGCAGTTGGTGTCGACGATGGCCGCGACCGGGATGTTGAGACGGCGCGCTTCCTTGATCGCGATGTCTTCCTTGTTGGTGTCGATCACAAAGATCAGGTCGGGCACGCCGCCCATGTCCTTGATGCCGCCGAGCGAGCGGTCGAGCTTGTCGCGCTCGCGCTGCATCGTCAGGCGTTCTTTCTTGGTGTAGCTCTGCGCCGCGCCGGTGCCGAGCATCTCTTCCAGCTTGCGCAGGCGCGAGATCGAACCGGAGATGGTCTTCCAGTTGGTCAGCGTGCCGCCGAGCCAGCGCGAATTGACGTAATACTGCGCCGACTGCTTGGCCGCCGCGGCAATGCCGTCGGCCGCCTGGCGCTTGGTGCCGACGAACAGGATGCGGCCGCCTTTGGCGACGGTATCGCTGACGGCCTGGAGCGCGCGATGCAGCATCGGCACGGTCTGGGCGAGATCGACGATGTGAATGTTGTTGCGGGTGCCGAAGATGTATTGACCCATCTTCGGGTTCCAGCGGTGGGCCTGATGGCCGAAGTGGACGCCAGCTTCCAATAGCTGACGCATCGTGAAGTCAGGAATAGCCATTCGAATTCTCCGGTTGATCCGCCGCGAATGTGTGTGAGCCCCCTAAAGGGACCACCGGACGGCCTTTTTGACCCATTGTCGGGGCCTAAAGCCAACATCCGCGTGAGTGATGTGCCGGGCTTATATAGGTGGGAATCGCCGGATGCAAGGACGGCCGCCCTAGCCTTCCGCGGCTTCCGGGGCTTGCCTGGCCGACCAAAGCACCGCGACGCCGATGACGGCGGACAGGACGGAGGCGGCAAAAATCGCGATTTTGGCGGCGGCGAAGTCGTCCGGCACCGGGAAAGCTTCCCCGGCAATGAACAGCGACATGGTGAAGCCGATGCCGGCCAGCGCGCCCGCGCCGCCCAGCTGGCGCCAGGAGTATTCGGCCGGCTTGACCGCCAGTCCCGACCACACTGCCAGCACTGAAGCCAGAATGATCCCCAGCGGCTTGCCGACCACCAGACCGGCGATGATCGCCAGCATCAGCTGTTCATGGCCGTGAATGACATTCATCGATAGTGCGACGCCAGCATTCGCCAGCGCGAAAATCGGCAGAACGATATAGCTCGACCGCGCGCCGGCATGGCGCAGCAGCCGGTCGGCCGGCGATTCCAGACGATCGTGAATGGCGTCGATGGCGCGCAGCGCCGGCACCGACGGGCCGTGCCGCAGCACTTCCTCGGTATGCTTCGTCTCCGCGGCCATGATGGTGTTGGCCTGAATGATCAGCGCCTTGAGGTCGGGCGGCGGCCGGGTCGGAATGAACAGCGCCAGCACCACGCCGGCCAAAGTCGCGTGCAGACCGCCGGCATAGACGCAGGCCCACAGGCCGATGCCGATCACGATGTAAGGCGCCACGCTGTAGACGCGCGACCGGTTGAGCAGCCCCAGCACCGCGACGAGACCCGCGGCCGCCACCAGATAGACGATGTTCAGCGCGCCCGAATAGAAAATCGCGACAACGATGATCGCGCCGATGTCATCGACGATCGCCGCCGCGGTCAGGAATATCCGCAGTTCGACCGGAACACGCCGTCCCATCATGACGATCAGCGCCACCGCGAAAGCGGTGTCGGTCGCCATCGGCACGCCCCAGCCGTGCACCCAGGGCCCGGACGGAATGACGAGAAAATACAGCAGCGCCGGCGCCACCATGCCGCCAATCGCCGCCGCGATCGGCAGGGCGGCGGAGCGCAGGCTGGCGAGATGGCCGACGGTGAATTCGCGCTTGATTTCGAGGCCGACGACCAGAAAGAAAATCGTCAGCAGGCCGTCATTGACCCAGTGCAGCAGCGACATGCGGAAGCTGGCATCGCCGAAGCTTACGCCCAGGTACTTCTGCCACAGCGCGGTGAACTCGGGACCCACGCCTGAGTTGGTCAGGGTCACCGCCAGCACGGTCGCCAGCAGCAACAGAATGCCGGCCGACGGCGCCCAGCCGGCGAAATCGAGCGCCGCCGCGCGCACACGATGGCCGAGCGTGTTCAGCAGCGCGTCGGAGAACGAACTCTCATCCCACGGACCGTCATACCGGCGGCTGTTCATGAAGAAAGTCGGCGTGATCATCACGCCGCTGGCGCGCGCGCTGGCTATATCGGCATCGACGCGCGCCCGCGCCCGCTTGGCGACTTCCGCCTCCGCGTCGAGATCCTGCGGCGTCAGCCCCAGTTGCAGCGCGGCGACGCGCAGATCGTCCTCGGTCAGCGTCCCCGACCGTGTCATCAGCAGGATGTGCGCATCCCAGAATTTCTTGGGATCGTCGCAGTGCTCGATCAGTTCGGCGGCGCGACGCGCCAGATCGCTGCCGGTGACCGGGCGGTGACGAAACACGTAGCGCAACCGCTCGCCGAGTTCATCGCGAACTTCCGCGATCCGGTCATTGGCGGCGCGGCAATGCGGACAGGCATAGCTGCCATATTCGACCAAGGTGATCGGCGCTTTCTCCGGGCCGAGCATATGATCGCGCGCCGGATCGACGGGGCGATCGAGCCGATGGGTTATTCCGGCATCCGACACGGCTACAAGGCCTCGACCTGCACGACGCCGGGCACCGCCTTGAGGGCGCCGGCGATCTGCGGCGACACCTTAAAGCGCCCGGGCAGCTTGACCTCGACCTCGGTGCCCTGGCGCAGCATCAGAATGACGCTGACCTCGCCATCGCCGCCGGAGCGCGGCGCCGACTGCTCCAGTCTCTTGGCGACGCCTTCCAGCGGCGCGCCATCGCGCAGAAACACGCGCAGTCCTTTCTGGATATTGGCGGCCGCCGCATCCAAAGGCTCGGCCGACTGGATGCGGGCGCGCACGTCATCGCCCTGCACTTCCGCCGACAGCACCATCAGCACAGCGGTGCCCGGCTCGAGCAGATCGCGGTATTCCGCCAAGCCTTCGGAGAAGATCACCGCTTCGTAATGGCCAGTCGGATCGGACAGGCCGAAGATGCCCATCTTGTTACCGGTCTTGGTACGGCGTTCCTGCCGCGACACGACTGTGCCGGCGACCTTGCCCGCCGTCGCGCCGTTCTTCACCGCGCGCGAGAACTCGGCCCAGGACTGCACCCGCAGCTTCTTCAAGACAGCGGTATAGTCGTCGAGCGGATGGCCGGACAGGAAGAAGCCGATCGCCTCATATTCGCGCCGCAACTTTTCGGCCGGCAGCCACGGCTCGATCTGCGGCAGCGCGATGGTCTCGCGCTGGCCGCCGCCGCCGAATAGTTCGCTCTGCCCGACCGCCGCGGTCTCGTGCGTATGCTGGGCGCGGCCCATGATGGTGTCGACCGCCCCCAACACACGGGCGCGGTTCTTGTCGAACTCATCGAAGGCGCCGGCTTGCGCCAGGCTTTCCAGCACGCGCTTGTTGACGGCGCGCGGATTGATGCGCGCGGCGAAATCGGCCAGGTCCGCAAAGGGACCGGATTCCCGCGCGGCGATGATCGACTCGACCGCCAGCTTGCCGACGCCCTTGAGCGCGGCGAGCGCATAGATGATGGTGTTGCCCTCGACCTCGAAGGCGACATTCGAGCGGTTGATCGATGGTGGTTCGATCTTGATGCCGATGCGTTCGGCTTCAGAGCGGAATTCCGACAATTTGTCGGTATTGCCCATGTCGAGCGTCATCGACGCCGCCAGAAACTCGACCGGGTAATTCGCCTTCATATAGGCGGTCTGATACGCCACCAGCGCGTAAGCGGCGGCGTGGCTTTTGTTGAAGCCGTAATCGGCAAAGCGCTCCAGCAGTTCGAAGATCGCCTCGGCTTGCGCCTTGCCGATGCCGCGCGCCACACAGCCTTCGACGAAGATGCTGCTCTGCTTCTGCATCTCGCTGCGGATCTTCTTGCCCATGGCGCGGCGCAAAAGGTCAGCGTCGCCGAGCGAATAGCCGGCCAGGAGCTGCGCCGCCTGCATCACCTGTTCCTGATAGACGATGACGCCGAAGGTTTCCTTCAGCACCGGCTCGAGCTTGGGATGGATGTAGTCGGGCTTTTCCATCTCATGCTTGCGCGCGCAGTAGGTCGGGATGTTCGCCATCGGACCGGGGCGATAAAGCGCGACCAGCGCGATGATGTCCTCGAAACGGTCGGGCCGCATGTCGAGCAACGCGCGCCGCATGCCCTGACTTTCCAACTGGAACACGCCGACCGCTTCGGCGCGGGCCAGAAGGTCGTAAGTACCTTTATCGTCGAGCGGGATGGCGCCGAGCTCAACCGTGACGCCGCGCCGCGCCAACAATTCCACCGCCGTCTTCAACACGGTCAGCGTCTTGAGGCCGAGGAAGTCGAACTTCACCAGCCCCGCCTGCTCCACCCACTTCATGTTGAACTGGGTCACCGGCATGTCGGATTTCGGATCGCGGTAGAGCGGCACCAGTTCCGACAGCGGGCGGTCGCCGATGACGATGCCGGCGGCGTGGGTCGAGGCGTGGCGCGTCAGGCCTTCGAGCTTCCTGGCGATGGCGAAAGCGCGTTTGACCGTCGGATCGCTGTCGGCTTCGGCCTGAAGCTTCGGCTCGTCCTCGATGGCGCGCGCCAACGTGATGGGCGCGGCCGGATTTTGCGGCACCATCTTGCACAATTTGTCGACCTGCCCGTACGGCATCTG
The DNA here is from genome assembly GCA_030651965.1 of Pseudolabrys sp. Lineage (GTDB taxonomy): Bacteria > Pseudomonadota > Alphaproteobacteria > Rhizobiales > Xanthobacteraceae > Pseudolabrys. The sequence goes on along the minus strand of JAUSBQ010000455.1, from coordinate 8,510 downwards.
CAAGACGCGGCCGACGTCGCGCAGCACGCCGCGCGCCTGCAAGGTGCCGAAGGTGATGATCTGCGCCACCTGGTCGCGGCCGTAGCGGTCCTGCACGTAATGGATCACTTCCTCGCGCCGGTCCTGGCAGAAGTCGATGTCGAAGTCGGGCATCGACACGCGCTCGGGATTGAGGAAGCGCTCGAACAGCAGGCCAAAGCGGATCGGATCGAGATCGGTGATGGTCAGCGAATAGGCGACCAGTGAGCCCGCGCCCGAACCACGGCCGGGGCCGACCGGTATGCCCTTGTTCTTGGCCCACTGGATGAAGTCGGCCACGATCAAAAAGTAGCCGGGATATTTCATCTTCTCGATGACGTTGAGCTCGAAGTCGAGCCGTTCGCGGTACTGCGCCTCGGTGAAGCCATCGGCGATGCCGGCGGTCGCAATCCGCCGCGTCAGCCCAGCTTCCGCCTGCGCGCGCAGTTCGCTCGCCTCGTCGACGGCGGCGCCATCGGCGCCGACCGAAAAGCGCGGCAGGATCGGATTGCGCGTCTTCGGCCGGAAGGCGCAGCGCTGCGCGATTTCGACGGTCGAGGCCAGCGCCTCCGGCAGATCGGCGAACTGCTCGCGCATCTCGGCGCGCGTCTTGTAGCGGTGCTCCGGCGTCAGATGCCGACGGTCGGTCTCGTGGACGTAGCGGCCCTCGGCGATGCAGATCAGCGCGTCGTGCGATTCATAATCGGCGACGGTGGCAAAGTACGGCTCGTTGGTCGCGACCAGCGGGATGTCGCGGCTATAGGCAAAATCGATCAGCACCGGCTCGGTCATGCGCTCGTGGGCGGCGCCGTGCCGCTGCAATTCGACATAGAGCCGGTCTCCGAACAGGCGCAGCAGCGTGTCGAGGCGCGTCGCGGCGACCGAACTTTGACCTGCCGCGATCGCCATATCGAGCGGGCCGCCGGGACCTCCGGTCAGGGCGATGATGCCGTTGGTTTCGCCCTCTAGCCACTCGACCTTGAGACGCGGCGGCTCGTTGGCCGGCGATTCCATGAAGGCGCGCGAATTAAGCCGCATCAGGCTGCGGTAGCCGTCTTCGCTTGCCGCCAACAGCACGATGCGCTGGCGTTCATGCTGGGCATTGCCGTTGCGGGCGCCATTTTCGGTGTCGCCGAAATCGATGGCGAGCGCGCAGCCGATGATCGGTTGGATGCCGTAGCCGGCGACCTTCTCGGAGAATTCGAGCGCGCCGAACATGTTGTCGGTATCGGTCAGCGCCAGCGCCGGCTCTTTATCCGCCTTGGCAAGCTCCGCCAGCCGCGCGATCGGCAGCGCGCCCTCGAGCAGCGAATAGGACGAATGAACGTGCAGATGCACGAAATCGAGATCGGCCATGTGTGATTCCTTCACGGCCCAAGGTGAGGATGCCGAGGCCCTGAGTCCACCCACTTGGCTAGGAGCACCGATCCTTTCCCCGTGATCCTCCGCAACTCCGCCATGTCCGGCTTCGGGCCCCGAAGGCGCCCTCAGTCCGGCCATGACCTACGCGGTACGCAACACACATACTTACGCAACGCTAACGCCAGCGAAAACACGATGGCAAACGCACGCGACTACAGATTACTGATGACCTGCGACCAGATGGCGATCATGCCAACGAACATGGACAGGGCGGCAAGGGTCGCGGCCTCTTGGATGACGGCTTTGAACATGACTTTCTCCCCAGAACGTTTAGTGAACATAGTTCACGTTTCGTTCCAGAGTCAAGCGAGGGTAGTGGGTCATTTTGAAAAAAGGCGAATCCGCCATGGATAACCCAGTTGTAGGGGGCTCGGAACTCTACCCTGACCTTAATCTGGCCTATATGGTCGCCGAAGTGACTGTAAATGTACTCGACCATATCACGGCCAAACGTGCCGGTGCGCTTGGGGGCTTTTTTGCTTCTGGCGTCCAGTTTTTGAGCAGCACTTTGGACGACTTCATAACGGCCGCTTTTTCCTTAGACCCAATAGCCCTAAAGCTATTCGGCTCTTTTGCGATTGGGTCTCTCGGCTACGCATTCTTTGGCGGCCTATTCGCTTACTTTCTTCAGGTGCGCACTCAAAGCCGATTTGCCCTTTTTCTCGCTGGTGCGATGGCGACTACTACCGGAGTTAATGGCCTCGCTCCAATCATCAAGTTCGTAAAACGCGCGGACGTGTCGTTTATTTCGACAGCCTATGCGCAAGATATAAAGTCGGTGTCAGCCTGCGACAACATTCTTAACTTCACTGTTTTGGACGGGCTGTCTAAATTTTTGGGCCTTAGTGCGTCTGGCTATCGCGTTGTGGTTGGCTCATTCAAAGAGCAGAGAGAAGCATTAGCATTTGCAAATAAAATTAATGCCGAGAAACCAACCAACGGTGCCTTTGTCGGCGAACGGGCGCCGTGCAACGAGTTTTATCCTGTCGTTATCGGAGATACGACCCCTACTCTGAGCGAGGCTAAAGAACTTCAAGCCAAATTGCAGAAGCAAGAGTTCGGGAAAAACGCTTACATATCGTATCGCCGTTAACCTGCGATCTTTTCCATCTTCCTGCGCTCCCAAAGCCAAACCACCGCCTCGCACCTGATCCACTTGATCGCGTCAGCCTTGGTTGCAAAGTTGTTATAAATCGACCCCTTTTCACCGTTCGGGAATGTTACGCGGACAAGCCAGCCGTCGCCGATCTGATTTTCTTCCGGCTCAAAATGCGGCTCGCCACCCTGCAGCGCCTCCCAAGCCTCAAGCACGGCAACAATGTCCGACATTTCCCAAAGGCGATCCGTGACGCCAGCAGCCATTGCCGGGGACATTTTCAATGTCTGATGAATGCGCACAAAATTATAGAACATCGTGTGCAGCGCCACTGCCGCAGTGTGGTTTTCGATCTTCTTTGAAAACGCATTGGTTAAGCGCGTGAAGCGGCGCATGTGCATCCGCATCGTCAGGTTCGCGCGCTCGGCATAGGACGTGCTGATGTACCTCCGGTCTGGATTGCCCGTGATTTCCTTCTTCTGTGCGCCAATGCAAATTGCCGGGCTGTAGCGCCGCTCGCCCGATGGTGCAGACCCGTAAATCTTGTTCAGCATGGCGTAATCAACGTCATCGCCGAACACGGTATCGACGGCGGTCAGATACGGACGGTGACCGTCGCTGGTTAGCTGAACCCGATTGGCGAGACGCGATTTCAAGTCATCGACAAAGCGCAGCGCGCTATTGGTCGTGCGATCGCCAACCAGCCAGCTAACGAGCAATTTGGAGTCGGCATCGATCGCGGTCCACGTCCACACGTCCCCGGCTTCCTCAGGGGCGTTGCGGGCACGCTTCACGTTGTCGTTTTTTGCGTAAATGAACGACCAAATTTCGTCCATTTGGATGCGCTGCGAGGTCAACCCCCGAACGTGCTGATCATGGTAGGCGGCGCAAGCCTGTCCTACGTCCGCCAGAAGCTTCGCCACGGTGTTCTTGCTGGCCCCGGTGACCCGCGTAATGGCGCGGATCGCCATGCCCTCGCAAAGAAGGGCGAGGATTTGAGCGCGGCCTTCCGGGGTCAACCTGTTCATGACCGGAACTATAGCGCGCCCATCCGCCAAGTCAAGCATAAGGGTCAGTTTGCAGTTTTGCGCAAATATGGTATATGACACCTATGAGTCCTGAAAATAAGCCATTCCGCACCCCCGGCCAGCTCATCCAGAAGCTTCTGGATGACCGGAACTGGACCAAACGCAGCCTCGCAATGGTGCTTGGTGTAGGCGAGGCTACAATTACCCGGTTGGTTGGGAGCAAGCAGCCCGTCGACGCCGACCTGGCGATAGTTCTGGAAGAAGTCTTTGGCACTCCGGCGGAACAATTTCTTGCCCTCCAACGCGACTTCGATCTGGCGCAAGCGCGTCTTGTCGCACAGCCCGATCCCGGTCGCGCAACCCGCGCTGCTTTGTATGGCGACCTTCCTCTAGCTGAAATGATAAAGCGCGGATGGCTAAATGCAGAGAACGTCCGCGACACTGAGAATGTAGAAGCCGCCCTGATAAGGTTCTTCGGCGTGAATCGCGCAGAAGACATAGAGGTGTTGCCGCACGCAGCAAAAAAAACCGAGGTCAGCCAACCTGCAAGTCCGGCGCAGCTAGCTTGGCTATTTCGAGTGAAGCAAATCGCACGCGATATGATGGTTGCTCCGTATTCGCCACACTCTCTTCGCTCCGCTTTGCCAAAATTAAAAACCTTGATGGTGTCGCCTGAGAGCGCAGGCAAAGTACCGAGGTTGCTCGCCGAGTGCGGTGTCCGCTTTGTGATTGTGGAAACGCTTGCCTCCGCGAGGATCGATGGCGTCTGTTATTGGCTAAACGACAGTTCGCCAGTAATTGGCATGTCCTTGCGGTTCGACCGTATCGATAATTTTTGGTTCGTATTACGCCACGAAATTGAACACGTTCTCCTTGGGCATGGACGCAAGGCAGCGATGCTCGATGCCGAGTTAGAGGGCGACCGCGCTGGAACCGGACCTCAAGTTAGCATGGAGGAGAGAGCCGCGAATGAAGCGGCACAAGAGTTTTGTGTACCCTCGTCTTCCCTCGATGCATTCATTGCTCGGAAAGCTCCATTCTTTTCAGAGCGAGATTTAATTGGTTTTGCTCGCGTTATTAAAACCCATCCGGGAATCCTTGCTGGACAGCTTCAGCGAAAGACAGGCCGATATGATCGGTTTCGTAATCACCTAGCGAAAGTGCGTGAGATCATTCTCCCCAATGTAATCAAAGACGGCTGGGGCAATGTTGCTCCGGTTGAAATCTGAGAGGATTTGCAATGAGCAAGCGCCAAGACCGTCAGCGTTTTATCCGCCACTATAAAGAGACGACGGGTGAAAAAGAACTCGATATGCGCAAAGTGGCGCAGTTTGCCAAGGAGATGGGTTGGGAAATGCCCAAGCCACCTTCTGAGATTGATATGCTCGCGAAGTTGTTCACCGAGGCCGCGCACGAAGAGCGCAAGTACGATAAAGGGACTGGCCAGCCCTATCGCGTCTATCATGCGATACCAGTGAGCGGCCAGCCCAGCCTCTTCGCCTACATCGATATTGACGAAGCTAATCGTCGCCAGATGCATATGTCGTCGAATATCCGACGCGAACAAATGGTTAGCGATGGCTTGAACTTGGTTCTGGATCTTGACCACTGGAACAGTATCAATCCGGCCGAGGAACCAATCCAGATTCCGATGGATCTCACACTCGATATTGAAATTCGTAAAGCGGCGGCTGCCGATGACGACGACGAAACTGGCTAAGATTTTTTCCAGCGAGCCGCCGCCGCAGCTCTGGCGATTTCGGATCGCTGCTCTGGCGTAAGGACTGCCGACCTTGCCGGGCCGCCCTTTTTGCCGCCCGCGCGGGCCCGAATTTCTCGGCCAGACGCCTCCGGCACTTGCCCCGTGGCGATAGCCACGACGGAATGGGCTAGCTGGTTGGGGTCGCGAGGGCGCTTTGTCATTTGCCGGTAGGCCGTTTTACTAACTTATATTCGTAGAAGGTCGTCGATTGCCGCCAACTGGCCAGTTGCTTTCCACAGACCTCACAGTCGGCAGTGTCCGTGTCCGGAAAGGGCGTTGTGTGCCCTTTGACCTCATATTCCGCGCCACAATCAGGGCAGGTTTCCAAAAGCGCCATGCTCTAAATATGGCCCCGAATCCGACGCAAAACCAGCCCTCCCGTGCCGCCATAATCAAACTGACCCACTACCCAAGCGAGATTGTCGATTTTTCGGCAGGGGCCCTTTAAGTAAGATAATTCAGAGAGTTATCCGCGCGGCGCCGGCCTGCCTAGTCCAACTCCACCACCAGCCCATCCTTGATCGTCACCCGCCGGTCCATGCGGGCGGCGATCTCCATGTTGTGGGTGGCGATGATAGTGGCCAGTCCCGAGGCGCGCACCAGCTGCGTGAACGCCGCGAACACGTGGTCCGCGGTTTTCACGTCCAGGTTCCCGGTCGGCTCGTCGGCCAAGAGAATGCGCGGCGCATTGGCGACGGCGCGGGCAATCGCCACGCGCTGCTGCTCGCCGCCCGAGAGCTCCGGCGGCCGGTGGTTGAGCCGTCTTTTGAGGCCGAGATAGTCGAGCAGTTCGACAGCGCGCTTCTTGGCCTCGCCGCGGCTAAGCCCACGGATCAGTTGCGGCATCAGCACATTCTCAAGTGCTGTAAATTCCGGCAGCAGATGGTGCGACTGATAGACGAAGCCGATCTCGTTGCGGCGGATACGGGTGCGCTCGGCGTCCGGCAAATTCGCGGTCGCACGGCCGTCGATATAGACGTCGCCGTGGTCGGGATGCTCCAGCAGACCCGCAAGGTGCAGCAGCGTCGACTTGCCGGCGCCGGACGGCGCCACCAGCGCCACCGACTGTCCGGCCCACAGCGCCAGTTCGGCACCATTGAGGATGTTCAGCGTCTCGTCGCCCTGGCTGTAGTGACGCTCGATATCGTGCAGGAACAGGATCGGGATTTCCTGCGCCGGCTGCTCCACTTCAACCTCAACATCGATGTCTAAGTCACTCATAACGCAGGGCCTCCACCGGATCGAGGCGCGCCGCGCGCCACGACGGATAGAGCGTCGCCAGCAGCGACAGGATGAGCGCCATCAGCACCACAGCCGTTGTTTCGCCGGTGTCCATCTTGGCCGGCAGATGCGACAGGAAATACAGCTCGGGCGAGAACAGCTCGGTATTGGTCAGCCACGACATGAATTGGCGGATGCTCTCGATATTGAGGCAAACCACGACGCCGAGCAGGAAGCCGAAGAAGGTGCCAACCACGCCGATGGCAGCACCCGTGATCAGGAACACGCGCATGATCGCGCCCTGCGTCGCCCCCATGGTGCGCAGGATGGCGATGTCCTGGCCCTTGTCCTTCACCAGCATGATCAGGCCGGAGACGATGTTGAGCGCCGCCACCAGCACGATCAGCGTCAAGATCAGGAACATCACATTGCGCTCGACCTGCAGCGCATTGAAGAACGTGGCGTTGCGCTGCCGCCAGTCGATCAGGAAGATCGGCCGCTGCGCCGCCTCCTGCACGACCTTGCGGTATTGCACGACCTTGTCGGGATCGTCGGTATAGACCTCGATCGCGGTGACGTCGCCGGAGCGGTTGAAATAGGCCTGCGCCTCCTTCAACGGCATGAACACCATGGCGCCGTCATATTCCGACATGCCGATCTCGAACACGGCGGCGACCTTGTAGACCTTGATACGCGGCGTCGTGCCCATCGGCGTCACCGCGCCGCGCGGCGCCACCAAGGTGATGTTGTCGCCCGAGCGCAGCGACAGCTGATCGGCGAGCCTGCGTCCGATGGCGACGCCCTGTTCATCGTCAAAGCCGCCGAGCGAGCCCTGCCGGATGTTGTTGATGACCGATCGCAGGCCTTCCAGGTCCTTGAGGCGAATGCCGCGCACCAGGACACCGCCGGCATTGAACGGCGACGACGCCAAAGCCTGGCCCTCGACGATGGGCGCGGCGAGCTTGACGCCTTTGACGGCGGAAATGCGCGCCGATACCTCTTCCCAGTCGGTCAGCGGCTTTTCCAAAGGCTGGATCAGCAGATGGCCGTTAAGGCCGAGGATCTTGTCGAGCAGTTCGCCGCGAAACCCGTTCATCACCGCCATGACGATGATCAGCGTAGCGACGCCGAGCACGATGCCGAGAAAGGAGAACCCGGCAATGACCGAGATGAATCCCTCCTTCCGCCGCGCGCGCAGATAGCGCAGCGACAGCATCCATTCAAACGGAGAGAAGGGCCGCGTCCCGGTGGGCTCGGTCATATTGATTGGGTCCCCATGCCCCGGGTTTTCACACGATTCGGGCGGTTTCATGGGGGAAAAACCTAAGCAGGCACACAGGTTTATTCTGACCCTGCCGATTGATCCCGCTCAGGCGAAGTCCGCCATTTCGTAAAACGGGCGGATTTCGATCTCGCTCGGCCCCGGCATTGGATTGGGGCAGCGCTTCACCCACTCGACCGCCTCGGCCATGTCTTTGACTTCCCAGATCCAGTAGCCGGCGACCAGCTCGCGGGTCTCGGCAAAGGGACCGTCGATGACAGAGCGGTTCGGCCCGTCGAAGGTAACCCGCTTGCCTTGCGAAGAGGGCTTGAGCCCGTCTCCGGTCAGCATGATGCCGGCTTTGGTCAGTTCGTCGTTGAACTTGCCCATGGCGGACAGGAGTTCGGCCGTGGGCATCGTGCCCGCTTCGCTGTCCTTCGTCGCCTTCACCAGAACCATAACTCGCATTGTCCAACCTCCGCACCGGAACGTTCAACGGCTCAGCAAATCAAGCGCCGCTTGCGGCGACATCATCTCCTTGGCGCCGGTCCTGCGGTTTTTGACCTCGACCTTGCCCTCGGCCAGGCCGCGCGGGCCGACCATCACCTGATACGGCAGACCGATCAGGTCGGCGGTGGCGAACTTCGCGCCGGCGCCCTTGTCGGTGTCGTCGTAGAGCACGTCGATGCCTTTGGCGCTGAG
>JAUSBQ010000446.1 GCA_030651965.1 Pseudolabrys sp. | reverse complement strand
AGGCCTGTGGGCTAGCGGATGAAGCGAATGTCGATACCGAGGTCCAGCGATTTCCAGGACCGGTCGGCGGTCAGAATAGGCGCGCCCTCGCGTTCGGCCAGTGCGAGGCAGGCGCGGTCGGCCAGTGAAAGACCGAATCGCCTCGTCAGCGGTCGCAATTCACCGGTGCGCTGTGCCAACTGAAGGTCATGCGCGACGACCGCGACGCCCATCGCCGAAATCTTGCGCAACGCGTTGCCCATCGCTTCGCCGCGATCGAGACATTTGCCGATCACCTCGGTGTAATTGACCGCCGACAGCAGCGCTCCAGGCAGCGTCGCCCGCACCAGATCGCTACCGGGCTCATCGCAATAGAGCGCAAGGACTGCCGACGCATCGAGAACCACGGCAATCACCGCCGTTTCTTTTTTTGTTCGCGGCGGTCGCGGAGGGCTTCTACCTCTTCCTTGGCGGCCTCGGCGCGGCGCTCCGCGACCAATTCGTCGGAGGCATACCCTGAGCCTTTGGCCATCGACGCCGCCTCGCTCTGAATTTTCCGCAGACCATGCAGATGGCTGTGCATCCGCACCTCGCCATCCTTGAGCCACGCGGTGATGATATCGCCTTCCGCTAGCTGCAACGCCGCGCGCATATCGGCGGGCAACAAGACGCGGCCTTTGGGACCCGCAACAAGGAAATAGCGCACCGTTCCGTCCGGCAGCGTTTCGGGCGGCGGCAATTTGCGCTTGCCATGCGTCGCCTCGCCCGCATCGACTCCGCCAGAGCGTGGAGCGCTGTAAGGCGTCTTCGTTTCGGCGAAACCTTTTGGGGTCGATTTGCGGGCCATGGCCATTATCCGTTCGATCCGAACAGGATGGCACAAATTTATCGAAGTGTCACTATACGCTATAAGTGACACTTTATCCTGTTACGTCGTCTTCTCGAAAATCTCCCGGCCGATCAGCATGCGGCGGATTTCCGAGGTGCCGGCGCCAATCTCGTAGAGCTTGGCGTCGCGCAACAGGCGGCCGGCCGGGAAATCGTTGATGTAGCCGTTGCCGCCGAGGCACTGGATCGCTTCCAGCGCCATCCAGGTGGCCCGCTCGGCGGCGTAGAGGATGGCGCCGGCGGCGTCCTCGCGCGTCACCCTGCCCTCATCGCAGCCGCGCGCGACGGCATACACGTAAGCCTTGGACGCGTTCAACGTGACGTACATGTCGGCGAGCTTAGCCTGGATCAGCTGGAAGCGGCCGATCGGCTGGCCGAACTGGCGGCGGTCGTGGACATACGGGATCACCACGTCGAGGCAGGCCTGCATGATGCCGAGCGGACCGGCGGCCAACACGACGCGTTCGAAGTCGAGCCCCGACATCAGCACGTTGACGCCGTTGCCGACGGCGCCGAGCACATTCTCCTCCGGCACTTCGCAGTCGGTGAACACCAGCTCTGACGTATCCGAGCCGCGCATCCCGAGTTTGTCCAACTTCTGGGCCGGCGCGAAGCCCTTCATATGACTCTCGATCATGAACGCGGTAATGCCGCGCGAGCCGGCGGTGCGGTCGGTCTTGGCATAGACCACCAGCGTATCCGCGACCGGGCCGTTGGTGATCCACATCTTCGAGCCGTTGAGCACGTATCGGTCGCCGACCTTGTCGGCACGCGTCGCCATCGAGACGACGTCGGAGCCGGCGCCCGGCTCAGACATGGCCAGCGCGCCGACATGCTCGCCGGAAATCAGTTTCGGCAGATATTTGCGCTTCTGCGCGTCGCTGCCGTTGCGGCTGATCTGGTTGACGCAGAGATTGGAATGCGCGCCGTAGGACAGGCCGACCGACGCCGAGGCGCGCGACACCTCCTCCATCGCCACACAATGGGCGAGATAACCGAGGCCGGAGCCGCCATATTCCTCGTCGGCGGTAATACCGTGCAGGCCGAGCGCGCCCATTTGGGGCCAGAGGTCGCGCGGAAACACATTGCTGCGGTCGATCTCGCCGGCGCGCGGCGCGATTTTAGCATGGGCGAAGTCGCCGACCGACTTGCGCAACATGTCGATGTCGTCACCAAGACCGAAATCGAAGCCCGCCCAGCTATTGGGGATCATACCGCCGCCTCCGCATTATTCTTTGGAGGCACTCTATCGCCTGAAACTCAGGCTGTCAGCGTCGCGGGCGCCGGCAAGGCCAATGCTGAGGAGGTCTTGGCGCCGGCATTCTGTTTCTGCTGCGCCAACAGCCGGTCGATGGACGCGGCCGGCGCTGGCTTCGCAAACAAGAAGCCCTGCATCTCGTCGCAACCGGCCAGCCGCAGCAGAACACGCTGCTGCTCGGTCTCGACGCCTTCGACCAGCACCGACAGGCCGAGCGCGCGGCCGAGCGCGACGATGGCCTGGATGATGACGCCGCCATTGGCCGAATTGCCGAGGGCGACCACGAAGCTGCGGTCGAGCTTGAGCTTGTCGAGCGGGAAACGCTGGAGATAACTGAGATTGGAATAGCCGGAGCCGAAATCGTCGAGCGCGACGCGCACGCCGAGGTCATGCAGATCCTCGATGCGCTTGACCATTTCTTCCGGATTGTCGATCAGAACGCCTTCGGTGATTTCCAGCATCAGCCGCGACGGCGCGACGCCGCTTTCATCCAACGCCGAGCGAACCAGATCGACGATGGTGCGGTCGCGCACCTGCAACGGCGACAGGTTGACCGCCACATAGAGATCCGGCCAGCGCTTGGCTTCCTGCAAGGCGCGGCGCAGCACGAAAGCCCCCAGCGTATCCATCAGGCCCATCTGCTCGGCGACCGGGATGAAAATCGCAGGGCCGATCGGCCCGCGCGTCGCATGGGTCCAGCGCAGCAGCGCCTCGACGCCGACGATGCGGCCGCCATGCGCGGCGATGATCGGCTGGTAGTGCAGTTCCAGCTCGTTGGCGCTCAAGGCGCGCGGCAGTTCGCGGTGGATGAATTTCTGGTCGGTCGAGACCGTATCGATGGCCAGCTCGAAGGCGACGATGCTGCCGGGGCCCTGCTTGGCCGCGGCGCGCAGCGCCAGTTCGGCCCGGCGCGTGAGTTCGCCGCGCGTCGTGGCGTGACGCGGCGCCTGGGCGAAGCCGGCATGGGCGCTGACCCGAACCACCGTGTCGAACCAGTGCGGCCGCGCGATGTTTTCCAGAACCGCGCGGATGATCGGCTCGACGTCGACCGTCCCGTCGGCAATCAGCATCACGGCGAATTCGTCGCTGCCGACGCGGCCCACCAGCGCCTCCGGCGGCACCGCCTCGCGCAGGCGCGCGGCGACCGCGACGATCAGCTCATCGCTGCCGAGCACGCCGAGATGGGCGGTGACGTCTTCCATGCCGTCGAGTTCGATCAACGCGAACGTCGTGATTTCGTGCGCGGCGTGTTCGGCCAGATAGAGATCGAGCAGTTCCAGCGTCTTGGCGTGGTTCGGCAGGCCGGTCAGCTTGTCTTCGTCGGCGGCGCGGCGCGCCTGTTCTTCGCTCAAAGCCAGATCGCGGCCGGCGCGGCGCAACTGCGTCAGCGAGAACCCGGCAAAGCCGACAAGGGCGATCGCCAGTCCGGCGATGTAGGGCATAAGCCCGTTCATCGCCGTCGACATCGGGCGGGTTTTCTCCCAGGTGAAGAAGCCGGCAATGCGGCCTTGCGCGTCCAGCACCGGCTGCATCTCGCGGCCGTCGGCGGCGGGCTCGACTTCGAATTTAAGGTCTTGCAGGCGTGCGCTCTGCTCGACCATGCGCACGAAGCGCGGATCGACCTCGCGGGCGTGACCGAACAAGTTGCGGAATTCGGCGATGGCATTGCGCAGGGCGCCGCGCTGCTCCGACCACAGCCGTTCGTCGCTCTGCTGCGCCAGGCCGTAGCCGACCCCGGCGCTGACCAGGGTCGCACCCATGGCGAGCAGTGCGAACAGGACGATCAGACGCGAGGCGGAGAATTTGCGGCGCGCTTTCGCCCGCTTGACGGCAGCCATATCCTGCTTGCGCCGGCGCCCGGCAAACACCGCGCTTGCCAGAGCCAACAGTCCGCGACCCGGGGCGAACCGGGCCTTTTTCTTGTCGCCAACGCCGCCGAACACTCGTTACTCCCCGCGCAACCCTGCGGTCCCAAATCCCCAAAGAGCCTTTAGGGATAAGGAGTCAGCCTTAATGACGGGTCAGCAAAGACGGTAAATGAAGGGTAACCATTTTACCGGCGCCACAGCAGTAATGCTGCAATCAGGCCCGGAATTGCTGGCTTAGCGCAATCCAAACCACAGTGTGGCGATGGCCAAAAAGGATGAAAAACCGATCACATCGGTGACCGTGGTGACGAACGGGCTAGACGCCACGGCGGGATCGAACTTGAGCCGGTTGAGAGTAAGCGGGATCATAATGCCGCCCAAACCGGCGGCCACCAGATTGCAGATCATGGCAAGCCCGATCACGATGCCCAGCCCTGGCACATCGAACCAGACATAGGCCAGGACTCCCGTAATGACGGCAAAGGCTATGCCATTGAACAGGCCGACCAAAGCCTCGCGCGCGATGACGCGCCGCGCATTGGCCTTGCTGAGGTCCTGAGTGGCGAGCGCGCGCACCGCCACGGTCATGGTCTGGACCGCGGCATTGCCGCCCTGGCTAGCGACGATTGGCGCCAATATCGCGAGCGCCACCATCTTCTGCAATTGCTCCTCGAACAGGCCGAGCACATTGGCGGCGATGAAGGCGGCGCCAAGATTGACCAGCAACCACGTGAAACGCGCGCGCACGATCGTCCAGACCGAGTCGGACAGTTCTTCGTCGGCGGTGACGCCGCCGAGCGCCTTGATGTCCTCTTCGGCCTCCTCGACGATGACGTCGGCGACGTCGTCGAAGGTGATAACGCCGACCAGCCTTTCATTGGCATCGACCACGGGTGCTGCGACAAGATCGTAACGCTGGAACAGCCGCGCCACGCTTTCCTGATCCTCGCCGGCGCGCACGCGCCGCCTTTCGGCCTCCATCAATTGCGCGATCGGCACCGGCCGCTTGCTGCGCAGCAGCCGGTCGAGCGGCACCGCCCCGAGGAAGCGGCCATCGGCATTGACCACATAGAGTTCGTAGAACTGCTCCGGCAGTTCGGCGGTCTCGCGCATGTAGTCGATGGCGCGGCCGACCGTCCAATCAGGCGCAACGGCGATGTATTCGGTCTGCATCCGCCGGCCGGCGGAGTCTTCGGGGTAATCGAGGCTGCGCGTCAGCGCCAGACGTTCGTCGGCCGGCAGATGGCCGAGAATTTCCGTGCGCTCCGCGCGCGGCATGTCCTCGAGAATGGTGACGGCATCGTCGGTCTCGATGTCGCGGACGCCGTCGGCAACGGTTTGCGGCCGCAATTCGTCGAGGATTTCCTCGCGCACGCTGTCGTCGACTTCGGTCAGCGCGGTGAAGTCGAAGTCGATGCCGAGCAGTTCCACCAGGCGCGGCCGCTGCTCGGGCTCAAGCGCTTCCAGCAGCGCGCCGAGATCGGATTCGTGCAGGTCGCCGACCAGGACGCGCAACGCCGGCACGTCGAGGGCTTCGATGGCGCGCGCGGCCTCGTCGACGAAATCGGCGCGGATGGCGCCTTTTTCGTCACGCAGCGGCGGTTTCTCGATCACGTCCGCGGTCATGCCTGCCTCGGCAAAGGCGTTTCAATTAATGGGGCTTGTACGCTCGGGCCTTGCGCAGAAGCAAACATAAATCGTGATAGGGTCGCGGCT
>JAUSBQ010000439.1 GCA_030651965.1 Pseudolabrys sp. | reverse complement strand
CCGATTCTTTTGACAGCGCTTGCCGCCATGATCGGCGCGGCGACGATCCTGCTTGACCCGATTTTCCAGGGCCTGGCGATCTCGCTGCTCTTCGGTCTTGCGTCGTCAACATTGCTGACCGTCCTGGTGATCCCGGCCATCTACGTCGTGTTGCGGGACGCGGATCAGGCGCTGCCATAGGGTAGCCATCACCAATTGTAAGGCTACTTCTCGGCGGCTACGCTTCTGACAATGATCGCCGATAGCTGAACGACAAGCGCCTTTAGCCGTGCGATCTCCTGGCGGAGGCTTTCGGCTTCGGCGTTCCCCGAAAGACGAAACGGAAAACGGGGCTCTTGCAAGCCATATTCAGCGTCACTCATCGGTCTCTCCTTGCAATCCTATTATGATTCCTGCTCCCGAAGGAGCAACGCAGAGGCGACAATGTTCAGGCGGTAGGCCGCTCATCGTCGAACGTCTGTGTGACGGGTGACGCCAGGCGAAACCCCGACTGATCCCTGATCTGCGTGCTCAGGCGATCGAGCACGAAGAGCCTGATTCCCGATGAAAGATTGCCGGGCTGGTGCGTTTTGATCTCGGTCACGATATCCGCCAGAGACTGTTTCTGGTTGTACGCAATTTCCCTCAGCGCCAGCCAGAACTGGTCTTCGACACTCACGCTGGTCCTGTTGCCGGCGACAACAACGGAACGCTTGGCGATCACGGGCTTCATAGGAGCCTCCTCAATGAGGCGTGCAGACCAGATCCGGACGGGCTTCGCTGGAAGCAATGTCCTTGCATGCACGCCTGAAATTGCACGCGCGATGAAGAAACTAATACTGGGAAGCGCTGCATCCGATTATTCCAACACGAGAAGCATATCGATTTTGCGCAGCGGCGATATTCACAATTGCACATAAACGCGAGCCGAGTGTGGTGGTCTATAGGGAACTATTTCGCGGTACCGGAATACACGGAGAGCCGCAGAAGACGACGCAGCGGAGTTTGTCCGGAAATTATTATTCTCGAAAATACCGAAGTGCATATCGGAGTAGTGGATGCGCGGTCAGTGATACCACTCCGATGAGGGCCGCATTTTCGAGTTTAATGTTGTCGCAGGAAAGGCTGTGCAAAATGTTAGTCAGAGGCGCGGCGCGTCCGCCGGGACGAAAGGCAAACACATTGCAGCATTCTCCAACGAGCGAGCTCTATGTCGTCGAAAGTGATTCGCGAATGCGAGATTCGCTTTCGTCGGCATTTGCGCTGGCCGGGTATCATGTTGTGGCCTTTGCGGAAGCTAAGACCTTCATTGCTGCCGCGCGTATGAGGACCCCGGCGGGCGTGGTGCTTGACTTTCATTTGCCGGACCGATCCGGCCTTGTCGTCCTTGATGAACTCGACGCCAAACAGTATCCGGCGCCAATCCTGATGACCTCGGCGAACAGCAACATTGCCTGTGCCATAAAGGCCGTGAAGAACGGCGCGTTCGACTACCTTGTCAAACCGTTCGATGTCGCCGGTGTCGTCGCATCCGTTGCCAAAGCCATTCAGGATTTCGGCAAGGTCAGGGGCCATAGCGAAGGCCGCCATGCCAGGCTTGAGTTTAATGGTTCGGAGTTGCTGACGTCGCGAGAGAGGACAGTCCTGACCGAGATTGCCGGGGGCTCGACGAACAAGGAGACGGCCCGCCGGCTCTGCATCAGCACGCGCACGGTCGAGGCGCATCGTGCACGGGCCATGGAAAAAATCGGTGCGAAGAACGCGATGCATATGATGCGCATTATATTAGGCGCGGACGCATCGCCAATCTAGCGCGCCGGAGGATGGCGCCGGGGAGTCCCGCATGTTTCGTGACATGTTGAGCGTTCAGGGTTCGCATCACGCGATCGAGCGCAAGGCGATGGAGGATGCTCTCTTCGCGGAGAGGGAGCGAGCGCAAGTCACCCTCAACAGCATAAATGAGGGTGTCGTTTTCACGGACGGCACGAACAACATTGCCTTTCTCAATGGCGTTGCCGCGAAGATGCTGGGTTGGTCGCGCCGGGACGCGCTCGGGCGGTCGTTGGGCGATGTTTTCCGGGTGAATCATTGCACCGAACACGCGAAGGCGCTGAACACGAACGATGCATTGCCGGTCGACGCGGATGCCCCTGGTCAAGCGTGCGATGCGGTTCTGGTGCGGCGCGACGGGTCGCATCTGCCGATAGAAATCAGCCTTTCTCCCATCTGCGACCGGGAAGGCAATGCCGCCGGCAATATCCTGGTGTTCAGGGACGTCAGCGCGGCCCGGGCAGCCGCGCTTCAGATCGCGCATTTGGCCGAGCACGACCTTTTGACGGGCTTGCCAAACCGCATGCTGCTGAGCGATCGCATCGACCAGGCAATCGCCGAGGCGCAGCGGCATGGCAAGCGCGTGGCAGTATTGTTCCTGGATCTCGATGGTTTCAAGCACATCAATGACTCGCTTGGCCACCCCGTCGGCGACAAGCTGCTCAAGTCTGTCGCGTCGCGGCTGGTCAATTGTGTGCGGCCTTCGGATACCGTCAGCCGGCAGGGCGGTGACGAGTTTGTCGTGCTGCTGTCTGAAATCGACCACCGCGATGACGTTGGCATTGCGGCCAAACGGATGCTCGCATGCGTGGCCGGCGCGCATTCAGTCGATTCGAAAGATCTGCATATCACCGCCAGCATCGGGACAAGCATATTCCCTGAAGACGGCCGGGATGCGGAGACGCTCATAAAGAATGCCGATACCGCGATGTATCAGGCAAAGGAAAACGGACGTCAGGGCTTTCAGTGTTTCAGACCGGCGATGAATGTCCGCGCCGTTGAGCGACAATCGACCGAGGAGCAGTTGCGGCGGGCTTTGGAGAGAAACGAATTCTCGCTTTGTTACCAACCCAAGATATGCCTGAGAACCGGCGACGTGACCGGGTCCGAAGCTTTGGTACGTTGGACAAACCCGGTTCTCGGCGCGGTGCCGCCGGCGCGATTTATTCCGATCGCGGAGGAGTGCGGCGTGATACTTCAAATCGGCGCCTGGGCATTGAAAGAAGCGTGCAGACAATCGATGGCGTGGGCCGCCAAAGGTCTGCCGCGGATGACGATTGCGGTCAACGTTTCAACGGTTGAATTCCGCGCCGAGGAGTTCCTGCCGACGGTCTTTGCCGCTCTTAAAGAGAGCGGTCTGGATCCTGGTCTGCTGGAACTTGAGCTCACCGAGAGTGTGTTGATGAAGAACACGCCGGCGAC
>JAUSBQ010000438.1 GCA_030651965.1 Pseudolabrys sp. | reverse complement strand
ATCGCCGGCTGTCGATTTGGTTGGGCGGGCTATGGACGGTTACGCTCGCGCGGGCTGCTTGATCAAAGCCTTTCGTCCTGCACCGGCCCCCTGCGATCGAACGTCGAACGGGGCCTGCCTGGTTGACCAATTTGAGCTTGGACGCCATCTACGTGCGGCGTCGAATGTCACAAAAAAGGGCTGTTCAATGAAAACCTCGAACATGATCGACGAGCCGGGGCCGTTCTCTCCGCTGGAGACGTTGGAGCGGCACTTGGCGCTGGTGAAGAGCTTGCCGAAAACGGATATGACGCGCGACCAGCAAATCCGGGCGGCGAAGAAGATGGTGCGCGAGAACCTCGGGGCGCTCGGGCCGGCTTCCCAGGCGACAAATTATTAGTATCGCGGCGATCGAGCCATCAGGGCCGGCGTAACCAGCACCGCGTAACCAACCACCCTTATCGGAGACTCGGGTGGCGGCTAGAGAAGCCCTGACCCGGCATGGTCCTTGAAGAGCTCCTGGTCGCGAACATAGGCCGTAACCGTTTCCACCGAGCGATGCCGGCTAGTCGCCATCATCTTGAACAAGCTAGCGCCGCGGCGGGCAGCGCTGGTGAGAAACCCAGAACGGAGCGAATGGCCGGAGAACATCGTGGGATCCAGGCCGACCCGACGCGCATGCGCCTTGACGATGTCCGCGACCGACCTGTCTGTAAGCCGCTCCGGCTGCACGTGATTGCCGCGGCGAATTCGGCGGAAGACCGGACCCTCAGTGATGCTTGCGGCTTCCAGCCAGGCTCGCAACGCCGCTACAGGGCAGGCGATCTCACCTCGAACAATTGCAATGGTCGCACCGCGCGCTTCTTGATCGGTTTTGCCGCGGCGGATGGTTACGCGTAACCCTTCGGCGACTTCTTCGATGTCCTCGACGTTCAGCGTAACCAGTTCGGAGCGGCGGAAGGCGCCGGCAAAGCCGAGCAGCAGCAGCGCACGATCGCGCAGCGTCGCAAGGCTGCCGTCGGGCTGCGGCGCCATGGCGATGATCCGCTCCGCGGTCGCCGGCGCTGTCCGCTTGGGCGCCGTGCCGTGCGTGCGGCGAATGCCGCGCATGACCGCCTTCACGCGGGGATCTGCTACCGGGTTTGGATGGTTGGCGGAGACGTGGACATACTGAATGCCAGCGCAGCGCCGGCCAAGTGTCGAAGGTTTGGCGCCCCTGGAGGCCTGGGCGGCCAGATAGGCCGCGACGGCATCCGGCGACGCCGGCAAGATCGCCAGGTCGTGTTTTTGCGCCCACAAGCCAAAATGTTTGAAATCGCTCCAGTAGGCGTCCTGGGTGGCCTCGCTTTTCTCGGCGCGCGTGTAACCAGCGGCGCGCCCGAGCGCCTCGTCGATCGTCGAGGCTAACTCCGGCGCGAGCGCGGCTCTCACAATTGCCGTGGAATCCATGTGCTATAGCCTTCCAATAACTTCCGAGAAGAACGCTTATCGGAAGTTATAAACAAACCACCTCGTCAGCAAGCGCATTATGTGTTCTGAAAAATGCGCCGCTACACATTCGGTGTGCGACGCCCGCTTCGAGTGATCAGCAGATATGTCTCGGTTTTTTGTAAGCCTTATTTTTCTGGCCGTTGCCGCCCCTTCCTGGGCCATCACCGGCAATGCGCCGCCGGCCACCGGCTGGGCGGCCCGCCCGATCGTCATGGTCATCGATGGCCGCGGCGATCTGTGCACCGGCACCGCGCTGGCGCGCGATCTCGTGCTCACCGCGGCCCATTGCGTGGCGCTGCCGATCCCCTATCGCGTGCGCGCCTATCAGAACGGCGCCACCATCGAGGTCCGTCAGGTCGCGCGCCATCCCGGTTTCAGCATGGCGAATTACGCCGCCAGCCGCGCCACCGCCGACATCGCGCTGATCAAGCTCGCGACGCCGCTGCCGGACATCGTGGTGCCGGCGGGCCTGGCTGCCGCGCGCCGCGTCGCGGCCGGCGAAACGCTGACCATCGCCGGCTTTGGCGTTACCAGAAACCGCAGCGACGACGGCCTCGGCGTTCCGCGCATGGCGCTGCTCGCCGTCACCGGCAAGCCCGGCAGTTTGCAGGTGCGCCTGCACGATCCGGCCACGCTCAACAAGCGCGCAGGCTTCGGCGGCTGCGTCGGCGATTCAGGCGGTCCGGCTTTTGATGGCGAGGGCCCTCTCGTCATCGGCGTCATCAGTTGGTCGACCGCGCCGAATGACGAGGAAGGCTGCGGGGGCCTGACCGGCGTCACGCCACTGCTGAACTACCGCAAATGGATCGTCGACACGGCGGCGAAATTCGGCTCGCCCGTGGTGCCCTGACCGGCGCTTTTTCCACACCATCCGCCGCTTACCCCCCTCGACCCGCTCGGCTTCCTGCGGGGTTTGGGGGGCGACATATGTCACGCGGCAACGCGCGCATCCGTATGCTTTCGGCGTGCGCACTCATTACTCATAGCATTCTCATCGCCACGCCATCGGCCAATGCGGTGGTCATGGGCACATCGTCCTCTTTGGGCCACACCACTGTCCGCCTGGTCGGTCCGTATTATTGCAGCGGCGTCGCCATCGGCCGCCGTCATGTCGCGACCGCGGCGCATTGCGCCAACCGCGGCATGCGCATCATGGGCGGCGGCGGCTCCGTCGGCATCGCCGGCGTCTCTAAGAGCGCAGTCCTCGACGATGGCCGCCGCGTCTCGGTCACAGGCGATGCCGCGATCCTCAAGCTGACATCGCCGCTGTCCGGCATCGGTGCCGCTACCGTCGGCACAAGCGACAGCGACCGCTTTACCATTGCCGGCTACGGCACCACCAACGAACGCAACCGCGCCGCGTTCGGCACCTTGCACGAAGCAAGTCTGGTGGCGGCGAGCCCGCTCGCCCTTGTCGATCCGAACCGCTCCGGCTCAATCAGCGCCAGCGCTTGTTTCGGTGACAGCGGCGGGCCGGTGATGCGCGGCGGAGTTTTAGTAGGGATCATCACCCGCGCGGCGCATCCGTCGCCACGCATCGCCTGCGGACATCTGACGCGCTGGGCGCCGATCGTCGCCAGCGGCACTGCGGGCGAAACAGTCATCGCCGAGGCCGAGCCGGAACCGCCACGCAAGCGCGGTCGTTCCGCCAAACGTCAAAAATCCGACGCGCAGGTCAGTCTGTTCGGCAGCTGGTTCGTCGAAAAGGCCGAGAGCCGCAAAGCGTCGCGCCGCAAGACGGCGCAGCGATAAGCGCCTTCCCACGTTGATCTGCATCAACAGGCCCAGCGCGCAAATGGCGTGCAATCCCACCGGTTTCAGGTCGGATGAAGGGCTTTATGCATGCTGACACCTTCCGCGCTCCGCTTCCCGGCCGCGATATTCGCCACATTGATCGGCGGTGCGGCCCTGGCCCAAACGCCCGACCCGATCGGTCCGCTCACAAAGACCCAGACTTTTGACCGCGCCCAGAAGATCAATGTTGGGCGGACGCAATCCGGCAAGACCGTCTGCTACTTCCGCGAGGAAGGCAGCAGCCATTCGCTCGACATCGGCGTCAGCAGTGAGGGCGCCTATATGCGGCTCGAAACCTACGACGAGCGCGCAACGACTCCGGCGCCGCCGCTGCGCGTGTTCGCCGGCAAGGAAATCACGCGGCGCCAAGGTGGGAACGAATATGTGACCGGCGAATTCACGGTGTTGCAGGCCTATGCCGGTGCGTTCGACTATTATGTGCCGAACCCGAAACAGGAGGGCTTTGCCGTCATCGCCAAAGGCGACGCCAAGGCGTTTCTCGACATGGTGGCGCGCGCCAATAACGAGATCGTTGTCGTGCAGTCCGCGGCCGCTCCGAAAGTCGCGAACTACGTCGCGATCTACCACTTCAAGCCCGCCGCGATCGCCCCGCTGCTGGCCTGCGCCAAAGAGAAGGTGAAATAGCTGCGCTGTCGGCCGTGGCAACAACCCCGCTGCCGCGCGTTTCTTAGCGATTTGCTAACCATGCCGGCCAACGCGGATTTAACCGTGCAAGCCTAGTTTGCCCCGATGAGCAGCATCAGTTCCATCGCCTTCTCAGGCATGCAGTCCGCCGCGGCGCAATTTCAGACTTCCGCCAACAACATCGCCAGATCGGGTTCGTCCAACGACCTCGCCGACGACATCGTTGACGCGGTGACGGCGCAGGCGAATGTCTCCATCAGCCTGCAAATGATCCGCGCCGAAAAGAAGATGACGCAAGCGCTGGTCGATATTCTGGTTTGAGTGCTGTTTGCATGCACACCTCCCCCGAAGGGAGTGGGTGCGATGACCGTCTCAAGTCCGGCTCACGACGCCGCAAACTTCATCAGCTTTATGGAGCAAGAACCCGGTCGCCGCAGGCACGGCGTAAAGCTCCATCGCCGGAAACGACAGCTCGTCGAGTATCGACAGACCCTGTCTGAGTGCGCACCACGGCATCGAGCGGAATGCCCGACTTGGTCTCGTAAGATTTGGCATCGAGTTCATTGTGCGTATCGATATCCATTTGGTTCTCCTTGTGGATGGATAGGTTCTGCGAAATCCCGCTTGCCGTTTCGCGGCCTGAGGCCTTAGGATCGCGGCATGAAACGTTTAGTCGCAGTTGTGTGTGTGGCAGGCTTCGCCCCGCTCTTTGTCTCCGCCGCGGCGCTTGCGCAGTCGGCCGATCTCGTGTTGTGCGATCGCGTCGCCGCCGATCCCGCGGATCTCGAAAAGCCCGCCGACGTGCAAGGCGCGGCCGTGATCGCCAAGTCAGACATCGCCACCGCGATCAAGTTCTGCAAAACGACATCGGGCGCTTCGCGTCGCGCGATGTATCAACTCGGCCGCGCTTACGCCGCCAACAAGCAGACCGCGGAAGCGCTCGCCACCTATCGCAAGGCCGCCGACAAAGGCTCGACCTCGGCGATGGTCGAACTCGGTGTCCATCTCGGCACCGGCAACGGCGTCGCCAAGGATACCGACGCGGCGCGCAAACTGTTCGAGCGCGCGGCGCAGGCCGGCAATCCGCGCGGCGTCACTAATCTAGCCGCGATCAGCGGCGGCGGCGGCG
>JAUSBQ010000430.1 GCA_030651965.1 Pseudolabrys sp. | reverse complement strand
GGCCGCGCCATCGAGATCGTGCCCGGCAAATTGCAGGCCGGCGGCACGCCGCGCCGCTGCCCCGACATTTCAAAACTGGCGGCACTCGGCTATAGACCGCGCGTGCCGCTCGACGACGGCCTTAAAGCCACATTGGACTGGTACTGGAAAAACGCCGACCTGGCGCCGAAAGCCTGAGGGGGACTAGCCTTGCGTTCATTCAAAGTCGCGCGCGGCGCCGGCACCGGCGGCAGCGTTCCGGTCGAAGCCTGCCAGATCTGCGGTTCGGACAGGCTCGATGCCGTGCTGTCGCTCGGCTACATGCCCCCGGTCAACCAGATGGTGCCGATCGGCCAGGTACCGCGCCAGCAGCCGTGGTTTCCGACCGACCTGCTGCATTGCCGCGAGTGCGACCTGGTGCAGCTTGGGCTAGCCGTCGACCCAGTCATCATCTTCCCGCCGGAATATCCCTACACCAGCGGCACGACCAAACTGCTGCGCGACAACTTCGCCGAATTGCAGCGCGAAAGTTCGGCGATGCTCGGGCTGACCGAGAAGGATCTCGTCGTCGACATCGGCTCCAACGACGGCACTTTGATCTCGAACTTCCAGAAGGCCGGCAACCGCATTCTCGGCATCGAGCCGACCGACGTCGGCGACATCGCCAATTCACGCGGCATCCCGACCATCAAGCGCTATTTCGGCAAGGAGGTCGCGCGCGAGGTGCAGGCCTCGCACGGCCCGGCCAAGGTGATCACCGCGGCGAACTGCTTCGCCCATATCGAAGACGTGCATGCGATCGTTGATGGCATCGTCGAGATGCTCTCACCCGATGGCGTGTTCATATCCGAATCGCATTACCTCATCGGCCTGCTCGACACGCTGCAATACGACACGGTCTATCACGAGCATCTGCGCTACTATTCGGTGACGAGCCTCAAGCACCTGCTTGAGCTGCACGACCTCGAAGTGTTCCACGCCCGACCGATCCCGAGCCATGGCGGTTCGATCCGCGTCTATGCCGGGCGCAAGGGCATGCATCCGGTTCAACCTAGCGTGCAGCAAATGCTGGATGTCGAGCCGCGCGGCGACGCGATGGCCAAGCGACTCAAGGAATTCAAGCACGACGTGCTGCTGTCGAAGTTGCGTCTGCTGTCGATGCTGCGCGATCTCAAGGAAAAAGACGCCCGCATCGTCGGCATCAGCGCACCGTCGCGGGCCTCGACTTTGTTCAATTATGTCGGGCTCGATGACGGCATCATCGACTATGTCTGCGAAATCCCCGGCTCGCTGAAAATCGGTAAGTGCATGCCCGGCACTGCGATCCCGGTCGTCGACGAGACCAGATTGTTCGAAGACCAGCCCGAATGCGCCATCATCTTCTCCTGGCACATCGCCGACGAACTGGCGCCGAAGCTGCGCGCCAAGGGCTACAAAGGCCAGTTGATCACGCCGCTGCCGGTGCCGAGGTTTCTGTGATACGACGACGCTAGCCGCAGACTGCCGGTGCGGAACACGGAGATCGAGCCATGGGCGAATTCCCCAAGATCAAATCCAAGCGCACCATCGACATCTCGCCGTGGATGAATGTGATCGAGCGTGAGGTGGCGTACAAGAACGGCACCACCGCGCTTTATCACGCGGTCGGCCAGCAGGATTACATCGCCATCGTCGCGCTGACGCCGGACGGCCGCATTCCCGTTGTGCGGCAGTACCGCCCGGCGATGGAACGCTTCACCTGGGAATTGCCCGCCGGGCTGGTCGATGACGGCGAAGACCCCGCGCAGACTTGCGAGCGCGAACTGCTGGAAGAGACCGGCTATCCGTCGAAGGCTGTGCATGCGCTCGGCATCCATGCGCCCTGCACCGGCCGGCTTTCAAACATGGTGCATTCCTATTTCGTCGAGGCCGGCCCCCGCCCGCAGGGCGCGACCATCGAGGCCGGCATCGAGCTCAATCTGGTCAGCCCGAACGAACTGGCCGCCATGATTTTTTCCGGCGAATTTCCACAGCAACTGCATATCGGCGCGCTGATGCTGGCCGGGATGCGCGGATTCCTTGATTTATCGGCCTTTACCCCCCGCTAATGCCTTTGACTTCGGTCAATGCCGCCTCTTTGGAATCCGACCAATCTCGCCTATACAAAGAGCCTGGAACCGCTCTAGAAAGTGGTTGCGGCGCTGCTGCGGGAGAGCGGAACGGCTATGAATTACAATGACTTCTTCGTATCGGCGCTGGATACATTGCGCGACGAGCGGCGCTACCGCGTGTTTGCCGATCTTGAGCGCATCGCCGGCCGGTTCCCGCACGCGAATTGGCACGCCCCCGAGGGCAAGCGCGAAGTCGTCATCTGGTGTTCCAACGACTATCTCGGCATGGCCCAGCACCCCAAGGTGATCGGCGCGATGGTCGACGTCGCCGCCCGCATGGGCACCGGCGCCGGCGGCACCCGCAACATCGCTGGCACCAATCATCCGCTGGTCGAACTTGAACGGGAATTGGCCGACCTGCACGGCAAACAGGCCGCGCTGCTGTTCACCTCCGGCTACGTCTCGAACCAGACCGGCATCCCGACCATCGCCAAACTGCTGCCGAACTGCCTGATCCTGTCGGATGCGCTCAACCACAATTCGATGATCGAAGGCGTGCGGCAGGCCGGCTGCGAAAAGCAGGTCTGGCGCCATAACGACGTCGCGCATCTGGAAGAACTGCTGAAAGCCGCCGATCCGGCGCGGCCGAAGCTGATCATTTTCGAGAGCCTTTATTCGATGGACGGCGACATCGCGCCGCTGCATGCGATCTGCGACCTTGCCGACAAATACAGTGCGATGACCTATGTCGATGAAGTCCACGCGGTCGGCATGTACGGCCCGCGCGGCGGCGGCGTCACCGAGCGCGACAACGCCGCGTCCCGCATCGACGTCATCGAGGGCACCCTGGCCAAGGCGTTCGGCTGTCTCGGCGGCTACATCACCGGCTCGGCCGAGATGATCGACGCGGTGCGCTCCTACGCGCCGGGCTTCATCTTCACCACCGCGCTGCCGCCGGCGATCTGCGCCGCCGCCACCGCCGCGATCCGCCACCTCAAGACCTCGCAGTGGGAACGCGACCGCC
>JAUSBQ010000429.1 GCA_030651965.1 Pseudolabrys sp. | reverse complement strand
GGCCGCGCGCCGGTGGCGCCAAAGTCATCGACCGAGCTTTAATTCAAACGCATTTGAATAAAATTTTACATGTTAACCATGCCACCCGCTTTGGTTAATGGAACAGGACCCTTTGCATGGACAAACCATTGGATTAGCGCGTAATTTCAGTATTCACTATGGTTAATGCGTAAGGCTTTTTCAGAATGCTTGCGATCTGCTCAGCGCGAATGCCGGCCAGCGTCTTGAGCGCGTGCTTAGGCTTTGCGATCGCGGCAACGGCGGCGACGCTGCTGCCGGCGCAGCCGGCGTTCGCGCAGGGCTTTCCGTTCTTCTCCAGCGGCAACACCCGCAGCTACGATCGCTATCAGCCGCGCGTGATCGTGCGCCAACCGGCGCAGAGCGCGCGACCGGCGCCGGCGCTCGATCCGGACAACCGCCCGCTTCCGGCGGCGAAATCGATCGGCCCGCGACCGCGCGGCAGCGATGCGCAAGTCTGCGCCAACCAGACCGAAGACCTCGCGCAGCATCGCATTACCGCCTGCGGCAACATCATCGGCACCGGCAAACTCAGCGGCGTTTCGCTCGGCGTCGCCTACGCGCTGCGCGGCCTTGCCTATCTCGATCGCAACGACGTCGCGCATGCCATCGGCGACCTCAACCGCGCCGTCAATCTCGCGCCGGACTTCGCGCCCGCCTACCAGAACCGCGGCAATGCCTGGTACGCGCGCGGCAATTACGGTCAGGCGCTGGCCGACTACGACAAGGCGATCGCGCTCGAGCCCGAGCACCCCTCGCCTTACATCAACCGCGCCGCGGTGAAGCGCGACCTCGGTCACAACGACGGCGCGCTGGCCGATTACCAGAAGGCCATCAGCCTGCGCGGCAACAACGCCAATTCGTTCAGCGGCCGCGGCCAGCTTTACCTGCGCCAGAAGGATTACGCCCGCGCGGCGAGCGATTTCGATTCCGCGGTCCGGGCCGACCCGACGCCTGAAAACTATTTGCTGCGCGGCCAGGCGCGCGAAGCCAATGGCGAACTCGACGCGGCTTTGCGCGACTATCAGGAAGCCTCGCGCATCGCCCCCAGGAGCCTTCCGGCGCTCAATGCGCAGGCCGCGCTATGGCGCAAGAAGGGCGATATCGACAAGGCCATCGCCATTCTCGACCGTGCCATTCCGCTCGACGACAACCCGTCGCAGAGCTACCGCCAGCGCGCCGAAGCCTGGCGCGACAAAGGCGACCGCAAGCGCGCCTATGCCGATATCGGCAAGGCGCTGAAATCTTCCTGGACCGTGAATGGCCTGCGCGTGCGCGGCAATCTCAAGCTGGAAGACGGCGATGCCGACGGCGCGCTCACCGACGCCGAGTCGATGCTCAAGATCGAAGCCGACAACCGCGACGCCATCACGCTGCGCGCCATGGCCTATACGCGCAAGAAGGATTTTGCGAAGGCTTTGCCGGACCTCGACAAGATCATCGAAGGCGACTCAAACAATGCGATGGCCTTCGCCATGCGCGGGCGGGTCCATCTCGCCAAGAACGACAACACCCGCGCGCTGACCGATTTCAGCCGCGCCATCGACCTGCGCATTGGCGATCCGGGGCCCTATCGCGCCCGCGCCATGATCTACAAGGCCCATGGCGACACCGCCAAGGCCATCGGCGATCTCGATGCCGCGATCAAGATCGATCCCAAGCCGGCCGACATCTATTTCGAGCGCGCCTCGCTGCGCAAAGCCAAGGGCGACTCGGCCGGCGCCATCGCCGATCTCACCGACGGCCTGGCGCGCCAGCCCGACAACATCATCGCCTTGAAGGATCGCGCCGTGCTGAAGCAGGCCAAGGGCGACTGGGCGGCGGCGATCGGCGATTTGGATCTCGTCATCGCCAAGCAGCCGACCAACGCGCAAGCCTATTATCTGCGCGGTCTGGCGCGTGAGAAGAATGCCGAGCGCGACGCCGCGATCGCCGACTACCAAACCGCCCTCACCCACGACCGCAAGTTCGGCGAGGCGCAGAAGGCACTGGCCAGCGTGCAGAAGACGATTGCCGGCGAGCAGAAGGCAGCCGCCGAAGCGGCGGCGGAAGATCGCCGCCGCGCGACGCAGGCCGCGCGCGACGCCAAGCGCAAAGGCGGCAAACCGGAAGCGATCAAACCGGTCGCCGTCCGGAATGTCGAACCGGCGCCTGTTGCCGCCGCTCCGGACGTGAAGCCGCAAAAAGCCGGAGCCAAACCGGAAGCGAAGCCCGAGGTCACCGCCTCGATTCCGCCACCGGCGGCGGAAAAGCCGCCCAAGGTTCAGGAGCAGCCGCAAGAGCGTGTGCAAGTGCGCGACCAAGTGCGCGACCAAGCACGCGTTCAAGTCCGCGACCAAAAGCCGGACCGCAAACCGCGCGAGAGCGCGCGCGAACGCGCCCAGCGCGAAAAACGCGAACTGGCCGAGCGCCGCTATCAGCAGCAGCGCAACGCCCGGGTCGTGCGCCAGCCGCAGCGCGAATTGAGCGGCGCCGAACAGCGCCGGCAGTATTTTGAATCGCTGGAACGGCGCCGCGGCCCGCGCTTCACCGACGCGTTCCGCTGATCGGCGCTAGTTTTCGCCTGACACCTTGCCGCCGCGAAACCCCGTCGCCAGGAGATACAGCTCGGCGGAATCGGCGCGGCTGGCCAAGGGCTTCACATGCTTCACCACCGCGAAGTCCTTCTTCAGCGCGGTGAGCAGCGCGCCTTCGGTGCCGCCCTGAATGACTTTGGCGAGAAACGTGCCGCCCGGCGCCAGCACTTCGCGGGCGAATTCAGTGGCGGCCTCGACCAAAGCGACGATCTTGATGTGATCGGTCTTGCGATGGCCGGTCGCATTCGCCGCCATATCCGACAAAACCACGTCGACTGGACCGCCCAGCATCGCTTTCAATTTATCGGGCGCGTCGGCGGCGAGAAAATCCAGTTGCGTGAACTCGACGCCCGGCAGCGGATCGATGTCGAGAAGATCGATGCCGATGACGCGGCCTTGAGCCGGCGCATGCACGCGCTTGGCCGCGACCTGCGCCCAGCCGCCCGGCGCTGCGCCAAGATCGACGACGCGCTGGCCTTTCTTGAGAAAGCGCGCCTTGTCGTCGATTTCCATCAGCTTGAAGGCCGCGCGCGAGCGCATGCCTTCGCGCTTGGCGCGCGCGACGTAAGGATCGTTGAGCTGGCGCTCGAGCCAGAGCTTGGACGACAGCTTGCGGCCGCGCCCGCTCTTGACCCGCACTTTGAGTTCACGCGAGCCGCTGCTCTTGCTGCGCACCGTCACGACAAAACCGCCTGACCATTGCCGTCAGTGTTGCCATCGCCCGAACCTGAAACGCCCGAACCTGAATCGCTCCATGCGCCGTCTTCCCGCATCATCTGCACCAGCATGCCTTCGCGTAGGCCTCTGTCCGCCACGCGCAGGCGCGGACACGGGAAAGCGCGGCGGATCGCCTCCAGGATCGCACAGCCCGCCAGCACCAGATCGGCGCGGTCGGCGCCGATGCAGGGGCTCGCCACGCGCTCGTCATAACTCATGGCCACCAGCCGATCGAGCACGCAATCGATTTCGTCAGCCGCCATCCAGCAGCCGTCGATGCGGTTGCGGTCGTAGCGCTTGAGATCGAGATGGACGCCGGCGATTGTGGTCACGGTGCCGGACGTACCGAGCATATGGACGCCATGCAAGCCCGCGCCATGTTCACGGGCGAATGGCGCGATCAGTTCGGCCACCTCGTCGACCATCGCCTCATAAACATCGCGCGTCACATTGAGCCCGCCATGGCGCTCGGCGAGCGTCACCACGCCCAGCGGCAGCGAGATCCAGCCGCGGATCTGCGGCAGTGGCGGGCCGCGCTTGCAGTGTGGCGAGCGGTCGAGCCGGACCAGTTCCGACGAGCCCCCGCCGATGTCGAACAGCACGACGCCCTCCGCTTCCGGATCGATCAGGGGCGTGCAGCTTGTCGCGGCCAGAGCCGCTTCCGTCTCGCGGTCGATCACTTCCAGCGCCAGGCCTAGCTTCTCGGCGACGCGGGCGCGGAAGTCGGCGCCGTTCTCCGCCGCGCGGCAGGCCTCGGTGGCGATCAGCCGGGCGCGGGTGACGCCGCGGTTGCGCATCTTGTTGCGGCAGACTTCCAGCGCCTCGAGCGAGCGCTCGATCGCCGCCTCGCTCAGGCGCCCCGATGCCGAGATGCCCTCGCCGAGCCGGACGATGCGCGAAAAGGCGTCGACCACGCGAAAGCCGTCGCCGGAAGGGCGCGCCACCAGCAGACGGCAGTTATTGGTGCCGAGATCGAGCGCGGCATAAGTCGGCCCGCCCCGATCGTTGCCGAAGCCTGCCTCGCGCCGTCCAGGCGACCGCCGACCCCACCGGGGCTCGCCAAGGGACTCACCAGGCGGCACCCGATCGATAGCGGGGTCGAGGCCTGGGGTATCCCCGGCCTCGCCGCTCGTCATCTTTAAACCTCGCTGCCGTCCCCGCCTGCCTCCCAGGCTCGGCTGTTACGGCAATGTTTCCTTGTCCCGAAAAGTGTAACAGCGCCCGGGTTTGGCGCAACCCTAGTGCCCCGTTTCCGAAGTTCGTGATACCTCGCAGCAAGCTCTGACCGAACTTCGGAACAAAGGGGCACTAGCAAGTATTTGATTCTAGTGCCGCTTATCGATTTGACGTTCCTGAACGAACTTGCGGCAGGTGATGCAGGAACTTCAAATCGGCGGCACTAGTCCCCGAAAGCTATTGTTGTGGTGCGGGCCTGCCTGCTTTATTTGGAACAGTCCATCACCCCAGCCCAAAAGCCCCCCCGAAATGAATGACAGAACGACGGAAACAGCCCTTTCGCTGACCAAATTCGGCATCGGCCAGCCGGTCACGCGCAAAGAGGACCCGATTCTGGTGCAGGGCAAAGGTCGCTACAATGACGACATCGGCCTGCCGAACCAGGCCTACGCGGCAATGGTGCGCTCCAGCCAGGCCCACGGCATCATCCGTGGGATCGACACGCAAGCCGCCAAGGCCATGCCCGGCGTGCTCGCCGTTCTCACCGGCGCCGACCTTGCCGCCTATGGCGGGCTCAAATGCACGCTGCCGATCAAGAGCCGCGACGGCTCGCCGATCAAATACGTGCCGCGTCCGGCGCTCTCGACCGACAAGGTGCGCTTCGTCGGCGATCCGGTCGCCTGCGTCATTGCCGAGACCGTCGCGCAAGCCAAGGACGCCGCTGAGGCGGTGGCGCTCGACATCGAGCCGCTGCCCGCCGTGGTCTCGGCGCGCGACGCCGCCAAGCCCGGCGCGCCGCAGCTTTATGACGCCGTGCCCGGCAACATCGCGCTCGACTTCCAGCATGGCGACGGCGCCAAGGTCGCCGAGGCGCTCAAAAACTCCGCGCATGTCGTGTCGCTGCCGCTGATCAACCAGCGCCTGGTCGTCGCGGCGATGGAGCCGCGCTCCGCCATCGGCGAATTCGACAAGACCGGCGAGCGCTGGACGCTGCATTCGAGCAGCCAGGGCGTGTTCGGCATGAAGAACCTGCTGCGCGATATTCTCGGCGCGCCGGCCGACAAGGTGCGTGTGCTCACCGGCAATGTCGGCGGCTCGTTCGGCATGAAGGCCACCGTCTATCCGGAATATGTCTGCGTCCTGCACGGCGCCAAGCTGCTCGGCCGCCCGGTGAAATGGACCGACGACCGCTCCGGCAGTTTCATGTCGGACCATCACGGCCGCGACTTCGACATGACCGTCGATGTCGGCTTCGACGCCGGCGGCCTGATCACCGCGGTGCGGCTGACAGGCTACGGCAATCTCGGCGCCTATTGCGGCAATTTCGGCCCGCTGCTGCCGACGCTCAACGTCACCAAGAACATCATCAGCATGTACCGCACGCCGCTTCTCGAAGTGGCGACCAAGTGCGTGTTCTCGAACACCACATTGGTCTCCGCCTATCGCGGCGCCGGGCGCCCCGAAGGCGCGCTGTCGATCGAACGCTCGATGGACATCGCCGCGGTCGAACTCGGCATCGACAAGCTCGAGCTGCGCCGCCGCAACTTCATCAAGGCGAAGCAAATGCCGTTCGCCACGCCGGCCGGCACCACCTATGACTGCGGCGATTTCCCCGGCCTGTTCAAGCAGGCGCTCGAACAAGGCGACGCCAAGGGCTTCGCCAGGCGCAAGCGCGAGAGCAAAAAGGCCGGCAAGCTGCGCGGCTTCGGCGTCGCCTGCTATGTCGAGACCACGGCGGCGATGACGCAGGAGCAAGGCGGCATCAAGTTCAATGCCGACGGCACCGTCACCATCGTCACCGGCACGCTCGATTACGGCCAGGGCCACGCCTCGCCTTTTGCGCAGGTGCTGACCGAGAAGCTCGGCATTCCCTTCGACAAGATCAAGCTGATGCAGGGCGACAGCGACCTCCTCGTCCATGGCGGCGGCACCGGCGGCTCGCGCTCGGCGATGGCGTCCGGCACCGCGATCGTGCAGGCCTCCGACAAGGTGATCGAGGCCGGCAAGACGCTCGCAGCTTATGTGCTGGAAGCCTCATCCGGCGATATCGAGTTCAAGAACGGCCAGTTCACCATCGCCGGCACCGACCGCACCATCAACATCATGGCGCTGGCGGAAAAGCTGCGCACCATCACGCTGCCCGGCGATATGCCCAAAGATTTCCCAAAGACGCTCGACATCACCCATGTCACCGAAGCCGTCCCCGGCACCTACCCGAACGGCGTGCATGTCGTCGAAGTCGAGATCGAGCCCGACACAGGCCTGACCCGCGTCGTCAAATACAACGCGGTCAACGATTTCGGCACCGTCATCAATCCGCTGATGGTCGAAGGCCAGGTGCAAGGCGGCATCGTGCAGGGCTTGGGACAGGTGCTGCTCGAAGGCGCGGTCTACGACACCGCAGGCCAACTGGTCACCGGCTCGTTCATGGACTACGCGATGCCGCGCGCGCACGACGCGCCGATGATCATGGTCGCCAACCGCCCGGTGCCGACCAAGACCAATCCGATCGGCGCCAAAGGCTGCGGCGAAGCCGGTACGTCCGGCGGGCTTCCTGCCGTGGCCAACGCCGTGATCGACGCTTTGTCCGACTACGGCATCAAGCATCTGGAAATGCCGATGACCGCCTCGCGCATCTGGGAAGCCATCGAAACGGCGAAGGCGAAGAAATTGTCGGCGTAGAAACCCGCGATCGCTCCTCTCGGCCTCATCCTGAGGAGCCCGCTGAAGGCGGGCGTCTCGAAGGACGAGGCCGCCCCATCCTTCGAGACGGGCCTGCGGCCCTCCTCAGGATGAGGGCGGAGAACCCGGATTTTATTCAAAATTCATCTTGACTGTATTCTGGCCTAGGACTATATATTGCTAATCCCGCCCCAATGAGGGGTGTCTGTACAGCATCTTCAGATGCGGGGCGGGGAGCGGTGGCCGGTCGGGAGCGCTGGAGATGCGGCGCGGAATTCCCCGAACCCGGCGGTCCAAGCCGCTCCGTCCCGGGCTGCACGCCGCAGTGCCACCGATCCCGCTGGAAGCGGGCCGGCCCAGCCAGAACACGGCCGGTTCGTTGGGGGTCACAGCGGTGGATTAGGGGTTGGAGCCCAAAAGGCGCAGCCCCTGAAAGGTACGTCCACCGGGGGCGGAACGGAGCAAACCTATAAACATCGCGCGCGGGACGCCCGGAACTTGGCGAACTTGCGGTTCTAAAAATCCTTCGTAACTCCGCAAGGAGCGAAGAAGGACGACAAGCCTCGATGTCGCGAGGCGTCGAGGTCCGTGGGTCCGTCAGGGCCCCCTCGCGTTCCGCGCCCCTCTTCTTTTTCAGAGGCGCGCAAATCAGACGACGGCCTGCCCGGGGCCGCAAAGAACACGGGCGGCGGAGCGTTGGCTAACCTTCACGCATAGCCAACCTCCTGAAAACGCGCTGGTTTGAACTCCGCCGCCGGGCCATAGTCCCGCGCCCTGCCGGGAAACAAGCTCCATGAGTCTCGCCGCTTTCGTTGCCAAGCCCGCGCCGCATGTCCGCCTCATCGGCGTGATCAGCGCGGCGCATTTCACGTCGCACATCTACATTCTGATCCTGGCGCCGCTGCTGCCTTTCGTGCGCGAAGCCTATGG
>JAUSBQ010000428.1 GCA_030651965.1 Pseudolabrys sp. | reverse complement strand
TATGAGTCAGACTCTCAGGATGAGGCGGATTGATTACTTCGTCGAGCAGCCGACGATGCTGTAGGCCGGGCAGGTGCCGAGCGCGGCGGTCAGCAGCGGCACCACGCCGATCCAGCCGACCCAGGCCCAGCTCGTGCCGGGTGCGATATAGCCGAGCGCGAAGGCGATCAGCGCGATACCGACAATCACGCGCAGGACTCGGTCGAGGGTTCCCATATTGGCGGTCATAAACTCTCCTTGTGTTTCGGTTCGTTATTCGGCGGGGACGACGTGTAATTTATTGGGCGAAGCGCCGGGCGTCAGGTCGCCATCGACGTCATTGCCCAATTCCGGACGCCACGGCCGCCAGGATTCCAGCGCGAACAGAATGAGGACGATGACGGCGGCAAGGATCAGCGCGCCGACCCAATAGGGAATGCCGGCGAGATCGCTGAAGATGAGCTTGCCGCCGCCCTGGCCGAGGAATGTCTTGCTGAGGGTGGGCTCGGCATATGAATACGCCACCGCGCCGCACAGGCCGCCGACCAAAGTGAACAGAGCATCGCGATAGCCGGCGCCGATCTGCGCCAATGTCGTGCCGGGGCAGGCGCCGGCGAGTGCAATACCGGCGCCGAGGATCAAGCCGCCGACGATGTCGGCGCCGTAGAGCGCGGCCTTCGGCGCGAGCTTCACGTAACCGAAACCGTGGAGAACGGCGAGCACCACCGCGCCGGTCGCGACCGCGGCGAGAAACACCTTGAGCATGATGAAATTGCTCAACTGCATCTGGCCGACGATGATGCCGGGCTCGAACACGCGGGACTTTTCCAGCGCGAAACCGAACACGATGCCCATGAGCAGGCCGACGGCGATGGCGAGGGTGACGGACATTTGAATTCTCCTGATCGTTGCGGCGTCAGATGCGGCGCAGGACGAGAAACGCGGTGGCGATGCCGCCGACGAACATGGCGGCGACGGCGACGGTCGAACCGACGGCGAGTTGCGCCATGCCGGACAGGCCATGGCCGCTGGTGCAGCCATCGGCGATGCGCGCGCCGAACAGCATGATGAAGCCGCCGAAGAAAGCGACGGCGTATCGCTTGGCGGGCGAGGCCGAGCCCAGCGCGCGCTGCCAGATCGGCGAAATGGCGTGACGCCGCGCGCCGGACATTTGCATCGAGATGAAAGCGCCGAGCGCAATGCCGACGACTAGCGCGACTTGCCACCAGTTCTTGGCGGTCACCGCGACGTGGCGCGCAACGTAGCCGATTTTCAGAACGGCCGGATCGAGCCAGGAGGCAATCAGGCCGCCGATGGTGACGTAAGACGACGACGCGCCGAGCGCGGTTTCGATGATCAGGAAGGCGGGGATTTGCAGGAGGCCGATGACGACACCGGCGAGATAAGGCGACCAGGCTTTTTGGCTGAGCATCGCGAATTCTCCACTGTGATCGAATCTCTATCACATATGGAGTATTGAATATATGGAAGCGGCCCTGCCGTATTGACCTGGATCAAGCCTCGCGCGGACGTGATCGGGGGGGGCGGTGGATATCCCGGTTTATGCGAACTTCTGCCTTGCTAGCTTTGCGCCGGCGCCGAGCGCGACCAGTTTGGCCTCGGCGGTATCGCGGTGCATCGGCGCCATGCCGCAATTGGTGCCGCAGACGATGCGTTCCTTAGGGACGTACTGCATCACGTCGGCGATGACCTGCGCCACCTGCTCCGGCGTCTCGATTGTGTCGCTGGCAACATCGATGACGCCGATCAGCACGTCCTTGTCGCCGAGCAATGACAATAGCTTGAGCGGCACGCGCGAATTGATCGCCTCCAGCGACACCTGGCCGATCCTGCTCTTGCCGAGCGCCGGGAAGATCTTTTCGTATTGCGTCCACTCGGAGCCGAGCGAATTCTTCCAGTCGATATTGGCCTTGATGCCGTAGCCGTAACAAATATGAACGGCGGTGGTGCAGGTCAGGCCATCGATGGCGCGGTGCAGCGCCTCGATGCCCCAGGTCGGCACTTCGTCCATGAACACGTTGAAAGCCGGCTCGTCGAACTGGATGACGTCGACGCCGTCGGCCTGCAATGCGCGCGCTTCCTTGTTGAGGAGATCGGCGAAGGCAAAAGCCATCTTCACCTTGTCGCCGTAATGCGCGTCGGCGACGGTGTCGGCGATGGTCATCGGGCCGGGCAACGTGATCTTGAGCTGGCGCGTTGTATGCGCGCGGGCGTGCCGCGCCTCGGTCTGATGCACGCGGCCTTTCAAGGTCAGCGCGCCGCGCACGACAGGCACCATCGCTTTGTAGCGGTTGGCGCGGATGCCCATTTCGACTTTGTTGGCGGTGTCGATGCCGTCGACGAATTCGAGGAAGCCGTGCACGAAATGCTGGCGCGACATTTCGCCGTCGCAGACGATGTCGATGCCGGCGTCTTCCTGCAATTTGATCGCGAGCAAAGTGGCGTCGAGTTTGCCCTGCGCAAGGTCATCGCCTTGCAGGCGCCATTGCGGCCACAATTTATCGGGTTCGGCCAGCCATGACGGCTTCGGCAGACTGCCGGCGACGGTCGTCGGAAATAGCATTGCGTCTCCTCCCAGATCGGGACCGCTTGCCGCGGCCTCTCGCTTTAACTGCGCACGCTCGCCTTCCAAGTATAAACCCAGTCGTAGCGTCTGAGCAGTTTTTCTCCGCCCAACAATCGCATGCCGAAGTTGCGGATCAGCGCCTCGGGGCCGGTTTGCCCATAGAGCTTGCCCTGCTTGCGCGAGGTCTGTTGGGCGCGCTCGGTGCGCTTGCGCCGCGCCGCCTCGTAGGCGCGCAAACCCGCTTCCGGCGCGCCGGCATAGGCTTTCATGCAATCGGCAAGCACAACGGCGTCTTCGATCGCCATGCCGGCGCCTTGCGCCAGGAAGGGCAGCATCGGATGGGCGGCGTCCCCGATCAAAGTCACCGGGCCGGCGCCGCCGGCGAAGGGCGCGATGCGATCGTACAGGGCCCATTTGAGCCAGCGGTCGGGGATGGCGATCAGTTCGCGCACTTTCTCCGCCCAGGAGAAGCGGGCGAAGTGGCGCAGGATTTCGGCGCGGTCGCCCGAGGCCTGCCAGCCGGTCTCGTTCCATTCGTCATGGACGATGCCGACGATGTTGATGAGGCGGCCGGTTTTGACGGGATAGAGCACCAGATGCGCGTCGAGCCCGAGCCACAGATTGACCACGTCGCTGCGGAACGTCAGCGGCATGCTGTCCGCCGGCACCAGCGCGCGCCAGGCGGTGCGGTGCGCGAAGGCCGGCTTGCGCTGCACTTGCAGCCGCTCGCCGACATGCGACCAGATGCCGTCGGCGCCGATCAATGCCGCGCCGCGCTCATCGACGATCTGCCGGCCGCGATAGGCCTGCACGGTGATGCCGTTGCTGTGCCCGGCGAAGTCATCGACGCGAATGCCGAGCTTGACGGTGACGTCGAGCGCAGTGTGCGCGGCGTCGGCGAGCGCGGCCTGCAAATCGCCGCGATGCACGGTCCAGAACGGTGCGCCGTAGCGCTGCTCGGCTTGAACGCCCAGCGGAATGCGGACGATCTCGCGGCCGGAGCCGCCGGACATGACGCGGATCGCCGCCGGATTGACGACCAGAGGTTCGAGGCGGTCGCGCAGCCCTAGATCGATCAGGATGCGGCTGGCATTGGGCGAGAGCTGAATGCCGGCGCCGGTTTCTTCGAGTACCGGCGATTGCTCCAGCACGGTGACGCGAAAGCCGGCGCGCGCCAATGTCAGCGCCGCCGTGAGCCCCGCGATGCCGGCGCCGGCGACGATGACATGACGCTCGGACGCCAAGGCTCAGTGCTCCGTATTGGTTTTGTTAGTTACGCTTCCACCAGCGGCAGCGCGCAGGCGGCGGGCCGGGCAGCGTGCGGATCGAGCGTGGCGTCGAGCCGGTAGAGGGTCGAGCAATAGGGGCAGATAATCTCGTTGTCCGCGCCCATGTCGAGGAAGACGTGCGGGTGGTCGTAAGGCGGGGTGGCGCCGACGCACATGAATTCCTTGGCGCCGATTTCGATCAGGGGCACGCCCGGATCGTTATGAAAATGGGGGACGACGTGTTCCGCCATGAGAAAAGCCTTTTTGCCAGCGAATTGTGAGGCGCACCATAGCGACGCAGGGGCGTCATGCCTAGCCGAGACAGATCGTTAGCCGTACCCTTGGTTCGGCCGGAACCCCGTTGATTCCAAAGTGTTTTCTTTCATGAGGCGGGAGCCTTCGGGGTTATCCCCAAGAGGTCGAGGAGCGAGCGGCTGACATGCGCGACGCGCAAGGATTCGCGCCACCGGGACAGCAAGAGAGCTTGCGCGAGTCCGTGCAGGACGCCGCGCAGCTGCGTCCGGCCGCGCGGACTCGGCGCATCGCGCCCGTGTTGTTGTTGTTCGTGTTGCTGGCGGCGCTGGCCGTCTACGTGGTTCCGCGCGGGGTGGATGCGCAGTATCTCCTGAGCATCGAGGACGACCCTGCCGAGATCGCCGGCCGTGCGCTCGACGAAAAATTCAATGCCGAGGTGGCGACCCGCGAGATCGAGCAGGCGCTCGCCGCCAAGGACAGCGACCTTGCCAAGAGCTTCGTCGACCTCGCTGCCGACCGAAAGGTCGCCATCGACCCGGCGCTCACCGACAAAGTGAACGCCGCGGTGGCGGAAGACGCCAGCGCCGGCCACGCCGCGCAGAGTTTCGCGCTCGGCCTGGTCACCGGCGAGCCCAACGACATTGCGGGCTTTGCCGGCACCACGCTCGGCGATCTGTTCGTGTTCGGCGACATTCGCGACGCGGTGCACGAGGGCTCGCGGCTGGCGAGCGGGCAAGAGGCCGACGAACTGATTTTGGGTCTGGCCTGCGTCGGGCTGGCGATCACCGCCGGGACCTATGCGACGCTTGGCGCTGCGGGGCCCGCGCGCGTCGGTCTGTCGCTGGCCAAAGTCGCGCGCAAGACCAGCCGTATCAGCGCCGATCTCACGGCTTACATCGGCCGCTCGTTGCGCGGCGTGGTCGACT
Organism: Pseudolabrys sp.; assembly: GCA_030651965.1. Lineage (GTDB taxonomy): Bacteria > Pseudomonadota > Alphaproteobacteria > Rhizobiales > Xanthobacteraceae > Pseudolabrys. The sequence goes on along the minus strand of JAUSBQ010000428.1, from coordinate 21,021 downwards.
GGAGCCAGTTGAAGACCGCGATCGGCGGCTTCTCGATCGCGCAGCCGGCGCTGGCGATCCGTGCCGCGCGTAACGCCGTGAAGGTCGAGCGCGCGGGCGGTCTCATGCGACTGGCGCGCGACACCGGGCGCGTGCAGGCCAAGGCCGGCACGCAGGCGGCGCTCGACGGTCTGAAGATCGCCCAGAGCCCGCGCGAAATGGCGCGCGTCGCGACCCTGGCGGAAAAGGCCGGCAGCCGCACGCGCGCGATTCTCAAGGTCGCGGGGCGCGGCGCCATCGCACTGACCATGGCGGTGTTCGATCTCGGCATGTGGATATTGTGGGCGCTCGCAACATTGTTCGGGCTGGTGTCGTCGCTGAAGGGCGCGACCGAACGCACCACCCAGCGCGTCATCGATTATCGTAAGAGGCGGCGGCTGCGGCGCCTTGCAGAGATGCAAGTGCGCGCCTAAAAGACGCCACGCTCACGGTGGACCCTTCAATGCCCAGTTTCAAAAGCGGCGACGTCGAAATTTCTTATATCGACGAAGGAACGGGCGATCCGGTCGTGCTGGTGCACGGCTTTGCGTCCAACAAGGAAGTGAACTGGGTGTCGACCGCCTGGGTGACGACCCTGACGCAGGCAGGGCGCCGCGTCATCGCGCTCGACAATCGCGGTCACGGCCAGTCGGGCAAGCTCTACGATCCGGCTGCCTATCACACCGACAAGATGGCCGATGATGTGCGGGCGCTGCTCGATCATCTCAAGATCGGCCGCGCCGACGTCATGGGCTATTCGATGGGCGCGCGCATCACCGCCTATCTCACCGTCACGCACCCGGAGCGCGTGCGCTCGGCCGTGCTCGGCGGACTCGGCATCAAACTGGTGAGCGGCGTCGGTCTGCCGGAGTCGATTGCTCACGCGCTTGAAGCGCCAAATCCGGACAGCATCACCGATCCGACCGGCCGGGTATTCCGCGCTTTTGCCCAGCAGACCAAGTCCGACCTCAAGGCGCTGGCCGCCTGCATCCGCGGCTCGCGGCAGGTTCTCAGCCCGGAGCAGGTGGGGGCGATTGGTATCCCGGTACTGGTGGCGGTCGGCACCAAAGACAATGTGGCGGGCTCTCCGCAGGAGCTTGCGGCCCTCATTCCAGGCGCCGAGGCGCTCGATATACCGGACCGCGACCACATGCTGGCGGTCGGCGACAAGGTCTATAAATCAGGTGTTCTGGCCTTTCTCGACCGACGGCCTTAAGGGCTTCCACGAGGCTTTAGGGGCCTCGGCCCCCCTGAAAATCTGTGATAAAACCCTATCTGTGGGGACTAAAGAGAGTCGATCAGGAGATCCACGCCATGGCTCAGTATCAAACGCGGCCGGTCAACGCCCTCGACAAGGTCGATCCGGTCTGGAGCCGGATCCGCCAGGAGGCCGAGGACATCGTCCGGCGCGAGCCGGAGTTGGCGAGCTTCATCTACGAGAACATCCTGCACCACGACACGCTTGAGACGGCGGTCGCCCACCGGGTGAGCCAACGGCTCGAGCATCCCGATGTGTCCAGCGACCTGATCCGCCAGGCGTTCCGCGAGGCGATCGACGATGAGCCGTCGCTCGGCGAAATCTTCCGCGCCGATATCGTCGCCACCATCGACCGCGACCCGGCGACGACGCGCTTCATCGAGCCGGTGCTGTACTACAAAGGCTTCCACGCCATTCAGACGCATCGTCTGGCCAACTGGCTGCTCGGCAAGGGCCGCAAGAACTTCGCGCTCTATCTGCAAAGCCGCTCGTCGGCGGCGTTCCAGTGCGACATCAACCCGGCCGCCAAGATCGGCCGCGGCATCTTCCTCGATCATGCCACCGGTTTGGTGGTCGGCGAAACCGCGGTGATCGACGACGACGTCTCGATCCTGCACGACGTCACGCTCGGCGGCACCGGCAAGGAACACGAAGACCGTCATCCGAAAATCCGCCGCGGCGTGATGATCGGCGCCGGCGCCAAGATTCTCGGCAATATCGAGGTCGGGCATTGCGCGCGCATCGCCGCCGGTTCCGTCGTCATCAAGGCGGTGCCGAACAACGTGACGGTCGCCGGCGTTCCGGCGAAAGTGGTCGGCGAGGCCGGCTGCGCCGAGCCTTCGCGCACCATGGATCAGATGCTGTACGGCATCATGCTCGACGGCTGATGCTGCGCGGCATTGCGGTTGACTTTGAGGGTTGACTTTGCGGGTTGACTTTGCGGGTTGACTTGCGCGCTCAATCGGGCAACTAACGCGATAATTATGCACTGAAGGAGCCGCCCGGTGGACGTCCAGGAAGTCAGAAAACTCGACAATTATTTGAAGAAGGTTTTCGGCAACCCGAATATCCGCGTGGTGCCGAAGAAGGGCGACGTCGCCGCCGAGGTTTTCGTCGGCGAGGACGATCTCGGCGAAATGACCGTCGACGACGAGGACGGCGAGCGTTCGTATAATTTCCGCATGGTCATCCAGGTCAGCCAGGATCCGAGCATGCAGCCGGTGCCGACATTGACCAACTATCTGCGTCTGAAGTTCGACAACCAGAAGATTCGCGTGGTGACGCGGCCGAAGAAGATGGACTCGCTCGAAGTCTATCTCGGCGACGATTTCCTTGGCGTGCTGTTTCTCGAGACCGAGAAGGGCCGCAAGACCTACATTCTCGAATTGCCGATCCTCGACATCGATCTGATTGACGAAGAAAACCCCAATTTCTAGTTCGCCGGCCGCCAGCGCGTCATCAGTTTGTCGATTCCGGCGGCGACTCTGCGCCAGTCGTTCAACCAGTCGCGCGGAAAGCGCAGAATGATTTCGGCCGAGCCGACACGCCGCTCCGTCAGGCAGGTGCCGCTATTGGTGATGCCCGAATTGCCGAAGCCTTTGCGCGAGCAGCGCGCCAGGAAATGTTCGGGCGCGGCTTGGTCGAACACCAGTTCCTCGCCCTGATAGGGCGTGCCGTCGCGGAACGGCTGCAACGTCAGCCCGTCGGCGCCGGCCGTTTTCTGCGTGCCGAGATAACGCGGATAGATCGTCTGCACACGCTCGTTCAGCGGCATGGTGCCGTCGCTGACCTGGATGGTGGCGAATAGCCGCTCGTTCGGATCGACCGGCGCGCCGTCAATGATCTTGATCGCCGGATCGGGCGGCACCAGCGACGGCCACAGATAAGCGAGGTCGACTCTGTTTTGCGTGCCGGCATGGCGCTGCACCGGAATGCGGATGGCGGCCGGCTCGATGTTGAAGGCGATGCCGGCAATCGTGATCGGCAGCAACGGCGCGTCGGTCGCGACCGCCACATCCGGCCAGCGCGGCCACAGCACATAGGCGACATAGACGGCGGCGACGATGCAGACGGCGGCGAACAGCAGCACCGGCGCCGCCAGCGGATTATGGCCTTTGCGCTGGTGGCTTTGGCGCTGGTGGCTTTGGCGCTTGCGGTGGTGACGCTGCGCGTGATGATGCTGGGAGGGGTGGGCGAGGCTGGCCATCGCGGCTCCGAAATAGCGAAGAGTCTCGTGTCCCACGACAAGGTTAATCGTCCGTTAACGGGTTAACCAATTGTTAAGCTTTGGCTGGCGCGAGGGCGCCGTTGTGCCATTGATGCCGCGTTCAGTCGCGTTCGAGGCATCCGATGTCCCCGCAATCGTTGCAGATGTGTTTGGCGCTGGCGCTTGGTTTTGCCGTCGCCGGCCTGTGCTCCTCCGCCTATCAGCTTGCGACCTCGCGCCTGCCGAGCTTCGGCCTGCTGACGGCCGGACCCAGCCCGCGGGCTTTCGCCGCCGTGCCGCTCCTGATGCTCGCCGCGCCATTCCTGATCATGCGCAACACGCTGATGGGCCACAGGCACGAGAGCCGCCGTTTTCAGTTCGTGTTTCTCGCCACCATGATCGCCGGTTTCTGGAGCCTGATGTCCGGCCTGGTGCTGGTGCGCGCTGTCGGGCTATTGCTCGCTTAAATCGGTCTTTCCCCGCCGCTGCCAATCGGGCAAGTTCGCGCCACCTTTAACGGAGCGCGACGATGCCGATTTATGAACTCGACGGACAGGCGCCTGAATTTCCAGCCGACGGCCAATACTGGGTTGCCGAGACGGCGGTGTTGATCGGCCGGGTGCGGCTGAAATCCGAGGCCAGCGTCTGGTTCGGCGCGGTGCTGCGCGGCGACAATGAGTGGATCGAACTCGGAGAGCGCTCGCAGATCCAGGACAACGCGACGCTGCACACCGACATGGGCTATCCGCTGGTGATCGGCTCGAATTGCGTGATCGGCCACAAGGTGATGCTGCACGGCTGCATCATCGGCGACAATTCGCTGATCGGCATGGGCGCGATCGTGCTCAACGGCGCCAAGATCGGCAACAACTCGCTGGTCGGCGCTGGCGCGCTGGTCACCGAAGGCAAGACGTTTCCGGATAATTCGCTGATCGTCGGCTCGCCGGCGCGCGCCATCCGGACTCTGGATGAAAAGGCGCACGCGACGATCCGCAGCGGCGCGGATTATTATGTCGAGAGATGGAAGCAGTATGCGAAGGGATTGAAGAAGATCGGCTAGGCGCGAGCGCGCTTGATAGCGGTGACGTAGACGCTGTCGGCGATGCGCAGCAAAGACGGGATCGCCCGGGCCAGGGCTTTCAGCGCACCCGACAGCGCAATCAGCAGACGGGCCTTGAGCGGCAGATGGCGACGATTCTCGGCCAGCAGGCCGAGGCCGCCGAAGGCCTCGGCCGTCAGCTCGGCCGGGCCGATGTGTGTTTCAAAGACGGTGCGCAAGGCGGCAAGCGGCCAGTATCGGACGTGGAATATTCTGTCATCGGCGCGGGCCTGCATGTAACGTGCGCGCAGGCCGCCTTCATGCGCCATTTGAATTTTCGCGACGCCGTTCGGACGCAAGACGCGGCCGATCTCGGCAAGCGTGCGTTCGGCGTCCGCTTGCGAAAAATGTTGAATCACCGAATAGGAGAACGCGGCGGCGAATGCCCCGGCCTTGAAGGGCAGATGCCGGGCATCGCCGCAGACGAAATGCGCCTGCGGGGTGGTGGCCGAAAATGCGCGCCGGGCGGCGAGCAAGGCGCCCAGCGACGGATCGATGCCGGCCACGCGCCAGCCTTTGCGCGCCGCGGCGGTCGACCAGCGGCCCCAGTTGCAGCCAACATCGAGCAGCCATTCGCCTCCACCCGAAGCCAGCGGCAGGTCAGGAATCGGGTAATCGCGCAGCCTTCCCGTTAAACCTTTGTAAGCCAGGCCCGAGGTTGCGCCGACAAGATGCGAGATGGCGGCGTCGACCGGCGCACCGGCGCGCCAGTCGCGCGCGATCTCGCGCCTTTCGGCGTCGGAGAGGCCGAGCGTTTCGAGATAAAGCGGCGCGCCATCGCCGGTTGAGGCGGCATGCAGCGACGCAGCCGCGACGCCGATGGTCTGGTCGTGCTCGGCCAGCAGAAAGACAGGTATGCCGTCGACGACCGGATAATCGTGGCCGTGCGCACAGCGCAGTCCGCCGCCTTCGACCTGCAACGCCGCATGATCGCGCGGGCAGGCGAGCATCGCCAGCAAATCGCGGTCCATTGTCTCGGCTTGCGGCATCGGGCGCGCCTGTTCGTCGGCGCGAAATTAGCATGCCGCGGTGGCGGCGCCGATGACATTCACGCCGTTGCGCTGCCCCCAAAAAGGGGTGCGGCCGATCCTTGGGGGAGGATCGGCCGCTCGCGGCCCGGTCTGGGGACGGGGAGGGGTGGGGACGTGACCGGGACGCGAATTCCTTGTTTCGTTTCCTCGTGCTCGGACAGTGAGCAAAAACTGGCGCTAACTTTTTTCCCGTCCGGCACGCGCCACCGGCGCGCACCCTTGTTCGAAGCTCAAAGAGTCATCCATCAGCGGGCAGACACCGTGGCCGGGGCGCCGCGCGGTTCGCCGAGCGCGACCCAGACGTTCTGGTCGGTCTGCGATTGACGTTTGACGAATTTGTAGCCGGTCTTGTTCCAGGCGAGGACTTCCGACTCCTGATTGTCGAGAATGAACTCACCGCGGTTGGTCTTGACCGTGAGCACGGCATGACCTTCGCCCTTCTTGTCGCGCACGACGGTGATCAGCAGCGCTTCGCGCGGCCAGCCGGCCTGTATCAGCATCTTGCGCTTGAGGAGGACGTAGTCTTCGCAATCGCCATAGCCATCGTCGGGATAATTCCAGCGCTCGACCGTGCCCCAGTGATCGACGTCGGTAATCGGCTTGATCGAGTCGTTGACCCAATTATTGACCTTGACCAGATCGTCCCAGGTTTTCGACGTGAGCACGATGTCGCGCGGCGCCGAGGGGCGGGTGGTGCATTCGGATTTGTATTCGATGCAGAACTCGACCCAGCCGATCGGCGCGCGGCTCGGCTCGCCGACCGTGGCATAGACGATGCGTTCGCTCGGCTGGCCGGTGGAGAGCGAGGCGAGACGCTCGCCAGCGGCGATGGCGTTGCCAGCGGCGATCGTCAGCGCGCTGAAAGCAATGACCAGCGCACTGCTGGTCCGCAAAGCCTGTTTGAAACTCTTGTTCATTGTTGTGGTCCCTTCCCCTGTCGTCGGGACCAAATTGGCAAAAAGATTTTGCGGGGCGGATAAGTCGAGCGAGGCAATTATCCGAAAATACAAGTAAAGAGAGAGGCGAATACTTGATAAAAAAGAATAGAACTCGACTAAAATCCAGTAGAATACAATTTATCTAAAATTGTAGACGTTAATAGACTTTAGTGAGCACTGGCGGGCGAATTTGAGCGCTGCGCGGCGCGCTGTTTACTGTATAGCGGCCGCCTAAAGGGCGCGCATTGGAGCCAGTCGCCGGTAACGGGCGGAGGGATTCCGGCACCTGCGAAAGGCGCAATTTTACGGAGTGTGTTGAGAGTCCGCTGACGCTGGCGCGTAATCGCGACGAAACGTCGAAAGACTTACGTCGGAGGGCAGGCGGGATATGGGCGAAAAGCCGGGCGCGAAGGCGCGCTGCCGGCCGCTCTATTCGCCGGTGACGTTGTCTTCGATGAAGTCGGGGTGCTGAAGCCGCTGGAATTCGATGGCGAAGCCATTGTCGATGTGGCGCACCACGCGGCCGGCGGTCTTGCCGATGGTGACGGCGGAGCCGACCGGCGGCAGCAGATCGGGGGCGATCGCGACGGCGGCGCCCGAGGCCGACAAGTCGATGATGCGGCAGGCGACATTGTTGCCGTTCTGGAGGATGAGGCGCGCCGATGTATTGCGCGGCACGAAGCGGCCGTGGCGGCGGTCTTCCGGCAGATTGAGGATCTGGCGATTGGCGAGCCAGGTGAGCTGGGCGGCGAGCTTGTCGCGCTTGCGCGACGTCGCCGAGATGCTCATGGCGAAGCCGTTGTCGAGAAGGCGGGCGATCTTGCCTTCCAGGCGGCCGAGATGATCGACATAGGCGATCACCCGCTCGCCAGGCTGACCGGCAACCGGCGCCACCACGGCCATGCCGCCGGGCGACATATCGATCACCTGACAGGGGAATTCGCGGTAATCGGCCAGCATATAGCGGCCAAGCAGGTTGACCTTGACGCGCTGATGCCGCCGCCGCTCGTCGGCAAGCGGCAGGAATTTCGGCTTGGTCAGTGCAATCGCCATAGGCTCGCTGGCTTGTTCAGGGTCTTATGTTCCCGGATGCGGCGAGCCTATTGGCGTAAGATTAATGGTCCGTTAGCCGGTCTTGTCGCCTGACGGCGTTTCGCGGCCGCCGCTATAAACCACGAAGCCGTGGCGCAGCCGGCTACCGGCCGGCGCCGACTCCGGCGGCAATATTTCCCGCGGCTCGCGCATGATGTCCGGCTGCTGCGCCGGCGCCAGTGTGAATTGGCGCGACTCGCGCGCGTCGCTGTCCGGTCCGACATGGCGCAGCGCGCCGAGGCGCAGTTCGGTCAGCGGCTTTTCGCCGAGCCAGTAAGGCGGCGTCAAAGGCACCAAAGCGCCGATCGCGCGGATGCGGGCGTGCCCCGCATGGGCGAGCGGCAACAGAATCAATTCCAGATCGATCTCGGCGCCATCCGCGTTGCGGCCGGTCAGGCCGGCGACCGCGCCGATGCGTTCATTGGTGAGGACCGCGAGGACCTCGTTGATGGTCTTGCGGCTCGCTTCGTCCCACAGCGCCGGGAAATCCTCGCCCTTGATCTCGCGGCCGAACAAGGCGCAGACGCGGGTGCCGGCCAGACGGAAACGCAAGTTATCGACGAAGTCGGCCGCCAGCATGAAGACGTCGCCGAGTTCGCGGCGAAGGCCGACCGGGTCGATGTCGGCGCGTTCCGGTGCCGGACGCGCGCCGCGCCGCTTGTTCCAGTAGTCGAACAACGCCCGCGTGGAAGCATGTTTCATGGCGCACCACCTGTGTCGTCGCGAGACGGTGCTGGCGGCACGTCTGTCCCCGATCGGGACAACGGCGCCGGCTTTTCGCCGCGACGTCATGCAATGAGCAGGCGGCGTGCCGGGGGCGGGCCTTTGCCGCAATGCACGTGAGTTAGTGTTAAGATCGCTAGCGTGTTGGCGCGGCCGATAACGGCCGTTATGACTGGAGCCGATCCACACGGCATTACTGGAATAGAGCCGCGCGGTTTAATGAAGCGATGCGGCCGATACGGTGCGGCCATTGCCTCTAAGCGCGGGTCAGGGGAGGGCGAGAGCCCTCCTTTTTTTTAGCCCTCGGCTCTGTCATACTTTTAACAGACGGCTCGCGCGCCTTGTGTTCAGGCGGCAGGGGCGTGACGTGCGGCCCCTCGACCGGAAACTCCCCGTGAAACGCGAACCTCTGTTCAATATTCCGACCGTCATTGTCGTACTCTCGGCCGCGCTGGCGGCGATTCACGGCGTGCGCACGGTGCTGCTCAGCGAAGAGCAGGATATATGGGTGCTGCTCTATTTGGCCTTCATCCCGGCACGATACGATTCATCGATGGTTCTCGGCGGCGTGCTGCCGGGTGGGCTCGGCGCGGAGATTTGGACCTTCGTCACTTATTCGTTGCTGCACGGCAGTTGGATGCATCTGATCGTCAACGGCGTGTGGCTGCTGGCCTTCGGCAGCGCGCTGGCGCGCCGCTTCGGCACGGCGCGGTTTCTCGCGTTCTTTGCCGTCACCGCGGCGGCAGGCGCGGCGATGCATCTTCTGACCAATGCCGGCTCGCCAGCGCCGATGATCGGCGCGTCGGCCTCGATCTCCGGCGCGATGGCGGCGGCGATGCGCTTTGCCTTTCAGCGCGGCGGTCCGCTCGGTTTGGGCGGCGGCGCCGACGAATCGTTTCGCGTGCCGGCGATTCCCCTGACCGCGGTGTTCAGCGATGCGCGCGTGCTCGCGTTCCTCGCGGTGTGGTTTGGTATCAACATCCTTTTCGGGCTCGGTTCACACTCGATTACCGGCGGCGATGAGATCGTCGCGTGGCAGGCGCATATCGGCGGTTTCCTCGCCGGGCTGCTGTTATTCTCCTGGTTCGATCCGAAACAGGACGTGCCGCCTTCCATCGCCGACGATCCGACGCTGCACTAGCAGCGGTTTTGCCGCGCTGCAGCGTAATTTTCCCGCGATTGTGCTTGACGGAACCGGATGCGCGGCAGGATCGTTGACGCCAGACCCGGGACTCAGCAACGCGGTCACGCGACAAGGAGAGTGCCATGAACGTGAAAACGATCTTGGCCGCAAAGGGCGGCGACATTATCAGCATAGAACCGAGCGCCGATCTCGCGGCGGCGGCAAGGCTCCTGAGCACGCACCGCATCGGCTCGGTTATCATTCGCGGCGCCGGCGGACGGCTGGCCGGCATTCTGTCGGAACGCGATATCGTGCGCGCAATGGCCGAACACGGCGTCGATGCGTTTTCGGTATCGGTCGGCCAGGTGATGACGCGCAATGTCATGACCTGCGGCGAGAACGACACGATCGCCGACATTATGGAACGGATGACGTCGGGAAAATTCCGGCACATGCCGGTGCTGCGCGACGGCGAGTTGATCGGCTTGGTGTCGATCGGCGACGTGGTCAAGCAGCGTGTCGAGGAATGCGAGCACGACGCCGAGGCGTTGCGGGATTACATCCGCACGGCATAGGCTCTAGACCCGCGGACTGATTATTGGCTGTCGCTGTAAGGCTGCGACAGGCCGGCAAGCGCTTCGGTAATGCCTTCTATCGCCTTTTCCGTGGCTTCGGCGCCGATCTTTATGGCGTCGGCGCCGCGGTGGAAATCGAACCATCCAACATTGCCAAGCCGCGGACTGATCAAGACATCGGGCGGATCGCCGGCGCGCCGCGCGCGGGTGATGCGGTCCTGCATCACATTGAAGGCCTCCACCATCACAGTCGGGATGCCGGGCCGGCCACGCGAGCCGAAGAACATGCGGCGCAATGAATGCTCGACACCGAACATGCCGCGCAAGCCTTGCGGCTTGTTGGCCAATTCCGCCGCCGCGTCGTCGTCGTCCTGATCGGAGCCGTGATCGGCGATGATGGTGCCGCGTCCGAACAGATCGGCGTTGAGATTGACCGCGATGACCAGCCGGGCGCCGAGCGCGCGCGCCGCCGATACCGGCACCGGATTGACCAGCGCGCCGTCGACCGGCCAGCGGCCGCCGATCTTCACCGGCGGGAAGATGCCGGGCAGGGAATAGGACGCGCGCATGGCGTCGGAGAGACGGCCGCGCGTCAGCCAGATTTCGTGGCCGGTGTTGAATTCGGTGGCGATGGCGGCAAAGCGCAACGGCAGGTCTTCGATGCGCGTGACGCCGAGCGCCTCGGTCAGCTTGGTCGCCAGCGGGCCGCCATTGATGAGGCCCGAGCCGGACAGGCTGATATCGAGATAGCTGAAAATGCTGCGGACTTTCAGCCCGCGCGCCCATGTCTCCAGGCCGTCCATTTGCTGCGCCGCGTAGCAGCCGCCGACCACGGCGCCGATCGAGGTGCCGACGATGACGTCCGGCACGATGCCGTGGGCGGCGAGGGTCTGCAACACGCCGATATGGGCAAAGCCGCGCGCGGCGCCGCCGCCGAGCGCCAGGCCGATGCTCGGCCGGGTGCTTTCCGGTTTGACTTGCGTCGTGGCATCGGCGGATCGATCGCCGTTGCGTCCGCGCGTGAAGAAGCCCTCAAACACCAACCGCGTGCTCCCGTGGTCCCGCTGCCATCATCAAAGCGGGCCTGTCCGCCGACAAGAATTTAGATCCAACATGGTGAAAACCGCTGACGGAGTCTTGTGACTTAAAGGTGACAAAGAGGGTGCGCTGGGGTGATTACATTATGGTTAAGCTTAGATCTGGATCTGGCGAGCCGGTGTCAATGCCATTGGGGGCATTTGGTTCACCGCTATTTTTCGGGACGCTGCATCGCAAAAACGCCGTCCACTACGGCGTATTGGTCGTAGCCGCAGCGGGCGATCGGCCGCATCGCGGCGGTGTCGAGCAGGCCGTCGACGATGAAGCGGTCGTCGATATAGACGCCGACCACCTGGCCGAAAACGACGTGGCAATCGACCGCTTCGCCGTCGAAAGTCCGCATCGGCACGATCTGGGTCATCCGGCATTCAAGCGCGCAAGGCGAGGCGGCGACGCGCGGCGGCTTGACGATGCGCGACGGCGCGGGCGCCAGCCCGGCGCGCACCATTTCGTTCTGGCCGCGCGGCATCGGCGCCGCGGTCTCGTTCATCTGTTCGCGCAGGTCGTAGGTCGCCAGGCTGCAGACGAATTCGCCGGTCTGCTCGATGAAGGCGACCGAGTCTTTGTAGTTCTCGCTGGCGAACATCACCAGGTTCGGCCGGCTGTTGACGCCGTTGAAGAACGAATAGGGCGCGAGATTGATCTCGCCCTTGGCGCTCATCGATGTGATCCAGCCGATCGGGCGCGGCGCGACAATGGCCTTGAACGGATCGTGCGGCAGCAGCGTCTTGTCGCGCGTTTCCGGTTCGTAGAACATCGATGTCACTTTTTCATTTGGCGCATGATCTTATCCGAAAACCGGTACCCACTTTTCGGGATCATGCGCCGGCCCCGTAACGTGTGACGATGGCGTCGAGCTTCGGCCGCTCGCGTTCCTCGGGCGGGCGAGCCGGACGGCCGATGTGAACAAAGCCGGCCATGCGCTCCTGCGGCGAGAGCCCGAATGCATCGAGCACGGCGCGGTCATAAGCGTACCATTCGGTCAGCCAGCTCGCGGCATAACCAAGCGCATGCGCGGCCATGACCAGCGACATCGCGGATGCGCCGGCCGACATCTGCTGTTCCCATTCCGGAATTTTCGCATGCGGCGCGGCGCGGCTGACAACGCCGATCACCAACGGCGCGCGCGTCAGCCGGTTGGCCTCGAAAGCGAGCTGATCCGGCGTCGCGCCGGGATGAGAGGCGCCGAAGGCGGCGGCGATCGGCGCGCCGGCGGCGGCGCGGGCTTCGCCCTCGAACACGATGAAGCGCCAGGGCGCGAGCTTGCCGTGATCCGGCACGCGCGAGGCGATGGTGAGCAGCGTATCGATCTCGGCGGGCGTCGGTCCGGGCCCGGCCATTTCCATCGGCTTGACCGAACGGCGGGTTTTGAGAAGTTCTAAAGCTTCAAGCATGCGGCCCTCATCATTCGGATGACGGGCCGTAGCATAGCGAAGCGCAAGTCACAAAGGTCAGGCGCTGACGGCGGCGCGCTTCGGGGCTTTCCGCTCCGGCGGCGTCCGTCGCGCAAAGGCGGCGATCATCGCTTCGCCGATCGAAATCAGATGCGCGCCCGGGCCGGTGGCGCCGACGCTCTGGCCGCTGACCCGCGCGCCTTCCAGCAACAGCCACAATGAATCGGCGAGCAGGTCGGCTTTGACGATGCCGGCGTCGCGGCACAATTTCGCAAGGCGATTGCGGTGCGCGGTTTTGAATTCTTCGATGACGTGGCGGGCAGGGTGATCGGCCTCCGCCAGTTCAACCGCCGCATTGGCCATGTCGCAACCGCGGCTGTCGCCGACCGCGCATTCTGCGCCAACGCGCAACCAGGCATGCAATTGGGCCAGCGGATCGCCGGGATAGGCGGTCTCCAGATCGATCCAAATCTGGTCGTTTTCGGCGGCGACATCGCGCAGACAGGCAACGATCAGATCGTCCTTGGAGCCGAAATGGCGATAGAGGGTCATCTTGTTGGTGCCGGCCTGCTCGGCGATGGCATCGACGCCGATGCCGCGCATGCCATGGCGGCGGAAGAGCTCCCGCGCCGTCTTGATAATCCGTTCGCGTGGCCGCAACCGGCCCGCGTCGTCCGTTTCCATGTTCGCTCCCTCCAGCGCCCCCCGAAAACTATTCGACGAAATGTCACTTGACTGGGTGTTACCGGTCTGTAACATTATATACGTTACTTACCGGTAACACCCGAGACGCCCACCGTCAAGCACGGCGTGGACAGGGGCCGGTATAGCGATCCGGTAAAGAGGTACGTGCCTTCATGATCCGTTTTTTCATCGAGCGGCCGATCTTCGCTTCGACCATCGCCATCATCATGGTGATGGCGGGTTCGATTTGTTATTTTCTGCTGCCGGTTTCGCAATTTCCCGACATCACGCCGCCGCAAGTCGTGGTCAGCGCCGTCTATCCGGGCGCGAGTGCGCAGGTCGTCGCCGACACGGTGACGACGCCGCTCGAGCAGCAGATCAACGGCGTGCAGGGCATGACCTATATGTCGTCGTCCAGCTCGAACGACGGCTCGGCGAACATCACAGTGACATTCGAGGTCGGCTATCCGCTGAGCATTGCCGCCGTCGACGTGCAGAACCGCGTCTCCCAGGCGGCCTCGTCGCTGCCGGCGATCGTCAACCAGGGCGGCGTGACGATCAAGAAGCAGAACCCGAACTTCGTCCTCATCGTCAATCTCACTTCGCCGGACGGCTCGGTCGATCCGGTGGCGTTGAGCAACTACGCCTATTTGCAGGTGGTCGATCCGCTCAAGCGGCTCGAAGGCGTCGGCGACGTGCAGATATTCGGCGAGCGGCGCTATTCGATGCGCATCTGGCTCGATCCCGACAAACTTGCCAATCTCGGCATCACCGCCGTCGACGTGCAGCACGCGATCGAAGAACAGAACGTCCAGGTCGCGGCCGGCAAGATCGGCCAGTCGCCGGCCCCAGTTGGGACGCCCTTCGAGATGCAGGTCAATGCGGTCGGCCGCCTGAGCGACCCGGCGCAGTTTCGCGACATCGTCGTGCGCGCCGATCCGGCCGCCGGCTCGGTGGTGCGCCTGCGCGACGTCGCGCGCATCGAACTCGGCGCGCTGCAATATGCCTCGACCGCCTTCTTCGGCAAGGACCCGACGGTGGTTCTCGCCGTCTTCCAGATGCCGGGGTCGAACGCGCTGCAATTGCAGGAGCGCGTCAAGACCAAGATGGACGAACTGGCCAAGCGTTTCCCCAAGGGCATCGCCTATGCCATGCACTACGACACGACGCGCTTCGTCTCGGCGGCGATGCACGATGTCGTCGTCACCTTGGGCGAGGCGCTGATTCTCGTCGTGCTGGTGGTCTTCATCTTTCTGCAAAGCTGGCGCACCACGATCATTCCGACCATCGCCATTCCGGTGTCGCTGATTGCGACGTTGGCGGTAATGCAGATCTTCGGATTCTCGCTCAACATGCTCAGTCTGCTCGGCATGGTGCTGGCCATCGGCCTGGTGGTCGACGATGCCATCGTCGTCGTCGAGAATGTCGAGCGTCAGCTTGAGGCCGGCCATCCGCCGCTGGAAGCAACCCGGATCGCCATGAAGGAAGTGACCGGCCCGATCATCGCCACCACCGCGGTGCTGATGGCGGTGTTCATCCCGGTCGCCTTCATCCCCGGCGTTTCCGGCCGCATGTATAACCAGTTCGCGTTGACGGTGGCGATCTCGGTCGGCATTTCCGCCTTCAATTCGCTGACGCTCAGTCCGGCGCTCAGCGCCGCCTTCCTGCGGCACCGCGGCGAGACGACGTTTGCGCCGTTCCGCATGTTCAACAACGGCTTCGTTTGGCTGTCGCACGGCTATGAACGCAGCGTGCGCAAGATGGTTGAATGGCGCTGGGCCGTGCTCGGTGTGTTCGTGGCGTTTCTCGGTGCGACTTATCTGATTTCGACGCGCGTGCCGTCGACCTTCCTGCCGGTCGAGGATCAGGGCTATTTCTTCGTCGTCATCCAGTTGCCGGATGGCGCATCGCTGGAGCGTACCGACGCGGTTGCCAAGAATGTGCGTGACATTTTGCAGGATACGCCCGGTGTCGACATTGTCGGCTCGATCAGCGGCTTGAACTTCCTCACCAATGCCGCGCAATCGAATTCGGCCGTGGAGTTCGCCATCCTCAAGCCGTGGGATCAGCGGCCGCCGGAGCAGGGCGCGTCCGCTCTGGTGTCGCAGGTGCGCATGAAGCTGCTCGGCATTCCGGAAGCCTTCGTTCTGAGTTTCGATCCGCCTTCGATCCCCGGCCTTGGCGCTACCGGCGGTTTCGAATTCCAGCTTCAGGATCTCGCCGGTCGCGGCAGCATCGCGCTCAACGACGCGGCGCAGGACTTGATCGCGGAAGCGCGCAAGCAGCCGGAGATCAATCCGCAGCAACTGTTCACGTCGTTCAGCACCTCGACGCCGCAGTTCAACTACAACCTCGACCGCAACAAGGCCAAGCTTCTAGGGCTTAGTCTGCCGGACGTGTTCAAGACGCTGCAAATCTATCTCGGCTCGCTCTACGTCAACGACTTCAACCTGTTCGGCCGCACCTTCCGCGTCACCCTGCAGGCCGACGAGAAAGCGCGGGCTGACGCGGGCGACCTGTCGCGGCTTTACGTGCGCAATGCGACCGGCGGCATGGTGCCGTTGAGCACGCTCGGCGAGCTCAAGCCGATCGTCGGGCCGGAGACCGTGCCGCATTACAACAACTATCCGTCGGCGCTGATCAATGGCGGCGCCGCGCCGGGCTACAGTTCGGGCCAGGCGGTCGCCGCCATGGAGCGGGCGGCGGCGGCTGCGTTGCCGCGCGACTTCGGCTTTGAATGGACCGGCATCACCTTCCAGGAACTCAAAGCCGGGTCGATCGCGACCATCGTGTTCGGGCTCGCGCTCGTCTTCGTGTTCCTGATCCTGGCGGCGCAATACGAAAGCTGGTCGATGCCGTTCATGGTGCTGCTGGCCGTGCCGACCGCCTTGTTCGGCGCGCTGCTGGCGCTGTGGGTGCGCGGGCTCCAGATCGACGTCTACTCGCAGATCGGCTTCGTCATGCTGATCGGATTGGCGGCGAAGAACGCCATTCTGATCGTCGAGTTCGCCAAGAGGCGGCGCGAAGAGGGTCTCGACATCGTCGAGGCTGCGATGGAAGCGGCGCGGCTGCGGCTGCGGCCCATCCTGATGACGGCTTTCGCCTTCATTCTCGGCGTCGTGCCGTTGATGGTTGCGACCGGCGCGGGCGCGGCCAGCCGCCAGTCGATCGGCACCACGGTGTTCGGCGGCATGCTCGCCGCCACCATCCTCACGCTTGTTTTCGTGCCGGTGTTCTACGTGGTCATCGAACGGCTGCGCGAACGCTACCAGGGGCGCGGCGCAAAGATCGCACATAAACCGGCGGCTCTCAAGCCGGCCGAATAAGAATGGGAACGAGTCAGATGCAGAAATGGAAACTGGGTATCGGACTGGCGCTGGGTGCGGTTGCCATCGTCGCCGGCGTTTTCGCTCTTCAACGCAACACCTTCTCGCTCGGCAAGCCGGCCACGGCGGCGCCAAATCCGGCGGCGTTTGCCATGCCGGTGCCGGTGGCCAAGATCGTGCGCAAGACGATTCCGATCTATCTCGAATATGCGGCGCGCACCGAGGCCATCCGCAACGTCGCGCTTCAGGCGAAGATCGCCGGCTATGTGCAGAAGCAGCACGTCGCCGACGGCGCCGACGTCAAGGAAGGCGATCTCCTGTACACCATCGATCCGCGCGACTATCAGGCGGCGCTCGATTCCGCCAAGGCGCAGTTGCAGCGCGACACGGCGGCGCTCGATTACGCGCGCGGCAATGTCGAGCGCGGCACCACTTTGGCCAGCAATGGCTATCTCGACAAGAACACGTTCGAGCAGCGCACCAGCAATCTGCGCCAGTCCGAAGCGGGCATCGCGATCGCCCAGGCTGCGGTGCGCTCCGCCGAGATCAATCTCAGCTACACCGAAATCCGCGCGCCGTTTTCGGGACGTCTCGGGCGCAATCAGGCCTCGGTCGGTACGCTGATCACCACCGGCAGCGCGACCTTGAACACGCTTGTGCAGCTCGATCCGGTCTACGTCACCTTCAACCCGAGCGAGACCGACCTCGCGGCGATCGAACAGGCGCGCGCCAAGGGCAAGGTCGTGGCCGAGGTCTACCTGCCGGGCGACGGCAAGGCCCGCACCACCGGCGAGGTCACTTTCGTCGACAACACCGTCGACCGGTCAACCGGCACGATCGTCGCGCGCGCGACCATCGCCAATGCCGACCGCTCGCTGCTGCCGGGCCAGTATGTCCGCATCAAGCTCGCGGTCAGCGAACGGCCCGATGCACTGGTGGTGCCGCAGGTCGCGCTCGGTTCGAGCCAGCTCGGCAAGTACGTCTACGTCGTCGGCGACGGCAACAAGGTCGATATGCGCCTCGTTTCGCTCGGGCCGACCGACGGCGATCTGGTCGCCATCGACAAAGGCATCGCCGAAGGCGACCGCGTCATCAGCGGCAATCTGCAAAAGATCGGTCCCGGCTCTCTCGTACAGCCGTTGCCGCCGCAGTAGCCGCTGGAGCCCCGCGCCGAACAGCCCCCTTTGGCGCGGGGCAAACTGCCGTTTCGGCTTGAAATCGCCGTGATTTCGGCCGAAAACGGGGCCGACATGATCAGCGCATCCGCAATCGCCGCTTTCTTGCCCCGGCCCCGGCCGGCTATGGCGGCAAGCTTTGCTCTCACGGCTTTGGCGGCCATCGCGCTGGCCTGGCCGAGCGGCGCCTTCGCGCAGTCTGGAACGAATTCGCTGTTCTCGGCGGCGCCATCGACCGGCCTGCTGTCGCCCAATATGGGCGTGCGCGGCGAGGGCTTCGGCGGCGGCAGCCTGGTGCCGCAGCAGCCGCCGCCGCTCGCAGCGCCGACGCCCATGCCGATGGTCCCGGCCGGCCAGGTGGCGCTCGCGCTCTCGGCCCGCTTCGGCAAGGACGCCAGCCCGATTTCGGGCGGCCTGACCTGGCGCGTCTATGCCGCCAAGGCCGATCCGGGCGGCGCCTTCCGCATGCTGCGGGAAGAGAAATCGGCGGCGCCGACCATGGTGCTGCCGCCGGGCAATTACATCGTCCATGTCGGCTTCGGTCTCGCTACCGCGGTCAAGCCGGTGACGTTGCGCGGACCGACTGTGCGCGAGGAATTCGACCTGCCGGCCGGCGGCCTGCGCATCGAAGGCCGCGTCGGCGATGTACCGATCCCGGCCGGCCAGATTTCCTTCGACGTCTACAAAGGCAGCCAGTTCGAGGCCGGCGACCGGCGGCCGATCGCCGAGCACGTGATGACCGGCGCCGTGGTGATGGTGCCGGAAGGCATCTATTACATCGTGTCGAACTATGGCGACGCCAATTCGCAGGTGCGGTCCGACATTCGCGTGCAGGCCGGCAAGCTCACCGATATCGTGGTCAATCACCGCGCCGCGATGATCACGCTCAAGCTGGTCAACGAAAAGGGCGGCGAGGCGCTCGCCAATACGGCGTGGTCGGTGCTGACCCCGGGCGGCGATGTCATCAAGGAATCGATCGGCGCGTTTCCGCGCGTCGTGCTCGGCGAGGGCGAGTATCGCGCCATCGCCCGCAACGAAGGCAAAGTCTTCGAGCGCGAGTTCAAGGTCGTCACCGGCGTGGACGGCGACGTCGAGGTGATGGCGCAATAGCGCTTTTTCCGATTGCGCGCCGGGCGATTGCCGGAAGGACGATTGTGGCTCAACTTATTGCGAGTGACGATGCCAGCACTGCCAACGCGAAGGCTATGGAGATTTTTGCCCGGCTCGACCCGGCATCGGTCGCCTTTCTGCTCGACGTCGACGGCACGTTGATCGATATCGGTCCGTCGCCTACTGAGGTCGAGGTGCCGGAGACGCTGAAGGCGGCGCTCGCCGCGCTTCACGTGCGCAGCGGCGGGGCGCTGGCCTTGATCAGCGGCCGGCCGATCCGCGATCTCGACAGACTGTTCGCGCCGCTGCGGCTGCCAGCGGTCGGCGGGCATGGCGCCGAATTACGCCTGACCGATGACACGGTATCGCGCATCGACGATCTGCCCTCGGACCTGCGCCGCCATCTGCTCGACGCGGTGACGCCCGGCTCCGGCATCGAATATGAGGACAAGGGCTATTCGGTCGCCCTGCATTACCGGAAAGCGCCGCAGCACGAAGAACGTTTACGCGCGCATGTCGCCGGCAGCCAGGCCGCTTTTCCCGCCGTCGACACTGAAGTGCTGCCGGGCAAGGCGGTGTTCGAGATCAAGCGCGCCGGCACCAACAAAGGCGACGGCGTGCGCGGCGTCATGGCCCATGCGCCATTTGCTGGACGGCAGCCGGTGTTCATCGGCGACGATGTGACCGATGCAGCGGCTTTCGCCGCGCTGGCTGAATTCGGCGGGCAGGGTTTTTCGGTCGGTTGCCGCTTCGATGGCGTGTCGGGCGTCTTCGAATCGCCCGAACAGGTGCGGCTGGCGCTGCGACGGCTGGCGCATGCGTAGACGCATTCCTCGACGAACCCCAAAATGCCGCATATAATCTAAGTATCTTCCTTTGTCGGCGACGCCAAAGGCGGACTTTTGTTGGATCCCGCGCGGAGGTATCGTGGCACTTGGCAATGAACTTACCGCCGAGTTCCGCGTTAGTTTCCATGACCAAGTTCATTGGCGGGACGTATTTGGCGGCGGTTGTCGCCAGATAACGGGGGAGAACTGACCATTTGGCGCGATTAGTCGTCGTATCGAACAGAGTGGGCATTCCGGACGGCAAGGCGCGCGCCGGCGGGCTTGAGGTCGCCATTCGTCCGGCGTTCAAGAAGCGCGGCGGCGTCTGGTTCGGCTGGAGCGGGCGCATCGCCGACGGCGATCCGGGCCCGGCGGAAACCACCGTGCGCGACAATGTCACCTATGTGACGGTCGATCTGCAAAAGGACGATTACGAGGAATTCTATAACGGCTTCGCCAACCGGGTGCTGTGGCCGATTCTGCATTACCGGCTCGACCTTGCGGAATTCACGCGCCGCGATCTCGGCGGCTATCTGCGCGTCAACGAATTCTTCGCCACCAATCTCGAAAAGATTCTGCGGCCGGACGACATCATCTGGGTCCACGACTATCACCTGATGCCGCTCGCCAAGGCGTTGCGCGATCGGGGCCACAAGAACCGGATCGGCTTCTTCATTCATGTGCCGTTTCCGCCGGCCGAGATCGTCACCGCGCTGCCCAATCACGAGCAGCTCATTCCGGCGCTGAGCTACTACAATCTGGTCGGCTTCCAGACCGAGACGGACGCGACCAACTTTTCCCGCTACCTCACCAACGAGCGCGGCCTGTCCCGCCTCGATGCCGACAGCTTCGCCTTCGACGAGGGCGATGTGCGCATCGGTGTGTTTCCGGTCGGTGTCGAGACCGAGTCGTTCGAGCGGCTGGCGCGCCGCGCGGTCAATTCGTCTTTCGTGCGGGAGGTGACGGACAGCCTGTCCGGCCGCGCCATGATCATGGGTGTCGACCGGCTCGACTACAGCAAGGGCATCCCCGAGCGCATGGATGCGTTCGAGAGACTGCTGACCAATTTTCCGCAATGGCGCGGCAAGGTGACCTATCTGCAGATCACGCCGCGCAGCCGCGCCGACATTCAGGAATATGCCGCTATCGCCCGGCAGGTCGGCGAGAAAGTCGGCCACATCAACGGCGCCTATGGCGAGGCGTCGTGGACGCCGGTGCGCTACATCAACAAGGCGCATAGCCGCACCGCTCTGGCCGGCCTTTACCGGTGCGCCCGCGCCGGGCTGGTGACACCGCTGCGCGACGGCATGATCCTGGTGGCCAAGGAGTACATCGCGGCGCAGG
>JAUSBQ010000423.1 GCA_030651965.1 Pseudolabrys sp. | reverse complement strand
TATTATATCAGAGGTTACATTTCGAGGAAAGACACTTTTAAAGAGTGGACCGCGGGAACGAGGTTACGCCGGCCGGCGGGTGTGGGGGACGAGGAGGGGAGGGATAAAGAAGCTCACTCCGCGGCCTTCTGGCCCTTCTTTCTTTTCGTTTCTTTCCTTGCCAGCACCGGCTTCAAAAACCGCCCGGTATAGCTCCGCGCGACCTATACTTCCGGAGTGCCTTCGGCGACGGTCTCGCCGCCACCGCCGCCGGATTTGCGCTGTGCTTCACCATCCGCGCGCTGGCGCTGCATTACGGCTGGTCGCTGCCGGTGTACCGCGCGCGGGCGGGACGGACGGCGGAGGAAGTGGAGAAGATGAGGGAGTAGGGGGCTGTCGAAATCGGCGTGGGAATGTGCTAATATTTGCGGCGTAGGCAGACGAGGTTCCGATGTCCAACGAGCGGATCGAGATCAACCCCGAGATCATGGGCGGCAAGCCGGTCATCCGTGGCACGCGTGTTCCGGTCGAAACGGTGCTGCGCAAGCTCGGCTCCGGGATGACCGCTGACGCCATCTTGGCCGACCATCCGCGTCTGGCGCGCGAGGACGTCCTCGCTGCGCAAGCCTTTGCCGCTGATTACCTTGCCGACGAAGACCTTGTGTACGGTTGAGCCGTGCGCTGGCTCGCCGATGAATGCATCGACGCCGCGTTGGTCGCACGGCTGCGCTCCGGCGGGCATGACGTTGTTTACATGGCGGAGATCGCGCCAGCGGCAAATGACGTCGAGGTGATGGCGCTTGCGCAGCGTGAAAGCCGGCTGCTGCTTACCGAGGACAAGGACTTCGGCGATCTGGTGTATCGGCATGGCGGGCAGGCGCCGGGGATTGTTCTGCTGCGCCTCGATCCGGCCATGCACGCGCTCAAGCAGCAACGGCTAGACGCTGCGATTGCGCGGTTCGGCGAGGATTTGTTCGGGCGTTATATGATTGTCGAGAAAGCCAGGTTTCGGTCGAGGCCGATGCGGGCTATCGGTACGTGGCGGCTGACTGATGAATTTCGTAATCCTTAAAACCATATGTACTCATCATATAAAGAAAATTTCCGACCCAGTTTGGGTTCTTTGGACCTACCCAAAGTTCACGCACAGGCTGGGGGGTAACGTCTAAGGGAATGGGGAGATCAATGTAGGCAATCAATCCATCCCGATAGGTCCGATACTTGACAGGTTGCCCGGGAACTTCCGTTTTTCCGTCAACCAATCCGCCATCATCTTCTAATCGCGGCATGTCGTTGTCTTTTTTTACCGTTAGCAGGTGGACGCTTCGAACTTCCTTTTCTTCGGCAAATGCGGGATTCTTGTAAGCAATCTTAAACAGTGCAAGCTGGCCGCACATTTGGACGAAATCTTCTCCTCGAGAATGATTTCTTTCTGCCTCCGCGAGATATATGGCGATTAGCGTCTGCATCATCCCGCTGAGTTGCTTTTCGCGATTATACTCAACTTCCAAAAGCATAGCAGGTAGGGACTTGAGCGCATTTCCAGTGAAGCCTATTGCTACGCCGGTTCCATCGTTAGCGTACGCTCGCCATTGGCTCAGGACATCTGGGTCTTTTGAAAACGAGCAAATCACTGGATGGGCGATTAACGGCATTGAACAGATAACTTTGTCAATCTCGTCAAAAAATGACTTATCTAAACTTCCATATCAGGCGGCGCAGGCTTGCTGAGCATCATGCTCGCGGCTTCTTCAAAAATACGATAACCCCAAGTGTTCTCATTATAATCGTTGAGCATATTAATGTCGCTAAATCGAAGACGTTTGTGTTCGCAAATCAAACGAAACGTCTCAACGGAACAGTAATGGTAAAATACGTCGTCTGCCCTAGGTCGAAGAATCTGACGAATAAGACCGGGAAGATCGCTTAGGCTTGCTTCTTTGTCTGATGTCATCACTCCGCCGCCCGTTGCCCCTTCGTCTCCCGCCTACGCGCTATCGCGCTTCGGCGGGCAAGTCGGCCCGTCAAGCCGCCGCTTTATTCAGCGGCTTGCTGACCCTTTTTCTGCTTTGCAACCTTGCGCGCCAGCACCGGCTTCAAAAACCGCCCCGTATAGCTCCTCGCGACATTGACGATATCCTCCGGCGTGCCAACGGCTACGATCTCGCCGCCGCCGTCGCCGCCTTCCGGGCCGAGGTCGATCACCCAGTCCGCCGTCTTGATGACTTCGAGATTGTGCTCGATGACCACGACCGTGTTGCCGGTCTCGACCAGCTCGTGCAGCACCTCGAGCAGCTTGGCGACGTCGTGGAAATGCAGGCCGGTGGTCGGCTCGTCGAGAATGTACAACGTCCGCCCGGTGGCGCGCTTCGACAGCTCCTTGGCGAGCTTGACGCGTTGCGCCTCGCCGCCGGAGAGCGTCGTCGCCTGCTGGCCAACATGGATGTAATCGAGGCCGACGCGGTGCAGCAGCGCCAGCACGTCGCGCACGCGCGGCACCGCCTTGAAGAATTCAAGCGCTTCTTCCACCGTCATGTCGAGCACGTCGGCGATCGACTTGCCCTTGAACAGCACCTCCAGCGTTTCACGATTGTAGCGCTTGCCCTTGCAGACATCGCAGGTGACATAGACGTCAGGCAAAAAGTGCATCTCGATCTTGATGACGCCGTCGCCCTGGCAGGCCTCGCAGCGGCCGCCCTTGACGTTAAAGGAGAAGCGGCCGGGCTCGTAGCCGCGCGCCTTCGCTTCCGGCAGCGCCGCGAACCACTCGCGGATCGGCGTGAAGGCGCCGGTATAGGTCGCCGGGTTAGAGCGTGGCGTGCGGCCGATCGGCGACTGGTCGATGTCGATGATCGTGTCGATGTGCTCGAGGCCCTCGATGCGGTCGTGCGGGGCAGGGGCCAGCGAGGCATTGTTCAGCTTGCGCGCCACCGAATTGTAGAGCGTGTCGATCAGCAGCGTCGACTTGCCGCCGCCGGACACGCCGGTGATGGCGGTGAACAGGCCGAGCGGAATCTCGGTGGTGACGTTCTTGAGATTGTTGCCGCGCGCATTGACCACCTTGATGGTGCGGCGCTTGTTGGGCGCTCGGCGCTCGGGGATCGGCACGTTCAATTCGCCGGAGAGATATTTGCCGGTCCATGACGCCGGCGCGGCGATGATGTCGTCGACCGTGCCTTCGGCAATGATGTGGCCGCCGTGAATGCCGGCGCCGGGGCCGATGTCGAGCACATAATCGGCGGTCTTGATGGCGTCCTCGTCATGCTCGACGACGATCACGGTGTTGCCGAGATCGCGCAGCCGCTTGATGGTGTCATGCAGGCGTTCCTTGTCGCGCTGGTGCAGGCCGATCGAGGTTTCGTCGAGCACGTACATCACGCCGGTGAGGCCGGATCCGATCTGCGAGGCGAGGCGAA
>JAUSBQ010000421.1 GCA_030651965.1 Pseudolabrys sp. | reverse complement strand
GGGAATGACAACATGATACCAGCCCCCTCCCGGCGAGCTTCGCTCCAAAGCCGATGCTTCGCATCGGCGTTTTTGGCAAAGACGGCGGCCAAGGGCCGCCTTTGCCTCCCCCGCAAGCGGGAGAGGTGAGAAAGAAATGTCCTTCACCCTCTTCATCATCCAGATCCTCAACGGCCTGCAGTTCGGCGTGCTGCTGTTCCTGATCGCCGCCGGCCTGACGCTGGTGTTCGGCGTGATGGACTTCATCAACCTCGCGCACGGCGTCCAGTACATGCTCGGCGCCTATCTCGCGGTGATGTTCTACACATTGACCGGCTCGTTCGTGCTGGCGCTCATTCTGGCGCTTCTGGCCGCGCTCGCCTTCGGCCTGCTGCTCGAATTCACCGTGTTCCGCCATCTCTACGACCGGGACCATCTCGAACAGGTGATCGCCACCTTCGGCATCATCCTGTTCCTGAACCAGGGCGTGAAGGTGGTGTGGGGCGCCGCGCCTCTGTCGCTGCCGATTCCGGAGATGCTGGCCGGCACAGTGACGATCTCGCCCGGCATTCTCTATCCGATCTGGCGGCTGGCGATCATCGGTTCGGGCTTGGCCGTGGCGCTCATTCTTTATCTCCTGGTCAGCCAGACCCGCGTCGGCATGCTGGTGCGCGCCGGCGCGACCCATGCGCGCATTGTCTCGGCGCTCGGCGTCGATATCCGCCGCCTGTTCATGATCGTGTTCGGCTTCGGCACCATGCTGGCGGCTTTCGCCGGCGTGATGATCGCGCCGATCCTGTCGGTCGAGCCCGGCATGGGCGACAGCGTGCTCATTCTGGCGTTTGTCGTCATCGTCATCGGCGGCATCGGCTCGATGCGCGGCGCGTTCATCGCGGCGCTGCTGATCGGGCTGGTCGACACTCTGGGGCGGTCGTTTGCCATCGATATCCTGCGCCTGGTGATGCCGCCCTCGCCGGCCCGCACCGTCGGCCCGGCCATCGCCTCGATGCTGATCTATGTGCTGATGGCTTTGGTGCTGTATTTCCGCCCGGCCGGGCTGTTTCCGGCCAAGGGACGCTGACGATGTCGCTGTCCGTCACCGCCGCGCCGCGCGCCTATAAATTCGAGGCGGTGCCGATCGCGATCTTTCTCGTGCTGGCGCTGGCGCCGGTCGCGGCATCGTTCGGCGCCGAGTCCTATCTGCTCGGCCTGTTCACGCGGGTGATGATCTACGGCATCGCCGCTCTGGCGCTCGATCTGCTGTGCGGCTATGGCGGGCTGGTGTCGTTCGGACACGCCGCCTTCGTCGGCATCGGCGCGTACAGCGTGGCGATCCTCGGCTCGCACGGCATCACCGACATGACCGTGACTTTGCCGGTGGCGCTGATCGTCAGCGCGGTGTTCGCCTTTCTCACCGGCACGGTGTGCCTGCGCACCAAAAGCGTCTATTTCATCATGATCACTTTGGCCTTCGGGCAGATGATCTATTTCGTCGCCGGCTCGCTGTCGCCCTACGGCGGCGACGACGGCCTGACCGTGAGCCTGCGCTCGACACTGTTCGGCTTCCCGGTGTTCGAGAACGACCGCGCGCTGTATTACGGCGTGCTGCTGTTTCTGCTGGCGTCGTATCTGTTGTGCCGCGCCATCGTCTATTCGCGCTTCGGCCGGGTGTTTCGCGGCGCGCGAGAAAATCCGACCCGCATGGCGACCATCGGCTACGACGTGTTCCGCTATCAGCGCGTCGCCTATGTGATCGCCGGCGCGATCGGCGGCCTGTCCGGCTTCCTGCTCGCCAACGCCACCGAATTCGTCAGCCCGGCCTATATGTCGTGGCAGCGTTCCGGCGAACTCATCATCATGGTGCTGTTCGGGGGCCTGGGCACCTTGCACGGCGCCATCGTCGGCGCGGCCGCGTTCCTGCTGCTGGAGGATTTGCTCAGCGGCGTCACCGAGAACTGGAAGCTGATCTTCGGGCCGATGCTGGTGCTGATCGTGCTGTTCGCGCGCGGCGGGCTGTTGGGTCTGGGGCAGAGCATCAAGGAAAGGTTTAGCCGTGGCTGAACCGGTCCCAAATCCTGTTCTAAAAATAGAAAACCTGCGCAAGAATTTCGGCGGCCTCGTCGTCACCGACGGCATTTCGCTCGACATCAATGCCGGCGAACTGCACGCGGTGATCGGCCCGAACGGCGCCGGCAAGACCACGCTCATCAACCAGATTTCCGGGCTGCTGGAGCCGTCCGCCGGCGCGATCTATCTCAACGGCGAGGACGTCACGGCATTGCCGCCGAACCGGCGCGCCGCTTTGGGGTTGGCGCGCTCGTTCCAGATCACCTCCGTTCTGCCGCGCTTCTCGGCGCTGGAGAATGTCGCGCTCGCGGTGCAGGCGCGTTCCGGTTCGAGCTATTCCTTCACCGGCCGCGCCGACAGCGAGACCGCGCTCAACGACGCGGCGATGCAGGCTCTGACCGAGGTCTCGCTCGAGTCGCGCGCCGACGTGCTGGCGGCGCATCTGTCGCACGGCGAGAAGCGCGCGCTGGAGCTGGCCATCGCTCTGGCGATGCAGCCTAAACTTCTCTTGCTCGACGAACCGATGGCCGGCACCGGCCCGGAGGAATCCGAGCGCCTCATCGTCGTGCTGCAACGGCTCAAGGGCCGCTTCGCCATGATGCTGGTCGAGCACGACATGAACGCGGTGTTCGCGCTCGCCGACCGCATTTCGGTGCTGACCTATGGCCGCATTCTGGCGAGCGGCGCGCCCGCCGCGGTGCGCGCCGACCCGGCGGTGATGACGGCCTATCTCGGCGAGGAGCTCGAGTAATGCTCCGCGTCGAAAAACTCAGCGCATCCTACGGCCCGGCGCAGGTGCTGTTCGACATTTCGTTCGACGTCAATGACGGCGAAGTCGTCACCCTGATCGGCCGCAACGGCATGGGCAAGACGACGACGATCTTCGCGCTGATGGGGCTGGTGAAGCCGACCGGCGGCGCCGCCTCGTTCGACGGCATGTCGCTGTTCGGCCTGCCGCCCTATGCGATTGCCCAGGCCGGCATCGGCCTGGTGCCGGAAGGCCGCCAGATCTTCCCGACTCTGTCGGTAGAGGAAAACCTGATCGCCACCAGCGCCTCGCGCTTCGGCAAGGCACAATGGACACTGCCACGCGTCTACGACTTCTTCCCGTCGTTGGCCGCGCGCAAGAGCAACATGGGCAACGAACTGTCCGGCGGCGAGCAGCAGATGCTGGCCATCGGCCGCGCGCTGATGACCAATCCGAAACTCCTCATTCTCGACGAAGCCACCGAGGGCCTGGCGCCGAAAATCCGCACCGAGATCTGGAACTGTCTGCTCAAGCTCAAGCAGGAAGGCCAGGCCATCCTGATCGTCGACAAGCACATCAACGCGCTGTTGAAGATCGCCGACAATCATGTGGTGATCGAAAAGGGCCGCGTGGTGTGGACCGGCAATTCGCAGGCCTTGAGCGCGGATGCGACGGTGAAGCAGAGATATTTGCAGGTTTAGGTAAGGCGAACTGGGCCTGTTCCCTCCCCCCTTGTGGGGGAGGGTTAGGGAGGGGGGTAATTGCATCGCGTTGCCATGCACCCCCACCCCCAACCCCTCCCCACAAGGGGGAGGGGAGCCTTCAGAATTCGCCGCAACCTCAGTGCGCCATCTTCAGAGTCTTCGGCGCCCGCGGAGAAATTCAAACGTCGCCGGCGCGGCGGAGCCCTTGAGGCCGGCCTCGGCAAAATCCGGCACAATGCCGCGCATTTCATCCTCCAGCATGGCGAAGGACGCGGCGTCGTCGACATCGTACCAGCGTGGCAGATTGACGACCGGCAGACCGATCTCGCGGGCGCGCTCAACGGTCAGGGCATGAACATCCGGCGTGCTCCACGGCATATCCTCGAACAGCCGCGGATGCGGGCGCGACAGGCCGATCAAGGCATAGCCGCCATCCAGAACCGGGCCGAGCACAACATTGTCGCCGGCATGCACCGCGTCGATCGCCTCGCGCAGGATCGCCACCGGCATGGTCGGCGAATCCGAACCGATGACGATGACGCCTTCGTGCCCGGCCGCCAGAAGATCGGCGACGGCGGTGGCCATGCGGACGCCGAGATCGCCCTTACTTTGCGCCCGCAACGCAAAGCCTGGCGGCAGCAATTCGCGCAGCGCCGCCTCCGATCCGACCGGCGTATAGACGGCGCAGGCATCGACGGCGCCGCCCGCGACGAGCGACTGCACCTTGGCCGCGACGTCGCGGATGAAGCAGGCGGAGAGCGCCGCGCATTCCTCCGGCCGCAGCGGCGGCGACAGCCGAGTTTTCGAGTGTCCCGCTGCCGGGGTCTTGCAGACGAGCGCGATGACGACGGGTTTCATGCGCGTGACACTAGCACAGGCCTTGATCCGCAAGCGCTGTGGACGGTTGCGCCGCGTTGCGACAGAATGCGCCGACGCGCTGGTCCGGCGCGGCTTCAAGGAGTTTCAAGCAATGAACGAAGGCGAAGTCCGCGTGGTGCGGGAAGGCGTGGTGGCGACAATTCTGTTCGACCGGCCGCAGGCGCGCAACGCGATGACCTGGGCGATGTATGAAGGGCTTGCCGCCGCCTGCGCGCAATTAGCGACCGACGACAGCGCGCGCGCCGTCGTGCTGCGCGGCGTAGGCCACAAGGCCTTCATCGCCGGCACCGACATCGCCCAGTTCCAGGCATTCACCGATGGCGAGGACGGCATCGCCTATGAGGCGCGGATGGAAGACTATCTGACGGCGCTGGAAAAGCTGCCGATGCCGACGCTCGCGGTGGTCGAAGGCTGGGCCATCGGCGGCGGGCTGGCGATCGCCGCCTGCTGCGATCTGCGCATCGCCACGCCCGGCTCCAAATTCGGCGTGCCGATCGCGCGCACCTTGGGGAACTGCCTGTCGGTCGCCAACTACGCGCGGCTGGTCGCGGGCCTCGGCGAGGCGCGCGCCAAGCGCATGCTGCTGATGGCGGAGAATGTGCCGGCCGAAGACGCGCTGGCCGCCGGCTTTCTGATGTCGGTCGTCGATCCGGCCGGGCTCGACGCCGCGATCACCGAAATCTGCGAACGGCTGGCCGGCAACGCTCCGGTGACGATGCGCGTCACCAAGGAGTCGATGCGGCGGCTGCGGATGGCCAATCTGCCGGACGGCGACGATCTGGTGCGGGCCGCCTATGGCAGCGACGATTTCCACGAAGGCGTCGCCGCCTTCGTCGCGAAACGCCCGGCGCAGTGGAAGGGGCGCTGACGCCGCCCGGAGGGCACGGTACATTTATACCTGATAAATGAGCGAATTTTGACGATAGGCAATTCTCGGATGTGCCGGATTCACTTTATCAAGTTTCATGGCCTCGCTTGATTAACATCAATATTAGGCCGCATGCGCCCGCGATAAGATACGTCGATTGCCGCATCCAGCCGGAGTTGCACCATGCGTCAGGCTGAAGCCGATCTCGTCCGCGCGCTGCCGCTGTTCGAGAACGTCAGCGAAAAGCATTTCGACGAGCTGATGAGCACGGCGTTCCTGCAACGGTTTCCGCAGGGCGTCACGTTGATCCGCGAAGGCGACCTGCCCGATTTCCTGCATATCGTGGTCGAGGGCTCGGTCGAATTGTTCGCCACCCATGACGCGCACGAAACCGCGCTCGATATCCTGGAGCCGGTGACGACATTTATTCTAGCGGCGGTGATCCGCGACGAAGTCTATCTGAAATCGGCGCGCACGCTGACGCCGGCGCAGATCCTGATGATTCCGGCGGCGGCGGTGCGCGCCGTGTTCGACCGCGACGCCGCCTTTGCGCGCGCGCTGGTGAACGAACTGGCGATGCGCTATCGCTGCGTCGTGCGCTCGCTCAAGAACGAGAAACTGCGCAACAGCACCGAACGGCTGGCGAACTGGATATTGCAGGAAGACGCCCACCAGGGCGGCAAAGGTCAAATTGCGCTGACCATCGACAAGCGGACATTGGCCTCGCGGCTCGGCATGACGCCGGAGAACCTGTCGCGCAACCTGGCGCAACTGGCCAAACACGGCGTCGTCACCTCCGGCCCCCAGTTCATCATCAGTGACGTCGCCGCGCTGCGGGAGTTCGCCAAGCCGAACAGCCTGATCGATCAGTGAAGCGCGGCGACCATGATCGCTCGCGTGTTTCGCATCCACTGTTGGAGCTACTTGTGTGGAGCTACTTCGCCGCGCTGGCAAGACTGCGTTAGGCGGCAGCGATCGTCTTTTCGCCGGGCTCGAACGCATCCGGATTGGCGGCGGCGAATTCGGTCAGCTCTTCCATCACCATATCGAGATGGAGTTCCATGGCGCGACCTGCCGCGGCGGCATCGCGCGCCGCCAGCGCCTCGACGATCGCGCGATGCTCGGCAAGGGTCGAGGCCTGCCGCCGCGGCGTACACATGTAGAGCCGCAGCCGGTCGAGCTTGGCGCGGGCCGCGAACACCGCCGTCTTGACCCGCTCATAGCCAAGCGCGTCAAGCAGCATATCGTGCAGCGCAATATCGCATTCGTGGAAACGAATACGATCGTCGTGCGCCATCGCCACCTGCTGCTCCTGCATGCTGCGGTTGATCGCTTCGATCAGACTTAAGTCGATACGCGGCGCGATCCGGCGCAAGCCTTCGCTTTCCAGCGCGCGGCGGATGAACATCGCCTCGGTGCAGTCGGCAAGATCGATGCGCGTCACCCGCGTGCCGTGCTGCGGCAGCACCTCGACGAAGCCCTCATCGGCAAGCCTGCCCAGCGCCTCGGACACTGGAAACCGCGAGGTGCCGAGTTGCTCGCACAGCGCTTTCTTGTCGATGAATTCGCCGGGGGCCAGGTCCAGCCGCACGATGGCGTCGCGGATGACATCCTGGATGTTTTGCACCGTCCCGCCGCGCTTGTCGCGCTGAAGGGGGCTTAAGAAATCATATGGGCTATTGCGCATAATCATTTTCCCGGTAACATGTTAGCTAACTGAAGGCTCCCGCTCAAGAGGAGCCGACCGACTTGGCGCTGAAAAGCGTCGGGTACGGCAAACCAAAAACAGAAATGGGGAGGAAGTCGTTATGCAGAAGTTTTCTCGCAGAATTACGCTGGGCTGTGCCGTTGCTGCCGCGGTCATCGCGGTCGCTGGCCCGGCCAACGCGCAGACCAAACTCAAATGGGCGCACGTCTACGAAGTCTCCGAGCCCTATCACTCACAGGCGCTGTGGGCGGCAGAAGAGATCAAGAAGCGCACCGCCAACCGTTACGAGATCGGCGTGTTTCCGGCTTCGCAACTCGGCAACGAAAACCAGATCAACGAAGGCCTCGGCCTCGGCACGGTCGACATCATCTATACCGGCACCTCGTTCGCCGGCTCGATCCACAAGCCGCTGGCCATCTCCGGCGCGCCATTCATGATGCGCGACTTCACGCACTGGAAGGCCTATCGCGACAGCAAGCTGTTCCGCGATATCGCAAAAGGCTACGAAGACAAGACCAAGCACAAGATCGTGGCGCTGACCTATTACGGCGAGCGCATGGTCACCGCGAACAAGGAAATCAAGAAGCCCGAAGACATGAAGGGCATGAAGCTGCGCGTGCCGCCGGCGCCGCTTTACCTGATGATGGCGAAATCGGTCGGCGCCAACGCCACCCCGATTGCGTTTGCCGAAGTCTATCTCGCGCTTCAGCAGGGCACCGTCGACGGCCAGGAAAATCCGCTGCCGACCATCATGGCCAAGAAGTTCTACGAAGTGCAGACGCACGTCATGCTGACCGGCCACATCATCGAATCGCTGCTGTCGATCGTCGGTGCGACGACTTGGGCCAAGCTCTCGGACGCCGACAAGAAGGTGTTTGAGGAAGTTCTGGCGCAGGCCGCGAGCAACGCATCGGACGCCATCCGCGCCGACGAGCAGAAGATCGCCGATCAACTGCGCAAGCTCGGCAAGACCGTGGTCCAGGTCGACCGCGAGGCGTTCCGCAAGGCGGCGATGGCTCTGCACAACGACGCCTCGGCAGGCGCCGGCTGGAGCAAGGCCGAATACGACACGCTGCAAGGCTTGAAATAACGATAACCGGAGACGAGCCACCGTGCCGCGCGGTTTGCGCGGCACGGCGGTGCAATCCGGGCAGCGGGGGGAATCATGAGCAACGGCAAGCCGCCTGAGGGCGAGGACGTGCATCTCATCGTCGCCGAAGACGCCGAGGTGATCGTCGAACATTATCCGGAAGACTGGCTCGCCTTCGTGATCTTCTGGAGCCTGGCCTTCATCGTCTTCCTGCAGTTCTTCACGCGCTACGTGATGAACGACAGCCTGGCCTGGACCGAGGAGGTCGCGCGCTACGGACTGATGTGGGTGGTGTTCATCGGCGGCGCCATGGTGACGCGGCGCAAGACCCATATCGCCGTCGAGCTTTTGTCCAACGTGATGAAGCCCGGGCCGCGGCGCGCTGCGCTGCTGGCCTTCGTCGATTTCGTCAAGCTCGCCTTCCTGGCGTTCCTGGCCTACACCTCGGTCACCATCACCGACCGCATGTCGATCCAGCGCATGACGGTGTTCGACCTGTCGATGAGCTATGTCTATGGCGGCGTCGCGCTCGGCTGCTTCCTCATGCTGTTCCGGCAGATCGTCAACGTCTGGCGCAATGCGCGGGCCGGATGGCAGAAGCCGGACGACATCACCCACCAGATCGCAGCCGATTAAGCGTTAGGTCCCGTCAATGATTATCATGGCGCTGCTGTTCATTGCGGTCCTGATGGCCGGCGTTCCGGTGTTCATCGCGCTCGCCGGATCGTCCTACATCTATACGCATTTCATCGCCGGCATGCCGGATTTCGTGATCCTGCACCGCATGGCCGGCGGCATCGACAGTTTCCCACTGCTGGCGGTGCCGTTCTTCATCCTGGCCGGCAACCTGATGAATTCCGCCGGCATTACCAATCGCATCTACGATTTCGCGGTGGCGCTGGCCGGCTGGACCCGCGGCGGTCTGGCCCAGGTCAACATCGTCGGCTCGGTGATCTTCGCCGGCATGTCCGGCACCGCGATTGCCGACGCCGCCGGCCTCGGCACCATCGAGATCAAGGCGATGAAGGACCACGGCTACTCAACCGAATTCGCGGTCGGCGTCACCGCGGCGTCCTCGACGCTCGGGCCGATCATCCCGCCGTCGCTGCCTTTCGTCATCTACGGCATGATGGGCAATGTCTCGATCGGGGCGCTGTTTCTCGGCGGCATCATTCCCGGCCTCGTCATGATGTTCGCGATGATGGGCTACGTCTATTATTGCGCGCGCAAGTACAACATGGGCCGCGACCAGACGTTCCACTGGCGCACGCTGGGCATGACCTTCATTGCCGCGTTCCCGGCGCTGCTGACGCCGGCGATTATCGTCGGCGGCATGACCTTCGGCTGGTTCACCCCGACGGAGGCCGCGATCGCGGCCTGCGCCTGGGCCATGATGCTCGGCATCTTCCTCTACGGCTCGCTGTCGCTGAAGCAGTTCTACAAGGTCACGATGGACACCATCGAGACAACCGCCGGCGTCCTGCTGATCGTCGGCGCCGCCTCGCTGTTTGGCTGGGTGCTGACGACCACGCGGGTCACCGAATACACCACCGAAGCGCTGCTGGCGCTGACCGACAACCGCTACATCATCCTGCTGCTGGCGAACCTGGTGCTGCTGGTGGTTGGTTGCTTCCTTGAGCCGATCGCCTCCATCAGCATCCTGGTGCCGGTGCTGATGCCGGTGATCCTCAAGGTCGGCATCGACCCGGTGCATTTCGGCGTCGTCATGACGCTGAACCTGATGATCGGGCTGCTGCACCCTCCCCTCGGCATGGTGCTGTTCGTCTTATCCCGAATAGCCAAGCTATCGCTGGAGCGAACCACCATGGCGATTCTGCCCTGGCTGGTGCCGCTGCTGGTGTCGCTGGTGGCGATCACCATGATTCCGGAGCTGACCCTGTGGCTGCCGCGGCTGGCGGGCTTCGTGAAGTAAGCGGTCGGGGGATTGCGGGCCGCGGCCATCGGCCGATAGAGACTTTGAGATGGCGCGCCCGGAACGATTCGAACGTCCGACCCCCAGATTCGTAGTCTGGGGGAGACCCTTGAAATCATTGAGGTTCGTTACCGTAAGGAAAGGAAAGTGCTCCAAGACTGTGATTTTTCGAGGCGTCAACCGTCAACGTATTGGCGGGCTTCCCTGACGGCGCTGAAATCGTCAGGACATTCTGCTTCGTGGGGGCGGTCCGTTAACGTGGCCGTCTCGCCTGATTTTATAGAATCGATATTCGGGCATGGCGCGCTGCGGCCTATAAGATATATTACAGATATTGCTTTACGACAAGCCGGCTGTTACATGCCTCGGACTGTATTCGATCGGAGATCGCCATGCTCAGTTCCCTGTCTATCGGCAGCGCCATTGCCCGGGTTTTCCTGTTTCCCGGCGACCTGGCCTGCGCCTATGTCGGCATTGACCAGAACGACAAGCGCGAACTGGTGCGGATGCTAGTCAATTCACTGGTGTGGATCGTGGTCGGCATGGCTGCCGTTGCCGTAATCGCCTAACGCCCGCTATGGCGCCGCCGCTGATCGACCACCTGTCCGAGGATGCCATCGCCCGCCTTGTCGATGAGTTCTATACGCGCATCCGCGCCGACGCCGCACTGGGGCCGGTTTTCGAGCGCGCCATTCCCGGGGACTGGGGTCCCCATCTGGCGACGATGCGGAATTTTTGGTCATCAGTTATGCTGACGAGCGGTCGCTACATGGGCAACCCGGTCGCGGCGCATAGCCGTGTCGCCGGCATCGAGATCGGCATGTTCGATCATTGGCTGGCCCTGTTCGAGGCGACGTGCCGCGATCTGTTCGAGCCGGGGATTGCGGTCGAGTTTCAAACTAAGGCGGTGCGCATCGCCGGGAGTCTCAAGCTGTCGCTGTTCTATCGGCCCGACCGGCCCTGGCCGCCGGACCGGTTGAAGGGCGTGACCCCAGCGTAACGCCTACTTCACGTCCTCGGCCGTGATCAACGCCCAGTAGACCTTGTACTTGGAGCGCGGCG
>JAUSBQ010000113.1 GCA_030651965.1 Pseudolabrys sp. | reverse complement strand
ACACTCATTCCCTACAACACGCACATCCGAAAAGAACTGGCTGGCGAGCTGGCCGAGATCGGTCACCACATGGGTGGTGATTTCGCGGAAGTTGCTGATCGTGTTTTCGACGCGGTCGGTGGCGTCGGTGGTCGAACCGGTGACCTCGTGCATGGCGGCGACGAATTCCGACACGCGCAGCATCAGCGTGTTTTCCAGCGCGCTCATGTTCTCGTGCGAGCCGGACAACACTTCCTGAAGCATGATGTTGGCTTCGCGCAAGCGCTCGAACAAAGCGGTGGTGTCGGCGCGCAGCATATTGTGCGTGTCCAGCATCTCGCTGACGGTGGTGGTGGCGGTTTCCTTCGACCGTTCGATCGCCTTGGCGGCGGTGTCCTGAAGTTCGTTGAGCGTGCGGTTGACCGTGTTGGCGGCGCTCTCGCCGGCGACGTTGATCATGCGGGTGATCTCGGCGCCGTTGTCGGTGACGGTGCGGCTGAAGACGAGGCCCTTCTGTTCGATCGCGGCCAGCGCGAGGTCGGTCGCCGTGGTGATATCAGTCGCGAACTTCTCGCCCTTCTCAGTGATGGCGTGCAGCACGCCGCCGCTCTTGTCGGACAGAATCGCACTCATCTCATTGGTGCGCTTGCTGACCGAGGTGGCGATCTCCTCGGCGCGGCCGACGAAGCTCTTGGCGATTTCATCGCTGACGCCGGTCAAAGTGCGTTCGGCTTCGCTGGCGCTGGAGCGGATCGCGTCGGTGGTCGACAGCGCCAGCGCGCCGAGCGACTTTTCAGCTTCGGACGCGTTGCTCTTGATCGCCTGGCTCAACTGCTCCATGCGCGAATGCAGCGTCTCGGCCGCGGCCTTGGTGCGGCTTTCGATCTGATCGGTGACGGTGACGGCGCGGCCGACCAGGAGTTCCTCGAAGCGGCTGATGCGGCCGTCCAGCGTGTCGGCGACTTCCATCGCACGGGCCCCTAACGTCTTGTCCATGTCGCTGATCTTGGCCGAGATCGCATCGGCGACTTCGGCGCCGCGCGTATTGATGGTGCCGGTGACGTCGCTGATGCGCTTGTCGAGCGCGCCGACGACTTCCTTGCCGCCGTCGGTGAGGGTGGTGGAGAGCGCGTTGACGCGGCCGTTGAGCATCTCCTCGAACTGGCTGAGGCGGGCGTCGAGCGTGCCGGAAAGGTCGTTGGAGCGGCCGGTGACGCGGCTGTCGAACGTGTCGAGATAGGCACGCATCGCGTCGGCGACATCCTGCGTGCGCTGGCCGAGACGCTCGACCAGTTCGCCGCCATAGGTCTTCACGGTGTGGTCGAATTCGGCGATGTGGCGGGTGACCAGGCTGCCGAGATTGGTCGAGTCGCGCGAGATCTTTTCGGTCAGCTCGGTGCCGCCCTTGTTGAACATGTCCTCGAAGGCCTGAAGACGCGCGGCCAGCATGTCCTTAACCTGGTCGCTGCGGCCGTTGAGCGCGGTGACCAGGGTCTCGGCGTTGACGCGGAACGTGTCGGCCACGGTGTTGCTGCGGTCGATCAGGGTGTCGGTGATGTGGGCGCCGGTCTGCTCCATCTTGGCGACGACGTCGCCGCCGCGCAGCGACAGGTCGAGCACCAGCGAGTCGCCGGTCGAACGCAGGGTCGAGTTGACCTCGTCGGCGCGGGACGCGATGACCTCGGCCATGCGGTTGGCGGTCTCGGTAATGGCGTCGGTCAGTTGCGCCGAGCGCCCGGCCATGCCGTCGATGGTGCCGGACGTTTTCTGGGCAAAGCCCTGTGCGACCA
This sequence comes from Pseudolabrys sp., assembly GCA_030651965.1. Taxonomy (GTDB): domain Bacteria; phylum Pseudomonadota; class Alphaproteobacteria; order Rhizobiales; family Xanthobacteraceae; genus Pseudolabrys. Next base: position 21,026 of record JAUSBQ010000113.1, on the reverse strand, counting down.
GATCGAGGCGCTGCGTCATCATATGCTGGAGGCGCGCCGCCATGTCGGCGAATTCGTCGTGGACGTGTTCGGTCTTGAAATTGAGGCTGGCTGAGAGGCGGTCGCTGGCCGAGGCGATAGCGGTGGTCGCCTTGTCGCTGGTCGATTCCAGACGGTCGAGCAGGCTGGAGCCGCGCTCGCTCAGGGCATCGATCATGCTGTCGCCGGCATGACCCAGCGCCAAGGTAATGTGCTCGCCCTTTTCGGTGAGCGAACGGGTGACGCGCTGCGCCACTTCGTTGACCTTCTCGGCGACCAGATCGCCGACCGAGGTGATGTCGTGCGACAGATCGAGATGCACCGAGCCGATCGCCTTGCGCACCTGTTCCGACTGGCTGACGAGCGTGTCGCGCTGGTTGGTCAGTTCGCTCAACAGATCGCGGATGCGGACTTCGTTGTCGTTATAGGCGCGTTCGAGCGCCGAGACTTCGTTGTGGACGAGGGCTTCGAGTTCGGCGGCGCGCGCCAGAGCGCGCTCAACGCCGTCACCCATGGCGGCGACTTCGCGGCGGATGGCCTGGCCGACCGAGACGATCTGTTCGCGCGCGGCGGTTTCCGGCTGCGCCAGACGCATGGCGACTTCAGCCATGGATTCGGCGACGAGACGCATGTCCTGCGAGCGGCTGAACATGTGCGCGATGACGTAGAAGAAGATCACCGGCACGATAATGGCGGAGGCAATGCCGGCGACGACGGCGACGCCGATGCGCGGCGTCGCAAACAGCGCCTGCAACTCGGCGCTCGACAGATAGGCCAGCGCGATGGCGCCGGCGACCCAGCCGAGCGCGGCGACGCTGGCGATGACGTAGGGGGCGCGCGCGCGGCGGCGGCGCAGCGTCTGCAAGATCTGGCCCATGGTAGCGCGGTCGTCATTGGCGGGCAGGCGCGGCGCGCCGTCACCCGCCGGCCAGGCATGGGCCGGCTCGGATTCACTGAACAGATCGGCGGTCACCGGCGGTACCGGCGTCTGCTCGCCGATGAAGTCGGCGGCGGGTTCCCGCTCATTACGCGGCTCATTACGAGATTCTTGGCGCGGCTCTTGGCGCTCTTGGCGGGGCTCCGGACGCGGCTCCAAGCGGGGTTCGGTGCGGTCGACCGGAGTGCGGATATTGAGCGCATCCTCGATGGCCGAGATCGCCTCGTCCGTCGCGTTCTTGGCTTGCTGCAGATTGTTCGCCATTTTCGGTCATCGCCTCGTCGTTACGCAGGACAGAAGTGACAGCCCGATCCGCCACTTTGGGCAGCCGGGCCGCGAGTGCTTGTGCCGTGGGAGCGCGCGGAAGTTTCCGCGAAAGCCCCTCTATACTTCAAGTTTCCATCCTATCGCCTTGGCAACGCGAAAGAAACCGCGCCGATAAGGATGTTTTAATCATCGTTAACGAAGGTTAACCATAAAAAAGCGTGTCTGACAGGATTTCGTGTAACGCCCGCGACCGGCTGGCGAAATATCGCAGCGCCGGTTCCGCCCGGCGCAACCGGAATGACCGGCAGCTTACCCCGGCATTAACCACCGCGGCGTATCGGCGGCGCGGCGCGCCCGGCATTTACCGGATTTTGGTTGCCCTCGCGGCACACTCGGCTGCGACAGAAAAAGGCGACAGACGGGGAAGCCGCCATGGCACTGAGTGCAATCGAGACGATAGAGCCGGGTGCGGCGATCGACCGGGGCCATCTGGCCCGCATGACCTTCGGCGACCGCAGCCTCGAGCAGGAAGTGCTCCAGCTATTCGACCGCCAGTCGGCATTGCTGATCGCACGCATGCGAAATGGCGATGGCGCCGCGGTCGGCGCGCTGGCGCACACGCTGAAAGGGTCCGCCGCCGGCATCGGCGCGGGCGAAGTCGCGCGCGCGGCGGATGCCACCGAGCGGGCGGCAGCGCTTAGCGCCACGGATCTCAGCGCCACCATCGACCGGCTGGCATTGGCCGTCGATGAAGCGCGCGTGCTGATCGCCGAGCTGCTGCGCGATGGCTGAAATGACAAAGGGTGGCGTCGTTGGCGGATTGACGATATAGGAGCCGCCAGCACCATCCCCGCAATTGTCCTGCCGATCGTCTTTCCAATGCCCAAAATCACCTACATAGATGCAGCCGGCGCCCAGCGCACGGTCGAGGCCGAAAGCGGTTCGACCGTGATGGAAGCGGCGATCCGCAACAGCATTCCCGGCATCGAGGCGGAATGCGGCGGCGCCTGCGCCTGCGCCACCTGCCACGTCTATGTCGCCGAAGAGTGGCGCGCCAAGGTCGGCGAGCCGTCGCCGATGGAAGAAGACATGCTCGACTTCGGCTACGACGTGCGGCCGAATTCGCGGCTGTCGTGCCAGATCAAGATGACGGCGGAGCTCGACGGCCTGGTGGTGACCACGCCGGAGAAGCAGGCTTGATTTCCGGCTTTACGACGCCATGCCCGCCGGCGCGACGACGGACGATGTCAGCCCCATTTCGTCGAAAGCCTTGCGCACCAGACCCGACGCTTTCGCCTCTTCGATGAATTGCGTGACGTAAGCCAGCGCCACAGGCTTTCCCTTCGGGATGCAGACCGACGTGGTCGAATTGAGAAACGCGTCGGGCAGCACGCGCGAGCCAGGGATTTTTGCCGCAAGTCCGCCGAGCGCTTCACGCGACAGCGCGATGGCTTCGATCCGGCCTTCGTTCAGCGCTGCGGTCGCCATGTCGACGCCCTTGAATTCGATATGCGTCGCTCGTGGCGTCGACTTCACGGCGGCGCGGAAGGTCGCGGTGTTGGCGACGCCGCCGATGCCGATTCCGGGCGCGTCCGCATCCTTGACCGATTGCATCGTCGAGCCGGGCGCGACCAGAAACGTGCTTTGCAGCAGATGATAGGCATTGCCGAAGTCGACGAATTTCTTGCGCTCGGCATCGACCGGCAGGAAGGCGACGTCCCATTTATTCTCGGCGGCGGAATTCTGGATTTCGCCGGAGGCGGCATGCGGCACGATCGTGAAGGGCACGCCGAGCCTCTTGGCCAGAGCCTCGCCGAGGATGACGGCGACACCCTTGAAGCCGTCGCCATCCTTGATTGCAAACTGCGCCGAGGGCGAGGGCGCGACGGCAACCGCGATGCGCAGCGTTCCCGTCGGCACCAGTTGTCGCAGCACGGCGGCGTCGGGCATTGGAGGCTCCGTCTTATCTGCGCATGATCTTGTCCGAAAACCGGTTCCCACTTTTCGGGATCATGCGCGGGCGCGCTCTCTTACCACGCCGCGATCAGGCTTTCACCGGGGGGCGCCAGCGTTGCGCGGCAAGGATCGCCACCACGAACGGGGCCAGCAGCACCAGCCGGCTTTGATAGCGGTCGACCGGGTGCGAAAATATCCCGCAGATCGCGGCATTGGCCACAAGCACCAGCAGGATCGTGAAACACAAGGCCGCCGTTTCCGGCGTGAGAGCGAGCCGCCGCCGGAATATCAAGGCGACAACGAGCCCGCCAATGGCCAGCGCGCCGACCGGCACATACAAATATTTATTGAGCGGCACGACGTCCGGCTGGCCGTGCTGCTGGCGCGCGCTCATCAAGGCCGGCACCAGATCGGGCACCAAATCGGCGAAAGTCCGGAAAGTCGGTTCATTGTCGTGGATGCTGACTTCGGTCTCGAAGCTGATGAGTTGCCCGAGCGTGGCGACAATGGCGGTGGTCAGGTGTTCGAGCGGATAGAGCCACAGCGTATCGCGGATGATGCGGCCCTGTTCCTCCGCGAAGCCGTCCCAACTGCCGAGTTTGTAGAAAGCGGTGCCTTCGCCCCACAGCCAGTCGTCGGCCAGTTCGGGGATCTCGTCCTGGTAGGCGCAGATGCGCAAGGACGGGTCGGGGCACTTGTCTTCGAGATATTGTTCGATGATGCCGTCTTCGAGCAGGCGGCCGAACAGGAAGCTCGAGCCGCCGGGCGTGAAGCCGAATTTGCCGATCAGCGCCAGGTTCGACACCAGGCTCAGCGCAATGCCGGCGATGACCGCGGCGGCGGCGAAGCTCAGGCGCGGCGTCGGCAGCGAAAGCTGCTTGATGAAACTCAAGAGCCACAAAGCGGCGATGACGGCGACGCACAGCGCGGCCGCCGCCATGTGGCTTGGAACCGCAACCGCGATCACGGCGGCCAGCGCGTAGCGTTCCCAGCGCGCCAGTCGGTCATCGGCCGGATGGTTTTGCGCGAAAGCCAGAAGATAAAGCGCCAGCACGGCAGCGGCGAACAGAATGTCCGGCATCAACTGGCCGGCGAACCAGGGCAGGCTGGTCGTGACTGTCGTCAGCGCGACGATAGCAAGCGCCAGCCATGGCCGGCCACCCAGTCCGTTGACCCGCAAGGTGACGACAAACAGCCAGGCCACCAGCGCGCATTGCAGGATGACGCAGGGCCAGAACGCGAAGGGAATGCCGGCCGACAGGAAGAGGCCGTAAAGCGCCGAGCGTCCGAGCATCGGCGTGCCGGTCATCGCGGCGATGAGATAACCGCCGGTGTCGGGAAAGATGATCGGAAAGCCGTTCCAGATGGCGGGCGCGAGCAGCACCAGCACCATGGCGGCGCCGGCCAGCAACCAGGTCGCGCGGCGCGCGGCGCCACCCGCAATCAAACTGTCCGCCATTCGCCGTGTTGCCCTCAGATGCGGTCTCGTTGCCGCGCTTGCCGCTTCGCCGGCACACTCGCATGCCGGCTCGCGGAATGCACCGGCGATCGGCGCGCCGGGTTAATTCGCCGCGGTTCGGGATCGTCGGCTGTAAAGCCATGCCGCGATCATGGCGGCGGCCAGCACCGCCAGCCAGGCCAGCCGGCTCTGATAGCGGTCGACGGCGTGCGAGAACGCGCCGCAAATGGCGGCATTGGCGGCGAGCGCCAGGAAGACCGTGACGGCGAGCGCGGCCAGTTCGTCCGGCAGGCCGAGCCTCCGGCGCAACAGCAACGCGGCGCCGAGGCAGACAAACGCCAGCGCCGCCACCGGCACATGCAGGGCGTTGATCGGCGCGATGCCGAACGGCGTCGCCTGCTGGCGCGCCCGCATCAACTGCGGGAACAGCGCGGGCGTATGCTCCTTGAGCATTGCGATGGTCGGTTCGTTATTGGCGCCGGTGATTTCGGTGGCGAATCTGGCTAGTTGGTCGAGCGTCGCGCGCAGCGCCGCCAGAACGTGCATCGCCGGATAAAGCTTCAGCGTGTCGGCAATGATTGCCTTCTCCTCGGCGCTGCCTTCGAAGTTCTGGAGTTTGCGGAACGGCGAGTTGCCGTCCCACAGCCACCAGTCGGCGTCAGACTGAAAAGTGGCGGTGAAGGCGCAGAGCCGCAAAGCCGGGTCGGGACATTTCTCGTCGAGATAGCGCTGCACGATGCCATCCTCGACCAGACGGCCGAAGACGAAGCTGGAGCCGCCGGGCGTCAGCGCGAAGTTGCCGGTAATGGCGTAGTTGGAGACCGGGCACAGCACGAGCCCGGCGGTGACCGCGCCGGCGGCGAAGGTCAACCGCGCTTCGGGCAAAGCGAACGCGCGGATGCGCGTCAGCAGCGCCACGCCAATCAGAATGCCGACGCACATGCCGGCCGCCGCCATATGGCTGGGCATGGCCAAGACGATCACCGCGGCGAGCGCGAGGCGCTCCCAGTGCGCCAGCGCGTTGTCGCGAAATATCAAAAGATGCAGCGCCAGCGCCGCCGCCGCGAACAGAATGTCGGGCATCAACTGCGCGGCGAACCACGGCATGCTGGTGGCAACCGTCAGGAAAGCGACGATCCCAAGTGCGAGCCACGGCCTGCCGCCCAGACCGTGGGTGCGCAGCGCCAGCACGATCAGCCACGCCGTCATCGCCGATTGCAGGACGATGTTGAGCCAGAAGTGGGACGGAACGCCGAGATAGAGAAAGGCGCCGTAGAGCGCCGAACGGCCGAGGCCGAGGGTGCCGAGGATCGGCCGGTCGAGATAGCCGCCGGTGTCGGGGAAGATGATCGCAAAGCCGTTCCAGATGGCCGGCGCCAGCAGCAGCAGCATCATCCCAATGGAAGCGAGCGTCCACACAGCCGCGCGGCGCGGGTTTGATATACGGGCGCCCAGCGCCGCACCGCGCGCAGCGCCGCCGCCAAGTATGTCCGCCATGTCGAAGCCCCACGGCGCAGTCCGGGCACTGCGCCAAACAGGCCGGCTCCATGCGATGCATAAAGCGGGCCGTGAGGTGAACGCGGCTGGCAGGGGTTTGGTTCAAATGATCGCGGCGGCGTCAGGCTGGCAAAATGTCGCGGGCTTGCGCTTCCGCGACTGCATACGCCGTCCGGCGCTGCTCATAGAGGCGCAGCAGCGCCAGCCCGGTGACGAAAGCGGCGAGCCAGACAACGCGGGCGCCATAGCGGTCGTGCGGATTGGACAAAGCGCCGCAAACAAAGGCATTGGCCAGCAGCGCCAGCGCGCAGAATGCGGCCAGTTCGCCGAGCTCGCCCGGCAGCCGCTTGCGGAAAGCGAGCACCACGATGACCGGCAGCAGCGCCATGCTCAGAAGCGCCAGCGGGTAATGCAGGCGATTGATGTCGATGAAGGAAATTTCGGCTTGCTGCTGACGCGCCGCTTTCATCGCCGTCTCCCATTGCGGCGTAAAATCGTGGACGATGAAGTAAGTGTGCCAGATCCAATGCACCACGCCTTCGCCGGTATGCACATTGACCAATTGCTGCGCCGTGGCGGCCGCCGCCGTCTTCATCTGCAAGGCCGGGTATTCGATCAGGCTGCGAACGGCGATGTGCTCCATCTCCTTGCCCAAACCTGCGAAACGGCCGAGCCGGTCGAACAACGGGCTGCCCCAGAACCAGACATCGGCGTCGTGCGGCAGCACGTCCTTGTAGGCGCATAGTTGCAGGCTTGCGTCGGGACAATGCTCGTCGAGATATTTATTGACGATGCCATCCTGCAACATCCGTCCGAACGACAGCGCGAATCCGCCCGGCGTCCACGCCAGTCTCCGGGCGACGGCGTAATTGGCGGCCAGCACCATGACCGCGCCGAGCAGCAGCGCGATGACGCCACGGCCAAGTGCCGCGGTCGGCAGCCGTTTGCGGTCGATCGCGCACCACAGCGCGGCGACGGCGATGAGTGCGACCATCACCGCGATGGTGGCGCTATGCGTCGCCGCCGATAGCGCGCCGAGCCCGATCAGCCCGTAGCGTTCGCCGCGGGAGAGATCGTCGCCGCGCATCAGCAGCAGATAGAGCGCCAGCACGCCGAGGCCGCAGAAAATATCGGTGAGCAGGATCGCGGTCAGCCAGGGCAGCGTGGTGAATACCGACAAAGCGGCGATGACGCCGAGCATGAGCCATGGCCGGCCGTGGAAGCCATGCACGCGCAGCATCAAAGCGACGATCCACACGGTCAGCGCCGCCTGGACGATCAGCACCGGCCAGAACGACAGCGGCACGCCGAGATTGAGCAGTAGGCCGTAGACCACGGCGCGGCTCGGCACCAACGTGCCTTCGTACCAGCGCGCCAGATAGCCGCCGGTGTCGTATTGCAGCAGGGGGAAGCGATTCCAGATCGCCGGTGCGACCAGGATCGTCACCGACAAAAGACCGGCAAGCGCCCAGCGGGCGCGGTCGCGCAACGTCACGTATGAATCCCCCGGCCGCTTCGTTTTTTATTGGGTCCTGATTAGCCTTTTCCCCGCCGCCGGAATAGGGGGAACTTGCGGGCCGGTCGACAGTTCCGTCAGCGTCCGGCGAGCTTGAGGATCGGCTTGCGCAGGCCCGCGGGCAGGCGGACGAACAATGTCTTGGCGGCGGGCGACGCCTGCACCGCGGCGGACAGCAGATAGCCGCTGGGCCGCAGCGCGCGGATATAATCGGTGACTTCGACCGCGCTGCTGCAATAGCCGCGCTTCACATCGTCCGCCGGTGCCAGCAGGTCGTAAAGGGCAAAGCCGTTGGCGCGGCAATAGTGAATCGTGTCGGCGACCTGCACGCGCCCGGGGCTGTGGCGGGCGAAATCCTCGACGATGGCACCGATGAAGGCATACCAGCGATCGCCGATGGTGAAGGCGACCTCGTAGGCCGCCGGCCGGTCGGCGACATGAAGCACCGCGACCCGCAGGCGCATGCCGCCGCCGTGACCGGCAAGCTGCGCCAAAGCTTCTTCCCAATCGCCGTCGCCGATCACGCTGCTGGGCCAACGCCGGGCCGCAAGCCAGGCGCGCTTGATCGCCAGCGCGTCGCGCAGATGACGGCGCGCGTCGTCGCCTTGCGTCACGTCGAGCCGCAGCGTGCCGAGACCGCTGAGCTTGCGGCGGCAGTGCCGCAGCTTGCGCGGCTCCTCATGGGCGCCGTCGGATGCGTGCCCAGTATCGAGGAACGGCGCCTCGTCGCGGTTCGATGCCGTGGCTTTATCCTTGAGCAACGGGGCGATGCGCGCGTCGGCGCGCACCTTGCGCAGATGGATCGCGTGCGCCGCCGCCGGGTCGGCCGCCGCCTGCCATGCGGCGGCGAGATCGCGTTTACCGGTTCCCGGTTCGCACAACACGTCGCCATACTGGATCAGCGGATCGCCGAGGAAGCGCGCAACCGTGAGGCCGAAGCGTTTGACCAGCACCGTCGGAAAGATGACCACCGGACGGCCATCGTGCCGGACCACGGCGATGCGCGGGATTTCGCCGCGGCGGCTGTGCGCATCCGCCACTGCCCGCGCCATTGCGAAGGTCTGAAACGGCGTCGTCGCCCCGCCGGCGTGCTCGATTGCTTGCCAGTCGGCGGCGGCCTGTTCCACCGCGTCGGCCCCCTGGAACACGGCGACGCTGGGCGCGTCCGCGCCCTGTTCGGCTTTCGCCACCAGCGGCCGCAGGCGCGCGGCGACGGTCGAACTGCCGCTCGACACCGCGTCGAGCATCAGGCCGAGATCTTCAAGAAACAGGACGCTTATCATGCGGACTTGACCGGCTGGACTGGGAGCCTGACATTTGCGTAGAGAGGTTTCCGCTGGGTTGACCGCCCCCGCGACGGATCGTCGCTTCCCCGGCTGGAAAGAGTTAACGCAAGAGTTAACAAATGTTCGTCAATTTCTTCCACGATTTGAAGGCCGCCGGTGTGCCGGTGTCCTTACGCGAATATCTGACGCTGATGGAAGCGATGCAGGCCGATCTCGCCTCGCGCCGGGTCGAGGATTTCTATTATCTGGCGCGCGCCACACTGGTGAAGGACGAGCGCAACATCGACAAGTTCGACCGCGTCTTCGGCACCGTGTTCAAGGGCCTGGAAATGCTCGGCGACGCCGTCGAGGCCGAGATTCCGGCCGAGTGGCTCAAGAAGCTCGCCGACAAGTTCCTCACCGAGGAGGAGAAGAAGCAGATCGAGGCGCTCGGCGGCCTCGACAAACTCTTGGAGACGTTGAAGCAGCGCCTCGCCGAACAGAAGGGCCGCCACCAGGGCGGCTCGAAATGGATCGGCACCGGCGGCACCTCGCCGTTCGGCAATGGCGGTTACAATCCCGAAGGCATCCGCATCGGCGGCGAGAGCACGCATAAACGCGCGGTCAAGGTCTGGGACAAGCGCGAGTTCAAGGACCTCGACGACGAGGTCGAACTCGGCACCCGCAACATCAAGGTGGCGCTGCGCCGTCTGCGCAAATTCGCCCGCACCGGGGCGCCCGACGAGCTCGATCTCGACGGCACCATCAAGGGCACCGCGCACAAGGGCTATCTCGATATCCAGATGCGCCCGGAGCGGCACAACGCGGTGAAGGTGCTGCTGTTCTTCGACATTGGCGGCTCGATGGACTGGCACATCAAGGCGACCGAGGAACTGTTCTCGGCGGCGCGCACCGAGTTCAAGCACATGGAGCATTTCTACTTCCACAATTGCCTGTACGAGAAAGTGTGGAAGGAAAACCGCCGCCGCTTTCAGGCGACCACGCCGACCTTCGACGTGATGCACACCTATCCGCATGACTACAAAGTGGTGTTCGTCGGCGATGCTTCGATGTCGCCTTACGAGATTTCAGCGCCGGGCGGCTCGGTCGAGCACTACAACGAGGAGGCGGGCGCGACCTGGATGGAGCGCGTGCTGCGCACCTATCCGGCGGCGGTGTGGCTCAATCCGACGCCCGAGCGCGAATGGGGCTTCACGCATTCGATCCAGATGGTGAGGCAACTGATGGGCGGGCGGATGTATCCGCTGACGCTGGACGGGTTGGATAGAGCGATGCGGGAGTTGGTACGCTAGCCACGCCTTACGGCAGGTCCGGCAGGTTCTCTTCCAGCGCGCGGCAGGCCGCGGCATCGGTGCGCGTCAACCGGAACACGCGATCCTCAAGCCCAAGCTTGACGTATTCTCCGACCCCGCGTTTGTCCTCGCCGCGCATGGCATAGATCGGGCTGTCGAGATGGAGCGTCAGCGCCTTGCCGTCGGCGGCAAGGTCGATCATCAGAACGCCGCCTTCCTCGGCTGAACCGGGGCCGGTGAGGGCAATGCAGCCATAACCTGCATTCTTGACGAAGCTTCTGATCATGCGGCGGCCGGAGGTGTCGATATTCGCCGTCTCGCTCCACACGCAGGAGCCGGCGATGTACAACACCGGCTGACGGTCGCGCCGCGTCAGTATGATGCGCTCGATGTGCCCGCCGTCGGCGCCTTCATATTTGAACGACAGCAACGCCGCGGTCGTTTGCTGACGCGGATTGCGGCGAAGATGGGCGGCATCGTAAAGGCGCTGGTAGCAGATGCTGGCGCCGTCCTTGGGGGCCACGATGCGAGGCAGTGGATCGTCGGCGGCGATGGCGACAGGGGCTGCCGCCGCGGCCACGGCGAAGGCGATCAGACAACGGGTGACGGTGCCAGCGGGCATGGTCAGGCTCATACGTCAGAGGATCTTGCGCCAGAGTGAGTTGCCACCCCTGCAAGGTCAATACGGCCGCAGGCGGCAGGTCCCGCCCGGAAGCCCAAAATCCCCCTTCCGAATCTCCGCGCCGGGTCTATATTGTTGCGGTCCATCAACAACCGAAAGGAGGTGATCCAGTGTCTCATTGTCTATCGCCGCGGTCGCCGGCATTCGTGAACTGGGTCCTCGCCTCTGCTGGGGTTCAGTGCAGCTGATCTGAAAAGGTCGGCTGGGTCACGGCGTGAGGCAATGTAGGCCTCGCGCAATCGGGCCACGGTTTCGACAATGGAAGGGCCGCCTCGAGAAGGGCGGCCCTTCTTTGAGTTCCGGCTCGCGGAAAGGTTGCGGGGTGGTATCAGTCTCCATTGCGCCAAATCAATGCGGCGCGGGCTGGTTTGGTGCAATTTGCAATGATGAACGCGCCACTCAAAAAAACCGGCACCGCCGCCGCGCCCCTCTATCCGGCCCGCAATCTGGCCGAAATGAGCGCCCGGCTGAGCGTTGTTCCGGCACAGCCGCAGGCGGCAGCAAGTCCGGCAACTTGGCCCACCGGCGTGTCGCTGCTGGCGCAGATGGTCGATGCCTGCCAGCGCTGCGATGCCGAACAGGTGTGCAGCGATTGGATCGCGCGTGCGCCGAAGAAGATCGCCACGCCGCCGGCCTTCTGCCCGAACGCCGATGCGTTGACGCGGGCGAAGCGGTAATTTCCGTGAATAATTAAACCGCCACCGAATGCCGCTTTTGGCTGGCGGTGAGGTAGCTGTCGAAGGCCGCCGCCGCTATGCGGATATAGGGCCGGCCGGCCTCGGAGATCGTGATCTTCGCGCCGTCGATGGTCAGCAGGCCTTGCGCCGCCAGCTCTCGCAGCGTTTCGAGTTCGGCCGCAAAGCGCGCCGCGCCGCCAAACGCATCGAGGTCGAGCGCCAGGTCGCACATCAGCCGCTCGATGATCGCCGCCCGCAGGCGGTCGTCGTCGCTCAAGGCCAGCCCCTTCACCGTGGCGAACTGCCCGGCGTCGATGCAGCGCGCATAATGTCCCATGTCCGGCGCGTTCTGCACGAAGCCTTGCGGCAGTTTGCCGATCGAGGATGCGCCGATGCCGATCAGCGCGTCGGCGTCGTCGGTGGTGTAGCCTTGGAAATTCCGGTGCAACCGGCCTTCTCGCGCGGCGACGCACAGTTCGTCGCTCGGCAGCGCGAAGTGGTCGAGCCCGACCGGCCGGTAGCCGAAGCTCGCCAGCGTTTCGGCGGCTATCGCGGCCTGCTCGATGCGCTCGGCCGCGCCGGGCAAAGTCGCGGTATCGATGAGGCGCTGATGCGTCTTGAACCACGGCACGTGCGCGTAGCCGAACAACGCCAGCCGCTGCGGATGGAGCGATGCGGCCAGTTCAGCGCTGCGCGCGACGTCGCGCCCGGTCTGCTGCGGCAGGCCGTACATCAGATCGAGATTGAGGTTTTCGATGCCCGCCTCGCGCAGCCAGGTGGCGGCGCGCTCGACCTGCTCGAAAGGCTGCACCCGGCCGATGGCGTGCTGCACATGCGGCGAGGCATCCTGCATGCCGAGGCTGGCGCGGTTGATGCCGATGGCTTTGAGCGTGCGCACCAGCGGTTGATCCATGCGGCGCGGATCGAGTTCGATGGCGTGTTCCTTCAGCGCGCTCAGATCGAAGCGTGAGGCAATCGCGCCGGAGACGGTTTCCAGCCATTGCGGGCCGAGGATCGACGGCGTGCCGCCGCCCCAATGGATATGCGTCAGCCGCGCGCCGTTGAGGTCGCCGATCAGCGCGAGCTCCTCCAGCAGATGCTCGGCATAGGCGTCGATCGGCCCGCGCTTGCGCACGGCGCGGGTGTTGCAGCCGCAATAGTGGCAAAGCTCGGTGCAGAACGGCACATGGATATACAGCGAAACGCGCGCGGCGCGCGGCAGCGCGGCGAGCCAGCTGCGGTAGGTGTCGGGTCCGAGCTGGCCTGAGAAATGCGGCGCCGACGGATAGGACGTGTAGCGCGGCACATTGCGTTCGGCGAGGGCGAGAGACTGGCTCATCATGGTAGTATTTTAGGCGCACCGGGCCGCGCTCACCTTGCGGTAAATCAAACGGCCGGCGCCGGCGCCGGCGCGTTCCCCAAAGAAAAATCGCCGGGTTTTTTAAGCCCGGCGATGCGGTATTTCGGCCTGCTTGAAGGAATTACGCCGCGTTGGCGGCGCTCAACGGGGCCGGTTCCTCGGCTGCCTGCTGGATGCGTTGCAGGCTCATCACCTCGCGCATGACGCGGGCGAAGTCCTTGCGGCCGGCCTCGAGCGCGCCTTCGACCACGGCGCGGTCGAGCTTCTCGCGTTGCAGGGCGGCCTTGAGTTCTTCGATCGCCTGTTCGGCCAGCATGTTGTCGTTGGCGCGTTCGCGCATCTGCGCGTCGAGCTGCGCCTGGAGCGCGGCGATGGAGTCCTCGGCGCGGGCAAGGGCTGCTTCCTTGGCGGTGTAGGCGCGGGTCAGCGCGCCGCCGCGTTCCATCAAGGTCGAGCGCGCGTGATCCATTTCCTTGATCTCGGATTCGCGGCGGATGCGGTCGGCTTCGAGATCGGCGACGCGGGCCTGGAGGCTGTCGCGCTCGTTGCTGACCTCGTTGAGCCTGCGGTCGAAGTCGCGGATTTCCTCGGCGCGGGCGAGCAGATGTTCGCGCGCTTCGCCGAGCAGATTGTCGGTGGCGGCGGTGCGGGCCTGGAGCGCGTCGAAGCGCATGCGCTGGCTGGTCAGTTCGTGGTCGTGGCGTTCGTTGCTCTCGTCGAGCGCGCTGACCAGGCGGGCGCGTTCGTTGTTCATTTCCGCGAAGTTGCCTTCGACATGGCGCAGGCGGCCTTGCGTGGCGCTGAGGCTGGCTTCGGTCTCGGAAAGTTTGCGCGACAGGCGGGCGGCATCCGAACTCATCTTGTCGAGCGTGGCCTGTTGCGCGCGCTTCTCGTCGTCGGCCATCAACAGCCGCTGGCGCGCCGCGTTGAGGTCGGATTCCAGCGCGATGACGCGCTTGTTCATGGCGGTCAGGCGTTCGTCGAGCCGGCGGCCTTCCTCGCGCAGCGCGTGGCTCTCACCGGTCTCCTGCGTCAGGCGGCCTTCGAGGTCGGCGATCTGGGCGCGGCGGGCGGCGATATCGATGGCGATCTCGGCCTTGGTTGCTTCGACGGTGCGCAGCACGCTCTGCGTCGTGGTCAGCTCCTGGCGCAGTGCGCCGCATTCCTGCTCGAACGCCGCCGCCTTCTTCTCGACTTCGGCGATCTCGTTGCGCAGCTTGCCGTAGGCGGTGCGCGTATTGTTGAGCACGGTTTGCAGGCTGAGCTTTTCGGACTTCTCCGCCTCATAGGCGCGCAATGTCTTGCTGACCGGATCGGCGAGCTTGCCGACCGCGGCCTTGATGGCGTCGAGCTCGCCGATCTTGGCGTTGGCGTCGAGCAGAAGGTTGCGCAGGGTTTCGTTGTCGCCGCCGATCTGGGCGCCGAGGGCGGAGAACAGCTCCTCGTCAAGCTCCAGCGGGTTTTCCGGCACCGTCGTCCCGGTCGGCGACGGCTGCGCCAGACGGTCGAACGCGCTGCTCGGCTTGCGGGCGAAGAGGCCCCCAAATTTGCTCATAAACGTGATCCCTTTAATCGCCGATCCGCCCGGCCGAAGCGACGCCGAATCACATTGGCTAGTATCCTAACGGAATGTGAACGGGCGTGGTTAACGGCTCGTTAACGCCTTCGGCCGCCGGTCGGAAAATGCCTCGGTCTGTCAATGTCTTGGCGAAAATCGCGCGGCCTGCGCGCAAGCTGTTGGCGCGCGCCTTGGCAAACGCACCCGGCAAGTCTTGCCTTGTGAATAACCCGTGCCCGGCCGGTTTCGCCGGCTCGACTTGCCAGACGAAGCGGCGGACAAAGGTGCCGCGATTCACAAATTCATGGACTCCCGGGAGAACTTTCGATGAAACGTAGTTTTGCGCTGGCCGCCGCCGTGGTTGCGGCCTTTGCGTTGTCGACGCAGACCGCCGACGCCGGCGGACGCCGTCATGTCGACAAGCGCATCAAAGCCGTCGCCATCGGCGCGGGCATTGCCTCGACGGCGGCATATTTCGCGCTCAATGACTGGAAGTGGAAGTGGCAGAACGGCCGCCACTTCACCCAGCTCGGCGCCTACACCGTCACAACGATGGGCTGCGCCGCCATCTCGCCGATGGTTGCGACCGTCGTCGTCAACCGTCCGCTTACGATGCGCGAAGGCCATGTGCTGGTCGGCTCCTGCGTGGTGCCGATCGTCGGCGGCTGGCTGGTCAACGAAGCCTACAACAACAACCCGCATTGGGAAGCCGGCGCCGCGCCGGTGCGCAAAGCTCACCGCAAGACGATGGCGAAGAAGTAAGCGCGTTCCGCGCGACTTCGTTTTCTCAATAGAAACGCTGGCGCCGATTGAATTCGGCGCCGGCGTTTTTTATTCGTCACCACGCTTGTGGCCGACCTGCTTGTAGCCCGGGTGGAGCGAAACCCGGGTCGGATCGGTCGATCACCCCGGGTTGCGCTGCGCTTCACCCGGGCTACGAACTAGCTTTTCTTCGCGATAAACAATCCTTCGCACAGCCGGAACGTTAGGTCGTCGCCTTCGCCCGTAGGCTCCAGAAATGCCTTCACCTCGGATGTCGTCTGCGTCAGCATCGCGTTCAAGAGCCGCTTCATCACGTCGTCGTAGCGCGCCGCCCAGCTCTTGAACTGCATCGGCTTGAACAATTGCTCTTCATGGCCGATGGCGAAGCCGGCGGCTTTGATCGCCGCGCGCCATTCCTCCATCGTCCAGGCGCGCAGATGGCTCGGGTCGCGCAGCCGCTCGAAGGCGTTGATGTAGTCGCCGACCGAGCCGGCCGGCACGACATTGTCGACCACCGCCAGCGTCGCGCTCGGTTTAAGCACGCGGTGCGCCTCGGCGAGAAAATCGGGGATCGAATCGAAATGATGCGGCGCGATGCGGCAGGTGACGAGGTCGAAGCTCTCGTCCTCGAACGGCAGCGCCTCGGCCTTGGCATAGGTGGTGCGCAAATTGCCGAGCCCGCGCTTGGCGGCTTCCAGCTTCACCATGTCGAGCATTTCCTGGGTGATGTCGGTCGCCCAGACGCGCGCGACATGCGGCGCAAAACTATAGGCGACGTGGCCGCCGCCGGTGGCGATGTCGAGCACGCGCCAGGATTTTTTCGGGGCGGTGAGGTCGACGAGGCGTTGCAGACTTTTGCCGGTCGCGTGCGGCGTCGAGGTCAGATAATGCGCGGAGTTCTTGCCGAACTGTTCCTGCGACAGCGATTTGTTCATGGGTGTCATCCTGCGCCAGTGGCTGGCGCGGATTCATAGCCGTTTCGCGCCCGCCGCGATACCGGGCTCTGGCGCGGACAGTCTTTCCAAAAGCGCGCTAAAGTCAGGCCTTGGGCAAGTCGGACGTAGCTGCGTCTGATTTGGGCGCGTCGGAATTGCCGCCGTCGCCGCCGCTCAGGTCGTCGTAGCCGTGCCGGCTCGAATAGAACACCAAAGCCATCAGCCCGCCGCCGACCAGCAGTGACATCAGCACGCCGCCACCGATCGCCATATAGCCGTAGAACGGAATCTCGAAATCGGCGCCGTCGAAATGGCTCCAAGTTGTGCCGGCAAACCACAGCGACACGGCGAGCAGGGCGAACAGGGGTGTGATCCAGAAAATTTTGCTCATGCCAAAGATATAGGCATCTGGACCTGCAATGTCACATCGGAGCGCGGCGGGGCAGGCATGAAAAAACGGCGCCCAGCGGTGAGGCCGGGCGCCGCGTATCTTCGGTAAGTCGTCGCCGTTACTAACGGCTTACTTGGCCGGCGCGCTCGGGGTCGTCCCCGGACCGCCAACCGGCGCGGTGGCGCCCATCGGCGCGGTGCCGGTCGGCCGGGCCGAGCCCGCACCGGTGGTCGCCGCGCGCGGCGCCGGGTCGTAATAGGCGAAGGTCGGCGCGTTCTTCAGCTCGTCCTTGGTGAAGCTGACCATGATCTTGTCGATCGCGGCGCTGTCGGCCTTGCGCGTCACGTTCAGTTTCTCGAACGGCACGGCGACGTTCTTCTCGCCGACGCCGAGGAACCCGCCGACGCCGATCACGACGCCGGTGACCTTGCCGTCGCTGGCGAGCACCAGATCGTTGACTTCGCCGATCGACGAATTATCGGAACCGTACACGGTGGCGCCGATTAGCTTGGAACCGCGCCAATCGCTGGCCTGCTGGCTCTGCACGAAGGTGCCGCCAGTGGTGGCCGAGGCCGAAGGCATGGAACTCTGGGCGGCCGTGGGCGAAGTCACGGCGGGCGACGTGGCCGTCTGTGCGAAGGCCGGGGCGGCCAGCACGGTTGCCAGCGCAGCGGCGGTCAATGTGCGTTTCATCATGGATAAATCCTCCTGGGTGCGGGTTTTAAAAAGCAATACGTTGAAGCGGCGCGTGTCGCGCCACATAAAGAAAGAACGCGGGACCTGCGCCCCGCGTTCCAAAAATGACAAAGGTTTTGAGTGTGACGCAGCGGCGCAGGTAAATCCGCGCCGCTAAATGGAACTTCTCTCTATTTAAGTTTGATTTCCATTTCGAGCGGCTCTTCCTCGACGGCGACGGGCTGCGGTTCCGGCGCTTCGATGAGCGGCGCGCCGCGGCGCAGCGTCGAGCGCAAGGCGGCGACTTCGCTTTGCAGCCGCGAATTGTCCTTGCGCGCGGCTTCCAGGGCGCCTTCGACCACGGCGCGTTCCATGCGCTCGCGCTGCAACGCCGAGTTCAAGTCCTCGACGCGCTTTTCGATGTTGGTGCGGCTGACCTGCACGTCGGCTTCGAGATGGCCGTTGCGCTCGGTCAACGCGGCGATCTTCTCGTCGGCGCGGGCGAGCGCGGTCTCGCGCGCCTTCAGCGTCTTGGTCATGGCGTTGTTGCGCTCGGTCAGCGCGACGCGCGCCTGTTCGAGATCCTTGATCTGTCGTTCGCGCTGCTCGTGCGAGGCTTCGATCTGCGCCAGGCGCTTTTCGGCGTTGTTGCGCGAGATGGTGGCTTCCACCGACTTGCGGTCGAAGGCGCGCACTTCCTCGGTGCGGGCGAGCAGGTTCTGCCGCGCTTCGGCGAGCAGGCGCTCGGCGGTGGCGGCGCGCGACACCAGCGCGTCGAGCCGCATGTTCAGGCTGTTGCGTTCGGCCTGATGCTGTTCCTTGGATTCGTCGAGCGCGGAGGAGAGGCGGCCGCGTTCGGCATAAGCCTCGGCGAAGCTCGCCTCGACCTTGCCGAGCTGGGCGCGGGTCGCGGTCAAGGTGTTTTCGGATTCGGTCAAGCGGCGGGTGAGGCGGGCGGTTTCGTTGAGCGCCTGGTCGATGCCGGCCTGGAGCGAACGCTTCTCGTCGTCGAGCAACGCCAGCTTTTCGCGCGCGGCGGCGAGTTCGCCTTCCAGTTCGACGATGCGTTTCTCGGCGGCGTCCAACTGGTCCTGCGCGGTGCGGCGGGCTTCGCCGAGCGAGCGGCGCTGCGATGTCTCCTGCGCCAACTGGCGCTCGAGTTCCGAAATCTGCACGGCGCGGGCGGAGATGCCGTCGAGCAGTTCGATGCGCGTGCTCTCAAGGCCGCGGTTCGACTCGCGGGCGAGTTCGAGGTCTTCGCGCAGCTTCTCGGCTTCGCTTTCCAGCGCGGTTGCCTTGCGCTCGATCTGGTAGAATTCGGTGCGCAACGTGTCGTAGGAGGAGCGCGATTCCGCCAGCATGCCGGACAGGCCGAGCGTCTGCGATTTTTCGACTTCTAGCGCGCGCAAGGTCGAATTGAACGGCGCGACGATCTTCTCGAAAGCTTCCTTGAGTTCGTCGAGTTCGCCGATCTTGCGGCCGGTATCGCTCAAGAGGTTGCGCAGGGCTTCGTTTTCCTCGCCCATGCGCGAGCCGACGTCGGAAAAGTTCTCGAAAGTCATCGGCCGGTTGGGTTGCTCGTGGCCGGTCGCGGCGGGCGGGTTCGGCGTGAATTTTTCGGCGCCGAGCTCCGGCCGGCGACCAAAAATATCCGACAACTTAGCCATGTCCAACTCTCCAAACCCAACGCCTGACAATACGCTCGTTAATGTCACATCCGCGCTATTAAGATATTATATACCTTTAACAATTGGAACACTCGCAATCAGTGCCGCAAGCCAAAGCCGGCGTTCGACTCGATCATGGTTAACGCTGCGATACTGCTGATTTCCTGGGCAAATGCGGCATTGTCATGTAGACGACATCAATGACCGACACCGATGACACCCCATCCGCCGACGAGCTTGTCTACACCTACCGCCCGTCGCTGCTCGGCGCGCCGTGGTCGTTCCGGCTGACGCCGGCCGGGCTTGCCTGGGAAGTCGGCCGCAGAGCGGGACGAGTTCCGTACCGCGATGTGCGCCGCGTGCGGCTGTCGTTCAAGCCGATCGGGATGCAGATGCAGCGCTATCAGACCGAAATCTGGGCCGACGGCATGCCGAAACTCTCGCTCATCTCAAGTTCGTGGAAAAGCATGGTGGAGCAGGAGCGGCTGGACAAACCCTATGCGGCATTCGTGACTGCGCTGCACCGCCGTCTGGCCGAGGCCGGGTCGCCGGCAACTTACGAACAAGGCAGCGCGCCGCTGCGGTATTGGCCGGGGCTTACGGTGTTCTTCGGCATTTCGCTCGGACTGGCCTATCTGATCGTGCTGGCTCTGCTCGATCACGGACTGGCCGCCGCCGCTTTCGTTGCCGCGTTTCTGGCGCTGTTTGTCTGGCAGACCGGCGGCTACTTTCGCCGCAACATGCCGGGCGTCTATCGTCCCGATGCGCTGCCGCAGCTTCTGCTGCCGAAGACCTAAGCCAAAACCTAACTCTTGTTGCGCACCACCAGCACCGAGCATTTGGCGTAACGCACGACATGCCCGGCGTTGGAGCCGAGGAAGTATGTGCGCATCGCCGGGCGGTGCGAACTCATCACGATCAGATCGGCGTCGATAGCTTTGGCCTCTTCCAGCACCTCGTGATAGATGCCGCCTTGACGCACCGAAAATGACACCTGCGCAGGCCCGAGGCCGCATTCGCCGGCGATGATGCCGAGTGCCTCTTGGGACGAGCGCTGTTGCTGCGCCTCGAAATCCGCCGGCACATATTCGGCCAGCATCACCGGCGTCAGCGGCTGCACATTGACGAGCCTGACCGAGCCGCCGGACGCGCGCGCCATTTCGACGG
Organism: Pseudolabrys sp.; assembly: GCA_030651965.1. Classification (GTDB taxonomy): domain Bacteria; phylum Pseudomonadota; class Alphaproteobacteria; order Rhizobiales; family Xanthobacteraceae; genus Pseudolabrys. Next base: position 924 of record JAUSBQ010000113.1, on the reverse strand, counting down.
CGGTTTCGATCGCCGGCTTGGCGAGATCGGTGTCGGCCAGATCGATCGGCACGATGATCTTTTTGTACATGGCATGCTCCCCCTGGACCCAGCGCGCCTTCAGGCATCATGCCATGAATTGGGGTTTCGGGATGATGCGCTACCGTGACGCGGGGTCGAGCGATCTCGGCGTGACGAAACGCTCGAGCCTTCCGGACTGCGGATGCAGTTTGCGCCAGTCATCATAGGCGAAGTCGATGACGATCAGGCCTGCCGGCGGCAGCTTTTCGCGCAAGGCTTCGCGGGTGTCGATGCTGCCGGAGGCGATCAGGCTCAGCGCCACCTCATGCAGGCCGGGATTGTGGCCGACGATCATGAGCGCGCCGACTTGCGCCTCCGTCTCGAGGATGGCCCCGGCAAGGTCTTCCGGCGCGGCGTCGTAGATCTGCTCCAGAGTCGCAACCGCCGGTTTGCGCTCCGCGGGAGCCCGCATCGCCTGCGCGAGCAGCTTCCAGGTTTCCTGGCAGCGCACCGCCGGCGACACGAGGACGCGGTCGGGTAGTAAGGCGTGGCTGGCCATATAGGCGCCGATCTGGGCGGCCTCCTTGCGGCCGCGTTCCACCAGCGCGCGGGCGAGGTCGTCGCCGCCCGGTTCGGCGAGTTCGGTCTTGGCGTGCCTGAGCAGCAAAAGTCGGCGCATGGTGCGATTCGCGTGTAGGAAGGGCCAGATGCTAGGGGATTTCGAATCTTCGGCAGACTAGCATGCAGCTTCTAGCAGGAAGCTTGCCACGTTTGGCGCGAGTGACGGAACGGTATGACGGACGACAATACCACAGCGCCGACCTGGTACGAGGCGACGCGGGTTGCAACCCCCTCGCGCGAGCGCCTGGAATACGACCTGGACGTCGACGTCTGCGTCATTGGCGCCGGCCTGGCGGGGCTCAC
>JAUSBQ010000412.1 GCA_030651965.1 Pseudolabrys sp. | reverse complement strand
TCGGGATTGGCTTCGTTCTCGAACTGCCGCGTCAGGAACCAGCCATTGGCCTTGGCGAGTTCTGCCGCCTTGTTGACCATGCCGATGCCGCCTTCGGAGGCCGGCGTCAGCACCACCTTGGCGCCGAGGAAACGCATCAGTTTGCGGCGCTCGACCGAGAAGCTTTCCGCCATGGTCAGCACCAGCGGATAGCCTTTGGCGGCGCAAACCATGGCCAATCCGATGCCGGTATTGCCGGACGTGCCTTCGACCACGGTCTGGCCCGGTTTCAACGCGCCGGACTTCTCGGCGGCTTCGATGATGCCGAGCGCCAGCCGGTCCTTGACCGAACCGAGCGGATTGAAGGCTTCGATCTTGACGTAGAGATTGATGCCTTTCGGCCCAAGCTTGTTGATGCGCACGACCGGCGTATTGCCGACGGTGCCGAGGATCGAATCGAATTTGGCCATGGCGTTTCTCCCTCGTCGTCATGCCCGGCTTTATGCCGGGTATCCACGTCTTGGCCTCGAACAATCAAGCAAGACGTGGATGGCCGGGACACAGGCGTTCTGTAGAACGCCGTTCTTCGAACGACTATGCCCGGCCATGATGGTGAAATTACATATTCAACACACGTCCATAGGCATCGAGCACAGCTTCCTTCATCGTCTCCGACAAAGTCGGATGCGGGAAGATGGTGTGCATCAGTTCTTCTTCGGTCGTCTCCAGATTCATCGCGACGACAAACCCTTGAATCAACTCGGTGACTTCGGCCCCGACGAGATGCGCGCCCAGCAACTGGCCGGTCTTCTTGTCGAAGATAACCTTGACCATGCCCTGTTCTTCGCCGAGCGCGATCGCCTTGCCGTTGCCGATGAACGGGAATTTGCCGACGCGGATATCGAGGCCTTTGGCCTTGGCGGCGGCTTCAGTGAGGCCGACCGAGGCGACCTGCGGCGTGCAATAGGTGCAGCCGGGGATCATGAGCTTGTCCATCGGGTGCGGATGCAGACCCTTGATTGCCTCGACGCAGATGGCGCCCTCGTGTTCGGCCTTGTGCGCCAGCATCGGCGGACCGCAGACGTCGCCGATGGCGTAGATACCGGGCACGTTGGTCTTGTTGAATTCGTCGACCTTGACGAGGCCGCGTTCGATTTTGACGCCGAGCTTTTCCAGGCCGATGTTCTCGATATTGCCGACGACGCCGACAGCGGCGATGACGCGGTCGACGGTGATCTGTTGCGTCTTGCCACCCTCGTCGATCGTGGCGATGACGCTGTCGGTCTTCTTGTCGAGCTTGGTGACCTTGGCGTTGGCGATGATCTTGAAGCCCTGCTTCTCGAACTGCTTGCGGGCAAACGCCGCGATCTCGGCATCCTCGACCGGCAGGATCTGCGGCAGCACTTCGACCACGGTCACCTCGGCGCCCATGGTGCGGTAGAACGAGGCGAACTCGATGCCGATGGCGCCGGAACCGACGACCAGCAGCGACTTCGGCATCTTGTCGGGATTCATCGCCTCAAAGTAAGTCCAGACCAGCTTCTTGTCCGGCTCGAGACCCGGCAGCACGCGCGGCCGCGCGCCGGTGGCAACGATGATGTGTTTCGCCGTGTAGCTGCCGGGACCGGCGCTGCCCTTCGGCGCCTCGGTCTTGGAGGCTTTCACGGTGACCTTGCCGGGCGCGTCGATGGTGGCTTCGCCCCAGATCACGGTGACCTTGTTCTTCTTCAGCAGGTAGCCGACGCCGGCATTCATGCGGCCGGCGACAGTGCGCGAGCGCTTGATGACGGCGGCGGGGTCGAACGAGATATTGTCGGCCGACAGGCCGTAATCCTTGGCGTGCTGCATGTAGTGGAAGATTTCCGCCGAACGCAGCAGCGCCTTGGTCGGAATGCAGCCCCAGTTCGAGCAGATGCCGCCGAGGAAATCGCGCTCCACCACGGCGGTCTTGAACCCAAGCTGGGCGGCGCGGATGGCGGCGATGTAACCGCCGGGGCCGGAGCCGATGATGAGGACGTCGAAACTGGTATCGGCCATGGCCTTGCCTTCTGCTCGCCCGTCAGCCCGCGCCACGGCGGGCGACGACACTAAACAATCATCATCACCGGGTTTTCGATCAGTTTCTTGAACGCGCCGATCAGTTCGGCCCCGAGCGCGCCGTCGACCGAGCGGTGATCGCACGACAAGGTCACGCTCATGATGTGCGCGGCCACGATCTGACCGTCCTTGACGATGGCGCGTTCTTCGCCGGCGCCGACCGCGAGAATGGTCGACTGCGGCGGGTTGATCACGGCGGTGAAATCCTTGATGCCGTACATGCCGAGGTTGGACACCGACGAGGTGCCGCCCTGGTATTCCTGCGGCTTGAGCTTCTTGGCCCGCGCGCGCGCGATCAGATCCTTGCCTTCATTGGCGATGACCGACAGCGATTTCAACTCGGCCTGGCGGATGATCGGCGTAATCAGGCCACCCGGCAAAGCTACCGCGACGCCGATGTCGGAATGCTTGTGCTTGAGCATGCCGCCTTCCGACCACGACACGTTGGCCTCGGGCACGCGCTGGAGCGCGACGGCGAGCGCCTTGATGACAAAATCGTTGACCGAGAGCTTGTAGGCGGGCTTGCCTTCTTTGTCCTTCGGCGCGGTGGCGTTGATCTCCTCGCGCGCGCTGAGCAACTTGCCGATGTTGCAGTCCATCGTCAGATAGAAATGCGGCACGGTCTGCGTCGACGCGGTGAGGCGCTGCGCGATGGTGCGGCGCATGCCGTCATGCGGCACCATCTCGTAGGAGCCTTCCTCGTAAAGGCCGAGGATCTGCTTGTCGCTCATGCTGGCGGCAACCGGCGCACCGGCGGCAGCGGGCGCTTGCGCCGCGGCGGGCTTCATCGCGCCTTTACCCGATTTCGCGTCTTCGATATCGCGGGCGATGACGCGGCCATGCGGACCGGAGCCGGTGACACGCGAGAGATCGACGCCGGCTTCCTTGGCCAGACGCTTGGCGAGCGGGGAAGCAAAGATACGCCCGCCCTCGCCCTTCGAGACGCCCGCCTTCGCTGGCGCTACGGCTGGCTCCTCAGGGTGAGGGCTTCTCTTGGCCTCATCCTGAGGAGCGGCCGTAGGCCGCGTCTCGAAGGATGGGGCGGGCTTGGCGTCAGCTTTTTTCTCCGGCGCTTTCGCAGCCGGGGCAGCGGCACTCGCCGCCTTGGCATCTTCGCCGTCGGCGACCATCACCGCGATGATCGCATTGACCGCGACGTCCTGCGTACCCTCCGGCACGACGATTTTCGCGAG
>JAUSBQ010000392.1 GCA_030651965.1 Pseudolabrys sp. | reverse complement strand
TCGCCGACACCAGGACCAATGCCGGGCTCGACAACGTCTCGACCTTTCGCAAGCTGCATATCTTCACCAATCCCGGCGAGCGCGTGATGGCGATCGCCAGCGCCGGCAATCTGGCGATCAGCCAGTCGGTGCTGTCGACGCTCACCGAGGGCCTCGAAGACCCGCACACCGGCGAACTCGAAACGCTGATGAACGCGCCGACCATGTTCAAGGCGGCGCAGCGCATCGGCAACGCCATCCGCGCCATCCAGCAGGTCGAAGGCAAGGCGCTGGAGGAAGCCGACGTCGATCACGGCATCGCCTTCCTGTTCGGCGGCCAGATCAAGGGCGGCCGCCTGCGCCTGTTCATGATCTACTCGGCCGGCAACTTCATCGAGTGCACCACCGACACGCCCTATCTCCAGATCGGCGAGCACAAATACGGCAAGCCGGTGCTCGACCGCGCCATCTCCTTCGACACCGACATTTACGACGCGCTCAAGATCGGCCTGATCTCGATGGACTCGACCATGCGCTCCAATCTCGGCGTCGGTCTGCCGATCGACCTGATGGTGGCGCGCCGCGACGCTTGCGAGTCCGAGGTCAATTACCGCATCGAGCCGGGCGAGCCCTATTTCCAGGACCTGCGCGAGCGCTGGTCGACCGCACTGCGCGCCGCCCACATCGCCATCCCGCGCCCGCCCTACCGCAGCCCGGTCTGACGGCGGCAGCCGTCGTCCCTCGGTTGTGCCGAAAAGCCCCGCCATCGGGGTTTTTTGCCGTTTTCGCACCGTGCAGCGTTTACCCGTCGTTAACGGCGACCGGCGAATTGCCGGTTGGTAGGCCTGCGCCCCAAGCAAGGCGGTAAAACGAAAGCGATTGGCAAGTTTTTCCCCCTAGCCTCCGTCGGGAAAAGCCCAATGAACAGGGCAATTTAGGGGAATCAATCTTGCCGGCCGTCGCTCGCCGAAGCACTTCCGAGCAGCAGCAGTACAACAATTGGGATCGCGCGCGCTTGAGCGTTGTGGTCCCGATTGGTGTCATCGTCGCCGTCGCCATCGTCTGCATCGTCGTCGCCGTCCTGTCGTCGGCGCAGCGCGCCGACGAAGTCGCGATCGACCACGAGAAACAGTTGTTCTCCGGGGCGCTCACCAATTACGGCCGCCGCGTGCTGAGCGAGGTCGACAGCGTCGCCTCCTCGCAGAGCGCCACGGAGAACATCCGCCGCAAGTTCGATCCGGTCTGGGCCGAGCAGCGCGCCGGCGCCTGGCTCGCCGCCTATTTCAAGCACGACTACATCCTGGTCTTCGATGGCCAGGACAACCCGGTCTATTCGATGGTCGGCCACCACGCCGCCGACCAGGCCTGGTACGCGCAAGCCCGTCCGGAACTGATCGAACTGCTCGACTTCATGCGCGGCCGCAGCACCGCCCTGCCGGGCGCCATCCAGCTCGACCGCCTTGGCCAAACCGAGCTTGGCGTCCACGCCCAGGCGGTGGCGATCCGCCGCGTCCTCGGCCAGCCGGCCGCCATCGCCGCGGTCGCAGTCGGCTCCGACGAAGGCCTCGCCGCCTCAAGCGACATCAACGCGCCGATCATGCTGTCGGTGAAGTTCATCAATGATAATGTGCTCGCCAGCATCGCCAGCCAGTTGGGCCTGGTCAATCTGCGCGCCATCGAGCCCGGCCCGGTGCCGGAAGGCGATTTCGTCTATGAGCTCAACGCCCCGAACGGCGAACGGGTCGCGCGTTTCGCCTGGTCGGCGAAACGGCCGGGCGCCGAGATCGTCCAGAGCGTCGTGCCGTTCATCGCCGTGGCGCTGGCGGGCTTTGCCCTGCTCGCCGCTTTTGTGCTGCGCTATATGCGCCGCACCGCCGTCGCCATCGCCGCCGGCGAGACGCGGCTGCAGCATCTGGCCATGCACGACCCGCTGTGCGGCCTGCCCAACCGCATCTTCTTCGGCGAACGGCTCGAGGCGGTGATCGGCGAAGTCCATGCCAGCCGCACGCCGGCCGCGGTGTTTTATATCGACCTCGACCATTTCAAGGACGTCAATGACACGCTCGGCCACCCGGTCGGCGACGAACTCATCCGCAATGTCACCTTGCGCCTGTCGCATACGTTGCGCGGCGGCGATCTCGTTGCCCGGCTCGGCGGCGACGAATTCGCGGTGATTTCCTCGATCGGCGGCGACACCGTCAAGATGATGGCGCTGGCGCAGCGTATGATCACCGCGATCTGCGCGCCCTACAACATCAACGGGCAGAACATCGTCATCGGCGCCTCGATCGGCATCGCCGTCATCGACCGCGACTGCGCCGGCTCCGCCGACATCATGCGCTACGCCGACATGGCGCTGTACCGCGCCAAGAACGAAGGCCGCAACCGCGCCTGCATCTATGACGCGGCGATGGATGCCGACCTGTCCAAGCGCAAGCTTTTGGAAGGCGACCTGCGCGACGCGATCGAGAACGACCAGCTTCGCTTGATGTACCAGCCGATCGTCAACAAGAGCGGCGACACCATGATGGGCGTCGAGGCTCTGTGCCGCTGGACCCATCCGACGCGCGGCGAGATCTCACCGGTCGAATTCATCGCCATTGCCGAGCATTCCGGGCTGATCGTCGAACTCGGCGCCTGGGTGCTGCGCCAGGCGCTGGTCGACGGCAAGCAATGGCCGGGCCTCACCGTCGCGGTGAACGTCTCGCCGCTGCAATTCCGTCGCGCCGATTTCGCCGAGCTGGTCGAGCGTACCCTCACCGAGACCGAATTCGACCCGGCCCGCCTGGAGCTCGAACTCACCGAAAGCGTTTTGCTCGGCAATATCGACACCGCCGAAGCCGGTATGCTGCGGCTCAAGGCGCTCGGCGTGCGGCTGGCGCTCGACGACTTCGGCACCGGCTATTCGTCCCTGCTCTATCTGCGCCGCTTTCCGTTCGACAAGCTCAAGATCGACCGCAGCTTCGTGCTGTCGATCGAGAAGGCCGCCGACGCCGCGGCCATCGTCCACGCGGTGGTCAGCCTCGGCCGCGGCCTCGGCATGAAGGTCACCGCCGAAGGCGTCGAGACCGCCGACCAGCACCTGTTCCTGCGCGCCGCCGGCGTTCATTTCATGCAGGGCTTCCGCTTCGGCAAGGCGACCACGCCGGCCGAGATCAGCGCCCGGCTGAAATCGCCGGAAGACTACCGGCCCATCGACATCCCATCGGCGATGGCGGGCTGACCTTCCCTCACCGCGAATGCAGCCGGCACCTGCGTCAGGGCCGATGGTCTGCGCCTGCATTATTTGATATGCGGGGGCCTTAAAGAAACGCCAGAACACGGCACAAGGGAAGGAAATCCAATGTCCGCCAAAATCGCGATCGTCACCGGCGCCGGCAGCGGCGTCGGCCGCGCCGTCTCCATCGCACTGGCCAAGGCCGGCTACACTTTGGTGCTGGCCGGACGCCGCCCGGAGCCGCTTGACGCGGTCGCGGCCGAGATCAAGGCGGCGGGCGGCGCGCAGGCCCTCGCGGTGCCGACCGACGTGTCCAAGCGCGAGTCGATACTCGCCCTCTTCGCCAAGGTGAAATCCTCGCACGGCCGCCTCGACGTGCTGTTCAACAATGCCGGCATGGGCGCGCCGCCGGTGCCGATCGAAGACCTGCCCTATGAGACCTGGCAGCAGGTCGTCGCCACCAACCTGACCGGCATGTTCCTGTGTACGCAGGAGGCCATCAAGATCATGAAGGACCAGTCGCCGCAGGGCGGCCGCATCATCAACAACGGCTCGATCTCCTCGCAGACGCCGCGGCCCGGCTCCGTGCCCTCTACGGCGACAAAGCACGCCATCACCGGCCTCACCAAGACGCTGGCGCTCGACGGCCGTCCCTTCGACATCGCCTGCGGCCAAATCGACGTCGGCAATGCGCTGACCGAAATGGCCGCCGCGATGACGGTCGGCGTGCCGCAGGCCGATGGGTCGATCGCGGCAGAGGCCACGATGGACGTGCAGTGCGTCGCCGATACTGTCCTTTACATGGCCAGCCTGCCGCTCAGCGCCAATGCACTGACCGTGACCGTGATGGCGACCAAGATGCCGCTCGTCGGACGCGGCTAGCCCTGCATCCGGGACTTGCCTCTTGCATACGGAAAAATGCCTGACTAAAGTCAGGTAACGACCCGTGGCGACCTCGATCAGATACGGCGCTTCAACCGGCTTGTCGCCCGGCGAATCGGGGCGCTCGACGATTCCTACCTGTCGCGCGGCCGCCCGCTCGGCGAGGCGCGCGTGATCTTCGAGATCGGGATGGCCGGCGTCGCTGACCTCAGCATCCTTCGGGACAGGCTCGGGCTCGATTCCGGCTATATGAGCCGGTTGTTGCGCGCGCTTGAAGGGCAGGGCGTGATTCGTGTCGAGAAGAGCGCCGACGATGGCCGCGCGCGTCAGGCACGCCTGACTGAAGCGGGCGAAGTCGAATTCGCCGCCTACGACGCCCTGTCCGACGATCTCGCGCAGTCGATGCTGTCGCCGCTGCGGCCAGGCGAGCGGGAACGGCTGGTCGCTGCCATGGCCGACATCGAGCGGCT
>JAUSBQ010000379.1 GCA_030651965.1 Pseudolabrys sp. | reverse complement strand
ACGGGCACGCAATGGCCGGCGGCGCGGTGCTCGCCGCTTGCGCCGACCGCCGCATCATGGCGGCGGGCCCCGGCCGCATCGGCATCACCGAAATGCTGGTCGGCGTGCCGCTGCCGGCGCTGGCCTTCGAGGTGGTGCGCTTCGCGGTGCCGCCGCGTCACCTGCCGGAGTTCGCGCTGACCGGCGCCACCTATCCGACCGACGCCGCCTTGCAGAAAGGCTGGATCGACGAGGCGGTCGAGCCGGAGGCGTTGATGCCGCGCGCGCAGGCGGCGGCGGAATTCTATGCGGCGCTGGCGCCGCGGACATTCGCGCAGACCAAGATGCAGGTACGCCAGGCGGTCAGCGAGCGCATGGCGCTCAGTGCTGCTGCGACCGACAAAACGGTCACGGAGATATGGACGCAGGCGGAAACGCTTGGCCGGGTCGCCGACTATGTGGCCAAAACTCTGAACAAGCGCGGCTAACGCCGGCCGATCGGAAAATCATAGGCCACGCCGTCATCGGCACTGTTGTAAGCGAAGTGCCACCATTCGCGCCGGTAATTGGTGAAGCCGTGTTTGCGCATCGCCGCCAGTAGCAGGCGGCGGTTGGCGGCCTGCGCCGGTGTGATCGACGTATTATGCGTGTGACTTTTCACGTCGAAGCAATCATAGCCGGTGCCCATGTCGAGACTGTCGTCGGGCGCGCGCTCAGTCTGCGGTCCGGTACAGGAACCGTATTTTGCGCCGGGATCGAATGCGGCGGCGGGACCGGCATTGCGCGCGATCAAAGTCAGGTCGACGGCGACGCCGCGCGAATGCGCCGAACTTCTGGCGATATAGCCGAGCGCGAACAGTCTCTTCTTGTTCAGCGCCGGATAGAAACGCGACGTGTCGGGTTCATTTTTTGACAGGCGCGACCACGCCGCCATCGCCGCGACCGCGCGCTTCGGGCGATAGCAGTCATAGACTTTCAGCGACAGATTGGCGGCGGCAAGCTCAGCCTGCACCTGGCTGAGGGCGAGCGCCGCCGCGCGGCGCAGCAGGCATTCCGGCGCGTCGTAGCCCGGCAGCGGCTTGCCGGTGAAATTGTCTCTGCCGGCATAACGCATGTCCTGGGCGATGCTTGGGTCGATGTCGCGCAGGTGGACCAGCGGCGCTGCAATCGCACCGTCGGCAAGGTGAATAAGAAAGGCAGCCGCCCACCAAACCGTTCGTCCCCGCCAAAGCGGGGACCCAGAACTGGATTCCCGCTTTCGCGGGAATGAACGGAGTATGGCGCGCCGCACGGGCCGCGAAACTTATTTCGCCGTCAAGCCCAGTTCCAGATCGGCGATGATATCTTCCTTGTCCTCGATGCCGATCGACAGCCGCACGACGTCGGGGCCGGCGCCGGCCTGAATCTTCTGCGCGTCGGACAACTGCTTGTGCGTGGTCGAGGCCGGATGAATGATCAGCGACTTGGTGTCGCCGATATTGGCGACATGCGAGAACAATTTGACGTTCGACACCAGTTTAACGCCGGCCTCGAAGCCGCCCTTCAAGCCCACGGTCATCACCGCGCCGCAGCCTTTCGGCACGTATTTCTGCGCCAGCGCGTGATACTTGTCGCTCGCCAGACCGGGATAGCTGACCCAGGCGACTTCGGGACGCTGCGACAGCCAGGTGGCAACCGCCAGCGCATTGTCGCAATGGCGCTGCATGCGCAGCGGCAAGGTCTCGATGCCGGTGGAAATGAGGAACGCATTGAACGGCGACAGCGCGGGCCCGAGATCGCGCAGGCCGAGCACGCGGCAGGCGATGGCGAAGGCGAAGTTGCCGAAGGTCTCGTGCAGCACGATGCCGGAATATTCCGGGCGCGGCTCGCACAGCATCGGATACTTCTTGTCGCGCGACCAGTTGAAGGTGCCGGCGTCGATGATGATGCCGCCGATCGAGTTGCCGTGGCCGCCGAGAAACTTGGTCAGCGAGTGGACGACGATGTCGGCGCCGTAGTCGATCGGCTTGCACAGATAGGGCGTTGCCAATGTGTTGTCGACGATCAGCGGCACGTTGGCCTTGCGCGCGATCTTGCCGATGGCCTCGATGTCGGTGATGACGCCGCCCGGATTGGCGATCGACTCGATGAAGATCGCCTTGGTCTTCGGCGTCACCGCGGCCTCGAACGAGGCGATGTCGTCCGGGTCGGCCCACACCACGTTCCAGCCGAAGCTCTTGAAGGCGTGGTTGAACTGGTTGATCGAGCCGCCATAAAGCTTCTTCGAGGCGATGAACTCGTCGCCCGGCATCAGCAGCGTCTGCATGACGATAACCTGCGCGGCGTGGCCGGAAGCAACCGCGAGTCCGGCGGTGCCGCCCTCGAGCGCGGCGACGCGCTCTTCCAGCACGGCGCAGGTCGGGTTGCCGATGCGGGTGTAGATGTTGCCGAAGGCCTGTAGGCCGAACAGCGAGGCGGCGTGTTCGACATCGTCGAAGACGAAGGACGTGGTCTGGTAGATCGGCGTCGCGCGCGCGCCCGTGGTCGGATCGGGCTTGGCGCCGGCATGAACGGCGAGCGTGTTGAAACCCGGAATGCGTTCGGCGTCGGCCATGGTCTTTGTATCCCTTGCTGCCGAGCGATCTTACCGCCCGCGCTTGGCCGCAGGTTTAGCCAATGGCCGGATCGGGTCAAGTCACGGCGCATTCGAATTTCGCCGGAATGCGGCGTGGCCGTTATCGCGAGCGGGCCATATTTAGAAGAATTCGCTCACGCCCTACGCCGACGGGTCTTCTTTCTTGCCTTGGCCCAGGCCCATGCGCTGGAAACCGGTGCCGAGGTTTTGCGCGCGCCTGGACGACAGAGTGCGCGAATTGATGCCCATCCAGGAAATCTCGGACGACAGGCGGCCATATTCGATCTTCGGACAGCGGTCCATCACCACCTTGACGCCGGCGGCCTCGGCCAGGCTGGCTGCCTCGTCATTGCGGATCTGCAACTGCATCCAGATCACCTGCGGCAGAGGCTTGAGTGCGAGGGCCTCCTGCACCACTGGCATCGCAAATTCAGAGGCGCGGAAAATATCGACCATGTCGACCGGTTCGGGAATATCGGCGAGCGTTGCGTAAACCTTCTGGCCGAGAATTTCCTTGCCGGCCTGGCCGGGATTGACCGGGATCATGCGCTTGCCGCGTTCGAGGAAATACTTGAACACGAAATAGCTCGGCCGGTTTTCCTTCGGCGAGATGCCGACCATGGCGATAGTCTTCACGGTGTTGAGAATGCCGCGGATGTAGCTGTCGGGGTAGGAATCGTGGTTCATGAATGCGACCATAGAAGCAGCGACTATGAAGGGGAAGGGTGCGCGCGTCGGATTGCGGTCGCCCAAGGGGCTGTCATAATCGCCGCTCCTTAACCGCGCCATCGGGCGCCATCAGCAGGTGTCTTTTTGTCCGATCCCGATGCCTTGCAGAAGCTCATCGTCCTCGCGCAACAGACGCACGATCAGACGGTGTTGTTGCGGCGGATGGAGGCCGAACGGTACCGCCTGCAGGACCTCGCGAACCCACGCTATGCCGATTCCAGGCGGCTCATTCGCCATGGTTTCAAGGTCTACTCGCAGGCCGACGAAGATGGCATCATCCAGGAGATATTCAACCGCATCGGCGTGACCAGCCGCACCTTCATCGAGTTCGGGGTTGAGTCCGGTATCGAGTGCAATACGGTCAAGCTGCTGACGGAGGGCTGGAGCGGGCTGTGGATCGACGGTTCGGACCGCCATGCCGCCGAAATACGCCGCACCTTCGAACCGCGGCTTGCCGCCGGTCAACTGAAACTCCACGGCGCCATCGTCAGCGCGGAAAACATCAACTCGCTGATCGCCCAGGCAGAGATCGCGGGCGACATCGATCTTCTCAGCATCGATATCGACTATAACGATTACTGGGTCTGGAAGGCGATCGAAACGGTGACGCCGCGCGTCGTCGTGATCGAATACAATGCGACCTTGCGTCCGCCGATGTCGCTGGTCGTTCCTTACGAGCCGGCGCGCAAATGGGACGGCACCAATTATTTCGGCGCCAGCCTGGAGGCGCTGGTGCGCCTCGGCCGCGATAAAGGCTACCGGGTAGTCGGCTGCAACTATGCCGGGGTCAATGCTTTCTTCGTGCGCGACGATGTGGCCGGCGATCATTTCCTCGATCCCGCGACCGCGGAGGAGCATTACGAGCCACCGCGATATTTCTATGCGTTCCAGTCAGCCGGTCATCGCGCACGCCCGGGACCTTATGTGAGTGTGTAGAGACCACCACGACCGTATTCGCGGGCACCTTCCGGGATCAGCACATCAGGATGACGGCGTTTGGTCATTGCCGGGCGCGCGAGGGGAAGTCTGCACGGCAAGTTGCGCGCGCAAGCGTGCGTTCTCGGCTTCCAGTTCGGCGATCCGGGCCTGGATTTTTTCGAGCGCGCCCTCGATCTCGGCTTCGGTGAAGCGGGTGACAATATGCTGCGAGCAGTTCACGTCCCAGGCTTCGATGGTGAAGAGAATTGCGCGCTCCGGCTTGGCCTTGTAGCCGGCATCGAACAGCCGCTCGACCAGCGCGGCATCGTTTTCAACGACGCGGGCGCGGCCCCAGAGTTTGATGCGCTGGCGGCGCGCCGGATCGAGCAGAAACAGATAGGCGCGGTCGTTCTCGCTCAGGTTCGCCAGAGTGATGTATTGCCGGTTGCCGCGATAATCGGCGAAGCCAAGCGTGTGTTCGTCAATGAGCTTGATGAAGCCCTTTGGCCCGCCGCGATGCTGGATGTACGGCGCGCCTTGCGCGTTGGCGGTGCCAAGGAACGCCGTGTCCTGCTCGGCGATGAAGGCGGCCAGGTCCGGCGTCACCGTGGCGGGAAAGCCTTCTTCCAGCCGCGCGGCATAGGCCTTGGCCGAGCCGCGTTCAGCCTGCGCCTTCTGCGCGGCCGGGGTGAAGACGAGGGAGGCGTTGTTCATGCGATACCGAATATAACCGTTCGTCCCCGCGAAAGCGGGGACCCAGAACTTACAACGAGAGCACCGAGTATGGAGCCCTGGGTCCCCGCTTTCGCGGGGATGAACGGAAAAATCTTTCGCGGCGGTCCATCGATCACCGGTCTTCCCAAGTCGGCTTGCGCTTATCGATGAAGGCGCAGATGCCTTCCTCCGCATCGCGCGCCATCATGTTCTCGGTCATCACTTCGGAAGTGAAGGCATAGGCAGCCGCGAGACCCATCTCCGCCTGCTGGTAGAATGCCTGCTTGCCGACTTTGAGCGTGTAGGACGATTTCAACGCGATCTGCTTGGCCAGCGCGACGGCCTCTTTGAGTTCTTCGCCGGCCGGCACGACGCGGTTGACGAGACCGATCGCGGCGGCGCGCGGGGCGTCCACCATGTCGCCGGTGAGCAGCATTTCCATTGCGTGCTTGCGGGAGACGTTGCGCGACAGCGCGACCATCGGCGTCGAGCAGAACAGGCCGATGTCGACGCCCGGCGTCGCGAACTTCGCGGCGGCGGAGGCGATGGCGAGATCGCAACTGGCAACGAGCTGGCAGCCGGCGGCGGTGGCGACGCCCTGGACGGCGGCGATTACCGGCTGCGGCAGGTTGACGATCTGCTGCATCATCGCGCTGCACGTCGTCATGATGGTGCGAAAGTAGGCGCGGCCGCCGTCGGCGTCGCTGCGCCGCGCGGTCAGTTCCTTCATGTCGTGGCCGGCGCAGAAGGCCGGGCCGTTTCCGGTCAGCACCACGGCGCGCACCGATCTGTCGGCGGCGATGTCGCTCCACGCTTCCGACAGCGCGATCAGCAGCGCTTCCGACAGGCTGTTGCGCGCTGGCGGCCGGTTGAGCGTGAGGATGGCGATCGGGCCATCGCGTTCGCGCAGGAGGACTTTGGAGTCGCTGGGGGTGTGGACGTTCATAACGCGAACCATATTCCGATGAAAGCAAGGTGCAAGCGCCACACTCCGTTCGTTCCCGCGTAAGCGGGAATCCAGTTCTTTGGCCGCAGAGTCCTGCGCCCCTGGGTCCCCGCTATCTCAAGTCGGCTATAGCCGACTTGAGCAATTAAGTTACCGACATCGGGCAGGCCCGATGTCGGGTGGGGACGAACGGGATAAATCAGATGTTGAGCCTCAAAAGCTGGCTGTCTATGAGGGAGAAGCCGGACGATGCCGGCCTGGGGGACGTGCAATGTCGAAACCGGCCAAAGCACCCGTCATGTCCGCAGCGGAAATCGAGGCACTGCTGAAGGTCGAGTTCCCGCAGGCCTTCCACGACGGCAGCGGCCTCTCGCTGGAGCGGGTCGACTACGCCGATATCCGCGTGCGCAAGGCCTTCCACGAGGATCACCTGCGGCCGGGCGGCACCATTTCCGGGCCGACCATGATGGAACTGGCCGATTTCGCCATGTATGTCGCGGTGTTTTCCGCCATCGGGCCGCAGACTTTGGCGGTGACCACCAACCTCAACATCAACTTCCTGAGGAAGCCGGCGCAGGCTGACCTCTTGGCCGATGCCCGGCTGATGAAAATCGGCAAAAGGCTGGCGGTGGGCGAGGTGACCATCTATTCCGATGGCGAGGACGAGCCGGTGGCCCATGTCACCTCGACCTATTCAATCCCCGCCCAGAAGTGATTAGCCGGTGGTGGCATTATACCTTTCTTATAAGATTTTGATATCATAAGACAATAATAGAACGAAGAGCGTTGACCAGCGCGGGAGGCTCGGCTAGAACCCGGCATCTTCGGCGCGGACTTTTCCAGCCCGCCATCCCCAAGGATTTCTCATGAAGACGACTAAATCGGCAAAGGCCGCCGACATCGAGAAGAAATGGCTGATCGTCGACGCCTCCGGGCTCGTCGTCGGCCGTCTCGCCACGATCGTCGCCATGCGCCTGCGCGGCAAGCACAAAGCGACCTACACCCCGCATGTCGACGACGGCGACAACGTCATCGTCGTCAACGCCGCCAAAGTGGTGTTCACGGGCCGCAAGCGCGACAACAAAGTCTATTACCACCACACCGGTTTCATCGGCGGCATCAAGGAACGCACCGCGCGCTCGATCTTCGAGGGCAAGTTCCCGGAGCGCATCGTCGAGAAGGCCGTCGAGCGCATGCTGCCGCGCGGGCCTTTGGGCCGCGTGCAGTTCGGCAACCTGCGTGTCTATCCGGGCCCCGAGCATCCGCACGAAGCGCAGAAGCCTGAACCGCTGGATATCGCCGCGATGAATCGCAAGAACGTGAGGAGTGCCTGATCGTGGCCGAAACCGTACAATCAATGGAAGGTTTGGCTGCCCTCAAGCCGGCCGCTCCCGAAGCCCCCACTTACGTCCAGAAGCTGGACAAGCAGGGCCGCGCCTATGCCACCGGCAAGCGAAAGAACGCGGTCGCCCGCGTCTGGATCAAGCCGGGCTCCGGCAAGATCGTCGTCAACACCCGCACCGTCGAAATCTTCTTCGCCCGTCCGGTGTTGCGCATGCTGATCCAGCAGCCGCTGGTCTGCGCCAACCGCGTCACCCAGTATGACGTGATCTGCACCGTCTCCGGCGGCGGTCTTTCCGGCCAGGCCGGCGCCGTGCGGCACGGCATCTCCAAGGCTTTGACCTACTTCGAACCGGATCTGCGCGGCGCCCTCAAGAAGGGCGGCTTCCTCACCCGCGACTCGCGCGTGGTCGAGCGCAAGAAGTACGGCAAGGCCAAGGCCCGCCGTTCGTTCCAGTTCTCGAAGCGCTAAGTTTCGCGTTTCACGACTTCGGCAAAAGGGCGCACTTCGGTGCGCCCTTTTTGCGTCGCGCACCGGTTCCCGGTCGCATCAATTTGTCTTCAATTCGCTTAAGTCTTGTGTCGATTGCGGCCGATGGAGGCAAAGCTTTGCGCACACATGCAGGGGTATCATATGGCCATCGCTTGAGGATCAGGCAGGACGCCGATCCGGGCGACAAGGAGCAAGAATGTTCGCCGTGGCCGCTGCACAGCAAGGATTGCTGGACGTCCCGACTTTGGTCTTCGTGGCAGTCTGTATCGTCGGCTTTCTTGGGCTGCTGCTCATCACGACCTGGCTACAGCAGCGCGATGTGCGCGCGCTGGCCTGGTGGGGATCGGCCTATCTGATTGGCGCCGCTGCCATCGCGCTGTGGGGCGCGCCGGACCCGCACGTGAAGCTGCCGCCGGAACTCGCGGAAGCGATGATCTTCATTGCCTGCGGCATGGTTTGGAGCGGCGTGCGGTTGTTTCACGGCCGCCCCTTGTGGCCACTGGCGGCGTTGGCCGGCGCCGCGATCTGGCTGACCGTCTGCCAGTTGCCCGGCGTGGAAACCGGCACGCAGGCACGCATCGGGCTCGGCGCGGTGGTGATCGGCTTTTACGGGCTTTTCATCGGGTTCGAATTGTTGCGCGAGCGGCGCAAGTCGTTCCATTCGCGCACCGCGGCGATCGTGGTGCCGTTTCTGTACGCCGCGATGTTCATGGTGCCGCTCGGCATCAGGGCCTTCATGCCCGAGGTGTTCGCCGCGCATTGGGTGACCGTGTTTGCGCTGGGCGCCATCGTCTACGCGCTCGGCACCGCCTATATCGTGCTGGTGATGGTCAAGGACCATCACGTCCATTTCTACCGCAAGGCGGCGACCACCGACGGCTTGACCGGGCTGCTCAACCGCCGCGCCTTCATCGAGACGGCGACTAGGATGCAGGCGGCGCAAGGCGCGCGCGGCGAGCCGGTGACGTTGCTGATGTTCGATCTCGATCATTTCAAGTCGGTCAATGACCGTTTCGGTCATGCCACCGGCGACAGCGTGCTGAAGGTCTTCGCGCAGACCGCTCTGGCGAGCGTGCGCGCGAC
>JAUSBQ010000370.1 GCA_030651965.1 Pseudolabrys sp. | reverse complement strand
GCCTGCATGAAGTACTTCCAGTCGCTCGACAATCCGAACAACAAGGCCTTCGTCTCAGCCTTCAAGAAGATGTGGGGCGAGAAGACCGTGGTCGGCGACGTGACCCAGGCGGCTTATCTCGGACCGTGGCTGTGGAAGCTCACCGTGGAGAAGGCGGGATCCTTCGACATCGACAAGATCGCGGCGGCATCGCCCGATGTCGAGTTCACGGGCGCGCCGGAGGGCTACGTCAAGATCCACAAGAACCACCATTTGTGGAGCAAGACTCGCGTCGGCCGCGCCAAACTCGATGGTCAATACGAACTGGTTTACGAAACCGCGAACCTGGTCGAGCCGGATCCGTTCCCCAAAGGCTACCAGTAGCTCCCACACCCCAAAGCAATCTCGCCCCGGCATAAGTGCCGGGGCGACCCTCTCATACAATCGATTTCGCCGCCGGCGGCGGGCTTCGAGGAGTGTTGCGATGCTGTTCGGCTATTCGTTCGGCGATCTCGGATCGATTCTGGTGATGCAGGGCTTCGCCGGCCTGATCCTGTTTTCGGTGTTCGTGCTGATGGCCTTGGGGCTCGCCATCATCTTCGGCCAGATGGGCGTGATCAACATGGCGCACGGCGAGTTCATGATCCTCGGCGCCTACATGACCTTCCTCTGCTCGAACCTGTTCCAGACCTATCTGCCGGGTCTGTTCGGCCTGTATTTCTTTGTCGCCATGGCGATCGCCTTTGTGGTCGCCGGCGCGCTCGGCCTGGCCACCGAATGGCTGCTGATCCGCCATCTTTACGCGCGCCCGCTCGATACGCTGCTCGCCACCTGGGGGCTGAGCCTGATCATGCAGCAGGCGTTCCGCAGCATTTTCGGCGCCCGCGAAGTCGGCGTCGAGCTGCCGTCCTGGATGATGGGCTCACTGACTTTCGGCTCGATCGACGTGCAGATCAACGGCCTGTTCGTGATGGGGCTGACGCTCATCATCACCGGCGTGGTCGCGTTGCTCATGTTCCGGTCGCGCTGGGGTCTTCAGGTTCGCGCTGTGGTGACCAACCGCACCATGAGCGGCGCGGTCGGTATCGATACGCGCCGGATCGACCGGCTCACCTTCGGTCTCGGTTGCGGCATTGCCGGCGTCGCCGGTTCGGCCTTCACCATGATCGGCTCGACCAGCCCGAGCGCCGGCCAGCTCTACATCGTCGACACCTTTTTGGTGGTGGTGTTCGGCGGCGCGCAAAGCCTGCTCGGCACAATTGCATCGGCGTTCACCATTTCGCAGTCGCAATCGACGCTTGAATTCTTCACGTCCGGTTCGAACGCCAAGGTCACGACGCTGCTCATCGTCATCGGTCTTTTGATGTTGCGTCCGCAGGGCCTCTTCGTCCTCAAGGTCAGGAAGTAACCGCCCATGTCGAACTCAATTTTCGGCAAACGCTCCTACGACATGATCGCCTTCGTGCTGCTCGCGGCGCTGATCCTGGTGGTGTTGCCGCTGACCCTCGATGCCTTCCGTCTCAACCTGGTCGGCAAATATCTGACCTACTCTTTCGTCGCGCTCGGTCTGGTGCTGTGCTGGGGCTACACCGGCATTCTCAGTCTGGGGCAGGGGGTGTTCTTCGGTCTCGGCGGCTACTGCATGGCGATGTTCCTCAAGCTGGAGGCCTCCAGCGTCGCCAACACCAAGATCCAGTCGACGCCCGGCATTCCGGATTTCATGGACTGGAATCAGATCACCGCGCTGCCGACCTACTGGATCCCGTTTCAGTCCCTGACCTTCACGCTTGTCGCGGTCATCCTGGTGCCGTGCTTCATGGCTTTCGTGCTGAGTTACGCCATGTTCAAGCGCCGGGTCGGCGGGGTCTATTTCGCGATCATCACGCAGGCGTTGTCGGCGGTGATGACCATCCTGATCATCGGCCAGCAGGGCTATACCGGAGGCGTCAACGGCATCACCGATCTGCGCACGCTGAACGGCTGGGACATTCGCCCCGACAGTTCCAAGATCATACTGTATTTCGTCTGCTGCGCCTTGCTGCTCGGCTGCATCCTGCTCGGTCGCTTCGTGCTCACCAGCAAGCTGGGGCGAATTCTGGTCGCCATTCGCGACAAGGAAGATCGCGTCCGCTTCTCCGGCTACGACGTCGCCAATTTCAAGGTGTTCATTTTCTGCCTGGCGTCCATCTTCGCGGCCATTGGTGGCGCCATGTTCACCCTGCAGGTCGGCTTCATGTCGCCGTCCTTCGTCGGCATCGTGCCGTCGATCGAGATGGTGATCTTCTGCGCGGTCGGCGGCCGTCACTCGCTGGTCGGCGCCGTCGCCGGCGCGCTGCTGATCAACTACGGCAAGACCTTGTTCTCGGAAAGCTTTCCGGAACTGTGGCTGTTCGCCATGGGCGGCCTGTTCATCGCCGTGGTGCTCGCCTTCCCGCGTGGGCTTGCCGGCCTGCTCACAGATCAGGTGATGCCGTGGGTGACGCGGCTGAGGATCCGAAAATCCGGCGGGTCCCCAAGCGTCAGTCCGTCGCCGGCCGAGTAAGGAAACGACCATGGCAAACGAAACCGATTTCCTCTTGGCGCTCGAAAGCGTCACCGTGTCATTCGACGGCTTCAAAGCAGTCAACGACCTCAACCTCTACATCGACAAAGGCGAGTTGAGGGTGATCATCGGCCCGAACGGCGCCGGCAAGACCACTGTACTTGATTTGATCTGCGGCCGAACCAAGCTCTCGTCCGGCTCGATCAAATTCAAGAACGA
Source organism: Pseudolabrys sp. (assembly GCA_030651965.1). Taxonomy (GTDB): domain Bacteria; phylum Pseudomonadota; class Alphaproteobacteria; order Rhizobiales; family Xanthobacteraceae; genus Pseudolabrys. Next base: position 47,518 of record JAUSBQ010000370.1, on the reverse strand, counting down.
GGAAATCTCGACGCTCAAGGAGCAGCAGATCGTTCGCCGCGGCATCGGCCGCAAGTTCCAGACGCCGTCGATCTACGAGGATCTGACGGTGTTCGAAAATCTGGAGCTTTCATTCCCGCGCGGGCGTGAAGTGTTCGGCGCGCTGTTCTGGAACCGAGCCAATGAGATCGTCGAGCGTGTCCGCGAGATCGCCGAGATGATCTATCTCGCGGACCATCTCGACCGGTCCGCCGAAACGTTGAGCCACGGTCAAAAACAATGGCTCGAGATCGGCATGCTGCTGATCCAGGACCCGGAATTGCTGATGCTCGACGAGCCCGTCGCGGGCATGAGCGTCTCGGAGCGCGCCAAGACCGCGGCGCTGCTCAACACCATCATCAAGAATCGCTCGGTGGTGGTGATCGAGCACGACATGAAATTCGTCGAGAGCATCGCGCACCGCGTCACGGTGCTGCACCAGGGCAAGGTGCTTGCCGAAGGCGACATGGAAAAGATCCACGCCGATTCGCGCGTCAAGGAAGTCTATCTCGGTCACTGATGCGCGTTAGAAGGAGAGTACGATGTTCAACGTCCGCGGTCTCAACGTCGCCTACGGTCAGAGCCAGGTCCTGCACGGGATCGATATGTCGGTGGCGCAGGGCGAAATCGTCGCCGTGGTCGGCCGTAACGGCATGGGCAAGTCGACGTTGATGAAATCTCTGATCGGCGTCCTGCCGTCACGGGCAGGTGAGATATCCGTCGAAGGCATCGACGTTGCCGGCATGCCGAGCCACGCGCGGGTCAAGCGCGGCCTCGCTTACGTGCCGCAGGGCCGTCAGATATTCGGCACCATGACGGTGCGGGAGAATATCGAGACCGGACTGGTCGTAACCGGCAAATCCGACATCCCCGACGAGATTTACAGTCTGTTTCCGATCCTGGCGGAGTTCGACAAGCGCCGCGGCGGCAACCTGTCCGGCGGACAGCAACAGCAACTGGCGATCGCCCGTGCGCTCGCCAGCGACCCGAAGATTCTGCTGCTCGATGAGCCGACCGAAGGCATTCAGCCGTCGATCATCAAGGACATCGCCGTCGTGCTGAAGGAAATCCGGCAGCTGCGCAACCTGACCATTGTCGTCTGCGAGCAGGTGTTGAGCTTCGTGCTCGATGTCGCCGATCGCATTCTTGTCATGGAGAACGGCCGCATCGTGCATCAGGACCAGCGCAAGAACGTCGATGAGGCGGCGATCGCGGCCTACCTCGCCGTCTGAGTCTTCATGTGTGCCGGCGTTCAAGGGGCGCGCCGGCAAGGATTCGTGAGAAGCGCCTCGAACAGGGTGTGCGGAAGGAGCAAGCAAGATGCCTAAGACGTTGATCAAGATCGACCTGTCGGAGACGCCTTACAAGAACGACATGATTCATAACCGGTGGCACCCGGATATTCCGATGGTGGCCTGGGTCAAGCCCGGTGACGATTTCGTCGTCGAGACCTATGACTGGACCGGCGGCTTCATCAAGAACAACGATTCCGCCGACGACGTGCGCGACATCGATCTGTCGATCGTGCATTTCCTGTCCGGCCCGATCGGCGTCGAAGGCGCCGAGCCTGGCGACCTTCTGGTCGTCGATCTTCTCGACATCGGCACGCTGCCGGAAAGCTTGTGGGGCTTCAACGGTTTCTTTTCCAAGAAGAACGGCGGCGGCTTTCTCACCGAGCATTTCCCGCAAGCGCAAAAGTCGATCTGGGACATCTCCGGCCTCTATACGCATTCGCGGCACATCCCGGGTGTGCAATTCGCGGGGCTGATCCACCCCGGCCTGATCGGCTGCCTGCCGGATCAAAAGCTGCTCGACACCTGGAACAAGCGCGAAGTCGATTTCATCGCCACCGATCCGAAGCGCGTGCCGCCACTGGCCAATGCGCCATATCCGTCCACCGCCCACGCCGGCGCCGCCAAGGGCGACGTCAAGAGCAAGATCGCGGCGGAAGGCGCCCGCACCGTGCCGCCGCGCGAGCATGGCGGCAACTGCGACATCAAGGACTTGTCGCGCGGCTCGAAGATTTACTTCCCGGTCTATGTGAAGGGCGGCGGGCTCTCGATGGGCGATCTGCACTTCAGCCAGGGCGACGGCGAAATCACCTTCTGCGGCGCCATCGAAATGGCCGGCTGGGTCCACCTCAAGGTCGAGGTGCTCAAGGGCGGCATGGCGAAATACGGCATCAAGAACCCGATCTTCCGGCCGTCGCCGATCACGCCGAACTACAAGGACTATCTGATCTTCGAAGGCATCTCGGTCGACGAGCAGGGCAAGCAGCACTATCTCGACGTCCACGTCGCCTATCGTCAGGCCTGCCTGAACGCCATCGAGTACATGACCAAGTTCGGTTACTCACCGGCGCAGGCCTATTCGATCCTCGGCACCGCGCCGGTGCAGGGCCATATCTCCGGCGTCGTCGACATTCCAAATGCCTGCGCCACTTTGTGGCTGCCGACCGAGATATTCGACTTCGACATCATGCCTAGCGCGGCCGGACCGATCAAACACATCAAGGGTGGCGTCGATCTGCCGCTGTCGCCCGACAAGTGACCCCGCGTGCGTACGGATGCGGTGTGGCCTTAAAGCCATGCCGCATCCGGTTTTTCCGATCAGCGAGAAGAGGCGGTCGATGCCCACCTACGAATATATGTGCGCCGAATGCGGCCCGTTCACAAAGATGCGGCCGATGGCGGAGAGCGATCTCGGCCACGACTGTCCGCATTGCGGCGAGGAGGCGCCGCGCGCCTATCTGACGGCGCCGAACTTCTCCGGCCTGTCGGCCGAGCGCCGGGTGGCGTACGCCACCAATGAGCGTAGCGCTCATGCGCCGGTTTCATCGGCCGCGACGGGCAAAAGCCACGGCTCCGGCTGCTCCTGCTGTTCCGGAAAGTCGGGCCTGTCCCGCAAGACATTGCGCCGCAAGGACGGCGCCAAGAGTTTCCCGACGAGCCGGCCCTGGATGATTTCGCATTAATTTGGCCAGTGGACGTTGGCGATTTCAATTGCCGTGTGAGCGCCCGCGCATGAGTTGATGCGCAACATCGGTTCGCAGCGCGCGCTGAACAGCCAAACGATGCCCAGTCCGATATGGCTTGAGGCCTCAGGTCGCTTAGCGGCTTCGCATCGAAGGCGTGGCTTCGGACATGCTGAGACTGACGGCGTCGAGCGGCGCGTCCAGCGACAAGGCGGTCAGTTCGTAAGCGCGGCGGAAGTCGTCCATGTGCTTATGCATCCAGCTTCGCGCGCCGGCATGGTCTTTGGCTGCCAGGCAATCGAAGATGTAGCGGTGGGCGTCGAGCACACGGCGATAGGTCTTGAGCCGCGGCAGGATGACCTGACCGGTCGGGATGAAAAGCGATGTGACCGGTTCATGCGCAAGGGCAAGCACCCGGTTGCCGCCCACCTTTGCGAGTATTTCGTGAAACTCCCGATCGAGCCCGACGAAGGCGAGCACATCCGCCGGCTTGCCACCCTCGATGCTGACAACCTCTGCCTGCATGGCCGTGAGATTGCCGAGTAACTCGTCCAGCCCGCTTTGATCGATGTGGCGCGCCGCATGCTCCGCGATCGCCGGCTCCAGCACCATCGAAGCTTCCCACAATTCGCGGAAGGTCACCGAATGAAGAATGAGCGCGCGGCTGGCGGAGGAGGCAAGGTCGAGATAATGCGGCACCGAAATGCGCGGCCGTTTGCCGCCGTCGCGTTCAACCAGCCCGCTTTGTTCGAGTAGCCTGATGCCTTCGCGGACCGTCGAGCGGTTCACCCCGAACTGGTCGGCCAACTGAATTTCCGCCGGCAGGGGGTCACCGACACGCAAACGCCCTGCGAGAATCTGCCGCTCGATGGCGTCATAGACGAGACGGTAAGCCGGCGCTCGCTCGATCCGGCTGAATTCGTGGTTTTCCTGCACGTCGCTGCCTCACAGAACTCTGACATTGCCCTTAGCACTTCGGGTCACGATTCGGCGCTCACTTGACGACCCCTCACAGAATGATAGTCTATCTGCAATTGTCCGACAAACGGACTGTTGGCCTATTTGGCGAGATTGTCTAGGGATGAGGCGCGGGTTTTGATGGCGAGCGGCCACAACATCGAGATTGAGTTGAAAGGCGCCTGCGCCTGGCTGACTTTTACGCGCGCGGACAAGCTGAACCCGCTTGATTGGGCGACCGTGCGGGAACTCAAGGCGGCCGTGGCCGCCATCGAGGCGAAGCCGGAGGTTATGGCCGTCATTATTACGGGACGCGGCCGCAGCTTCTCGGCAGGCGGGGACCTCGACGGCTACATCGGCCTCTATCAAAACCCCGATAAATTCGCGGCCTTTCTCAATGACTTCCTGCAGGCACTCAAAGCCATCGAGGCGTCGTCGAAGATTTATCTCGCCGCCGTCAACGGCGTCTGCGTGGCCGGCGGACTTGAGCTTTTGCTCGCCTGCGATCTGGCGATAGCTGCAGAGTCGGCAAAAATCGGCGATGGACATCTAAACTTCGGGCAATTGCCGGGTGCCGGCGGGTCGCAAAGGCTGCCGCGCGCTGTCGGACTTTTGCGGGCCAAGCACCTCATGCTCACTGGCGATCTTGTGTCAGCCGCCGAGGCCAAACAGATCGGCCTTGTCAACGAGGTGGTCCCCGATACCCAGCTTCTTGCTGCCGCCGAGGCTCTCGTGACGCGGCTGGGCGAGAAGAGCCGGGTCGGTTTGCGGGGCGCCAAGTATCTCGCCAACCTGACGCTGACCGCCGACCTCGATAGCGGCCTGCGCCAGGAAATAGAATTTGTTCTCCGTTACGCCACCACTGAACATGACGCGACCGAAGGTCTGGTCGCGTTCAAAGAAAAGCGTAAGCCCGTCTTTTCGCGCTGATCGAAGGAATCGAACTTTATGTACGCATTGCGGGACAAATATGCGATCGCCGGCATTGGCTGGACCGAGTTCTCCAAGAATTCGGGCCGAACCGTGCGCAGTCTCGCGTCGGAAGCCTGTCTTAAGGCCATTGACGATTCCGGACTAAAGGTCGCTGACATCGACGGTTTCGTCAGCTTCAATTTCAATGATTCAGTGCCGGCGATTTCGGTGGCGACGGAAATCGGAGTGCCGGCGGCGCGCTACGCCAACGATTTTCTCAGCGGCGGCAATGCGGCGAACATGATCGTGCTGACGGCAGCCGCTGTGATCGAGGCGGGACTTGCCGAAACCGTTCTGTGTTATCGCGCTATGAATGGTCGCTCCGGGTTCCGGCTCGGCGGCGGGCGCGATCTCTCCGCGCATGGCATCACGCAATTCACTGCGCCGTTCGGGTGGATCACCTATCCGCAAGCGATGGCCATGTGGTGCCGGCGCCACATGATCGAATACGGCACGAATAGCGAACAACTTGGCGAGCTTGCGGTCACGTTCCGATCCAATGCCGTCAACAATGAGCGTGCCATGCAGCGCGACCCCATTACGATGGACGATTACCGCAATTCACGCATGATCGTTGAGCCGTTCCGCATGCTCGATATCTGCCTTGAGACCGACGGCGCCTGCGCCGTGCTGGTGACGTCGGCAGAGCGTGCGCGCGACCTCAAGCGCAAGCCGGTTTATATCACCGGCGGCGCCTATGGCGGTGGACCGAATCAGGGCGAGGATCTGTTCGACGCCATTCGCTGGCCCGACCAATCGCATAATTACGCCAAATATATCGCCGACGATCTCTGGCGCAGCGCCGGTATGGGGCCTTCGGATATCGATATCGCCCAAATCTACGACTGCTTCACCTACAGCGTGTTGATGCAGCTTGAGGGTCTCGGCTTCTGCAAGGAAGGCGAGGGCGGCCCGTTCGTTCAGGGCGGACGCATCGCACGCGACGGCGCATTGCCACTCAACACCGCGGGCGGCCTGCTGTCGGAAGGTTATATCCACGGGCTCAATCACGTGATCGAGGCGGTGCAGCAGTTGCGCGGCGACGCCGGTGCGCGCCAAGTCGCCGATATCGAGACATGCCTGACAACGGCCGGCGCCATGACCTGTGGCAGCGCCATGGTGCTGAGGAACTGATGACCCCATACAACAAGCCGCTTCCCGCCGAGAACGTCGAAACCAAACCGTTTTGGGATGCCTGCCGTCAGGGCAAGCTGAGCATGCAGCGCTGCAAGCAGTGCGGACACCACCGATTTCCGCCGACTTTTTACTGCCCGAAGTGCAACTCACCCGAACACGAGTGGATCGACAGCAAAGGCCTCGGCAGCGTGTTTAGCTGGATCGTCGTGCGTCATCCGGTTCCGCGCGATGTCTATGCGGCGGATGTCCCTTACGTTGTGGCGCTCATCGCGCTCGACGAGGGCGTGCGTATTCCGAGCAATATCGTTGGCGTCGAGCCAGAAAAGGTGACGGCGGGAATGCGCGTTCGTGTCATCTTCCGGCAGGTCACGCCTGAGATCACGCTTCCACTCTTCGAGCCGGTTCCAGAGCAGCAATGAGTACGCACGCGCAAACAAGTGTGGGACGCGACGCGGCGGACATTCCATTTATGGACTCCGCGCGCTTGGCGCGTCTCGCGTCTCTCTCGCGCGGCGAACTGGAATCGTTGCAGCTCCGAAAGCTGCGCCACCAACTCGCGCGCCTGCATGTGTCCAGCGGATATTACCGGCGCCGTATGAATGCCGCCGGTCTTGCGCCTGACGCGATCGGATCGCTCGACGCGTTTTGCAAGAGCTTCCCGCTGTCGAGCAAGGCGGACTTTCTCGCCGACCAGACCGAGCATGCGCCGTTCGGCGACCGCCTCGGCATTTCTCGAAGCGATGTCGCGCTCGTGAACATGACCGGCGGCACGTCGGGCCAGGGCCAGGAAATCTACGGCCGCAGCCAGCGCGACGTTCATATGCAGGGGTATTACCACGCGCTGCCCTGGTTTCTGGCCGGGCTCCGGCCTGGCGATATCGCCGTCAACTGCGTGCCGTCGGGCGGTCTCACCACCGGCGGATGGGGGCCGGGCGAAGGCCTGCGCATCATCGGCGCGACCGCCTTCCATGTCGGCGGCACGCTGTCGACCGACGCCAAGATCGATCTCATGCTACGGATCGGCGAAGTCAACTTCATCTACGCCTCGACCAATTATCTCCATACATTGACGGAAGCGCTGCTGCGGCGCGGCCTCGAGCCGAAGCGGGCATTTCCGACGTTGCGGACTTTGTTCATCGCCGCCGAGGGCTACCCGATCGAATGGGCGCAGCGGATCGAGACGCTGTGGGGCTGTAGGCTGCAGGAAGGTTATGGCAGCACGCAATGCGCCGGATTCGGCGCTTCGACCTGCGCCGACGGAGCCATAACCCGCGCCGGCGGGCGCGGGCTGATGCATATGTTCGAATGGGAGACGTTGTTCGAGGTGCTGCACCCGACGACGCTCGAACCGGTCGCGTCCGGCGAAACCGGCGAACTGGTGGTGACCAATCTGGCGATCGAAGGCTCGCCCGTCATTCGCTTCCGCACCGGAGATTCCGCGCGCTTTATCTCTTACCGCGACACCGCGGCAGGCCGTGCCTGGAACGCGATCGAATGCGGCACGGTCGGCCGCTTCGACGACATGCTGAAAATTCGCGGCAACAATGTCTGGCCGTCGGCCATCGACGCCGCCGTGTTCTCCTATGGCGAGGTCGCCGAATATGCTGGCCGCGTCTACACCAGCGCCGACGGCAAGACCGAGATCGAAATGCGGCTTGCCCTGACGGACGCCGCAGCGGCAATGGAGCCCGCGGCGCGCGAGCGCATTATCGAGGCCATTCGGGCGACCATCAAGGAGCGCACCAATCTTTGGATGGTGCTCACGCAATGCCAACGCAGTGAACTGCCGGAATTTAGCTACAAAGCCCGCCGCTGGAAAGACGAGCGACAACAGGGCTATCGACTGTAGGGGAGAGTGGTTTGAGGAATGCCAAGGAAGTGGCGGATCCGACCGCCCGCGACCACGCGACATTGTCGCGGATGCTCGCCGACGCCGATACGCTGTGCGGCACGCAGGATGCCTTGATGGCGGGCCAGTATCGCTTCTTGCGCGGCCGCATCGCGGCGTTGCTCGCGCTGGCGACACCGGTCGATAGCGCCGAGTCAGCGCCATGAGCAGGCTTGCCGGCAAAGTCGCACTCGTTACCGGCGCCGGCTCGGGGCTCGGCCGTGCCGTGGCCATCCGCTTCGCGGCGGAAGGCGCCCGCGTTATCATCACCGATATCGATGGCGATCGCGGCGAGGCCGTTGCCAAATCTATCGGCGGCAACGCAGCCTTCATCCCTTGCGATCACACGAAGACGGCTGACGATGAAGCCGCCGTCGCGTTCGCGGTCAAGACCTTCGGCGCTCTCGATATCGTCCACAACAATGCCGGCGGGCCGTTTACCGGCTCATTTGAATCGGTGGACGACGCGACGCTGGAGCGCGTTCTGCGCACCAACCTGTTCGGCGTGCTGCAGATGACGCGCGCCGCGCTGCCGCACCTGCGCGACAGCGCCAAGCGCAATCCGGCCGGCGCTTCTTTGCTGTATACGTCCTCGCTCCAGGGCCTCAAGGCGAAGCCGAATTTCAGCCTTTATACCGTCGCCAAGCACGGCATCGTCGGGCTGGTGCGCAGTCTTGCGCTCGAACTGGCGCCGCAGAACATTCGCGTCAACGCCCTGTGCCCGACCGTGATTGCGACGCCAATGCTGGAGGCGTTCTTGCCCGGCATGGCGAGCGACCGTGACGAGGCGATGAATCGATTTCGCGCCACCATTCCGCTGGCGCGCATGCCGGAGCCCGAAGACGTCGCGGCCGCGGCTCTTTTCCTTGTGTCGGATGAAGCCCGCATGATCACCGGCGTCGCCCTGCCGGTGGACGGCGGCCAGATGGCGATGTGACCTTATGAGCAACAGCAAGCTATTCAGCCTTGAGGGAAATGTCGCGGTCGTCACCGGCGCCGGCGGCGGCATCGGCAATGAGTCCGCGATCGGCCTGGCCGAGGCCGGCGCGGATATTGCCGTCCTCGGACGCAACGTCGCCAAACTGCGAGAGACGGCTCACGCGGTCGAGGATGCCGGGCGCCGCGCGCTCGTGGTCGAGGCCGACGTCACCGACGAAGCGTCCGTTCAGGCGGCGTGCGACGCCGTGGTGGCCAAGTTCGGCCACGTCGATATCCTTTTCAACAATGCCGGCATCACGTCGCCGAAGTCCTTGATGGACCTGTCGGTCGAAGAGTGGCGCAAGGTTGTCGACGTCAACTTGACCGGCGCCTATCTGTGCACACGCATCTTCGCCAAACCCATGATGGAGCGGCGCAAAGGCAGCATCATCAACATGGGCTCTATTCTGTCAGGGCGCGGTATGGCCAATCGCACGGTCTATTCCGCGACCAAGGCGGGGCTCGCCAATTTCGGCGCTTCGGTTGCCTTCGAGCTCGGGCCCTTCGGCATCACGGTCAATACGATCGGGGCCACCGTCATCGTCACCGATCTCAACCGCGATCTCATCCGCACCCAGCCGCTGCTCTACGAAAAAGTGCTCGCGCGCTCCGCGCTCGGCCGGCTCGGCGAAGTCGAAGATGTTGTCGGCGTTCTGGTGTTTCTCGCATCGCCCGCGGCCCGTTTCGTGACGGGCCAAACCATCTACGTCGATGGCGGCTTTACGGCAGGATGAGGGGCGAACCATGTTTATCCAGATTCTGAATGGCATTGTGTACGGCGGCCTGCTTTATCTGCTGGCGGTTGGCCTTGTGCTGATCTTCGGCTTGCGTGAGGTGGTGAATTTCGCCCACGGCGCGCTGTTTATGCTCGGGGCCTATATCGGCTTCGCGGTGTCAGCGGCCGGCTACTGGTGGGGCGGGTTGGTCGTGTCGATGGTGGCGATGGCCATTGTCGGTTGCGCGCTCGACGCCACCGTCTTCCGGACGCTGCGCAAGCAGGATCACATTGTTACCGTACTGGTGACCTTCGGCCTGATGCTCATTCTTGAAACGGTTGTCACGGCGATTTGGGGCAAGGCCTATTTGCGTTATCCGGTGCCGCCACTGCTGGCCGGCACCGTCGACATTTTCGGCGAACCGTTCCCGGTCTACCGTCTGTTCGTTATTGCCGTCGCGGTGGCGATCGCGCTGTCGCTGACGGCCTGGCTTCGGTTCACGCGCATTGGTCTTTATGTGCGCGCCGCCAGCACAGACCCGCGCATCACGTCGATCCAGGGCATAAACGTGGACAGCCTGAGCTTGATCGTGGTGGGCTTGGGAACCGCGCTTGCCGGTCTGTCGGGTGTCGTCGCCGGGCCTTTGTTGTCGCTGTCGCCGACGATGGGCAATTACATCCTGATCGATTCATTCATCGTCGTTGTCATCGGCGGTCTTGGCAGTTTCGCAGGCGCCTTTATCGCGGCCCTTCTCATCGGCCAGATTCACAATTTCGGCGCGGTCTATTTGCCTTGGGCAGCGACCATTCTGCCGTTCTTGCTGATGGTGGGTATCTTGATCTGGCGTCCGACGGGCTTCGCGGGGTCGCGCACATGAACCCCACCGCGCAGGGTACGCTCGCTCCGTCGAGGCCGCGAACGGCGAACAAAGCGCTGGTCGTGTTGCTGATCGGCGCGGCGGCGTTGGTGGCGGGTTTTGTTCTGCCGTGGATTGGCTTTGCCAAGATCACACTGTCTTTGCTGGCGCAGGCCTTGTTCGATGCATTGCTGGCAACCAGTGTCGGTTTTCTCTTCCTGCAGAATGGACGTGTCAGTTTTGGCCAGGCGGCATTTTTCGGGCTGGGTGGCTATGCATTCGGCATTCTGGTAGCGCGGAATCTCGCCGGTCCCGAGTTGGCGCTACTGCTCGCGCTCGCGATCCCGACATTGGCCGCCTTCCTTCTCGGCCTCGTTGTCGCCCGCGTGACCGGCGTTGCTCACGCCATGCTGACCCTCGCGGTGGGGCAGGCATTCTACGAAGTCGCCTTCCGCTGGCGCGAACTGGCCATGGGCGACGATGGCATGTCATTCACGTTGCCGTCGAAATTCTTCGGTTTTTCGGCCAGCCGCTTGCAGGACCCCGGCGTCATGGTCGTTTTGGCCTGGTCGATTCTCGTGCTGGTTCTGGTCTCGCTCACGCTGTTTACGCGCAGCCGAACCGGTCAGATCGCGGCCGCGATTCGCGATAACGAGGAGCGCGCCCGCTTCATCGGCTATTCGACGACGGTGCCCCCCGCTTTGGTCTACGCCATCGCCGCGTTCGTCGCCGCCATCGCCGGTGTGCTTCAGGCCGTCTACAACGGATACATCGCGCCGCAGATGTTCCATTGGAGCTTGTCCGGTTTTGCCTTGATCATGTCGATCATCGGCGGCGCCAAGTTTGTCATCGGGCCCGCCGTCGGCGCCGTCGTCCTTTTCTATATCAAAGACGTCGCTGGTCAGTTCGCCGAATATTGGCCGGCGATCGTCGGCGGGATTCTCGTCGTCGTCACGCTCACCATGCCGCAGGGCATTATCGGCCTTGCCGTCAAGCAGTGGCGACGGAGGCAACGGCGATGACTGAACTTGCAATTGAAGGTGTCCGCCTGTCGCGCCGGTTCGGTGGGTTCACCGCGCTGGACGCGGTCGATATCGGCGTCAAGCGCGGCGAGATCCGTGGTCTGATCGGGCCCAATGGCGCCGGAAAATCGACGCTGATCGACGTGCTTTCCGGTCGTGCGGTCAACTGGGACGGCAGCGTGCGGCTCAACGGTGAGGACGTCAGCCGGTTGACGCCGCAGGAACGCCGCAAGCGCGGCATGGCGCGCTCATTCCAGCGCACCAACATCTTCCCCGACCTGACCGTCGAGCAGCAATTGCGTATTGCCTCATGGGCGGTCGAAGAAGCTGAAATCGACGAGGTTATGTCGGAATTCGGTTTGGTCGCGCTTGCCGGCGTGCCGGCAGGCGAGATCAGCTACGGCGATCAGCGCCGGCTCGATCTGGCGCTCGCTCTGGTGGGGCGGCCGAGCGTGCTGCTGCTCGATGAGCCAGCGGCCGGGCTGACGATGGAGGAATCTCTCGGGCTTGCCCGCACCCTGCGGGACCTGGTGACGCGATGGAATGTGACTGTGCTGCTGGTCGAACATGACATGCAGGTCGTGTTCTCGATCTGCGACCGCATCAGCGTCCTGCATCTTGGGCGATCCTTAAGCGAAGGCACCTGCGCTGAAGTCAGGGCCAACCCGACCGTTATCGCGGCCTATCTCGGAACGGAGGCGTGATGTCGCTGCTCGGGTTTCACGACGTCCATGCGCTTTACGGAAACGCCCGCATCCTGAACGGCGTCACGTTCTCGATTGCGGCTTCCGAGCGGGTGGCGCTGGTCGGGCGCAACGGCGTCGGCAAGACGACGATCGTCAACACGCTGTGCGGAATGACCCATGTGGCCCAGGGCGACGTCGAAATCCGCGGCAAGAAAATTAGAAACCTGCGTGGTTACACCGCCGCGCAGAATGGCATCTCCATTGTTTTGCAGGGTCGGGGGATAATTCCAAACCTCACCGTCGAGGAGAATCTGTTGCTGGGCGCCGCGACACGCCGCCCCGGGCCCTGGTCGGTCGCGCGCGTGCAAGAATTGTTTCCGATCCTGGCCGAGCGCCGCAACAGTCCGGGCCTCGCGCTCAGCGGTGGCCAGCAGCAGATGCTGGCGATCGGTCGCGCGTTGATGGCAAACCCGGATCTCCTGATCCTGGATGAGCCGAGCGAAGGGCTCGCCCCTGTCGTCGTCGATGAACTTGCGGCCTTGCTGATTCGTCTCGGCAAGGACGGCCTTGGAATTCTGCTCATCGAGCAGAACGTCGGCCTGATCCACCGCGTCGCCGAGCGTTTCTACGTGCTGTCAAAAGGCGCCATCGCGGAATCGGGTTCGCTTCTCAACGTGAGCCGCGATGAGTTGCAGCGTCATATTGCGATCTGAAGGACCTAACTGATCGACGTTAGATCGATCAATAACAGGCCGCCTGGCGGCGGCCGCATATGGAGGAGTGGAATGTCAAATTCAGTCGGTTACTTGAAGGCAACGGCGGGCGCGATCGTTATGGCGGGTTTTATGGCCGGCACCGCGCATGCGGCCGATCCGCTGAAGATCGGCGTGCCGACCGATCTGTCGGGGACCTATGCGACTCTCGGCGAAGAGGTCATGCGGGCGGTGCGTTTCGCGGTTGAGGAGGCGAACGCTCAGGGCGGCGTCGCCGGTCACAAGGTCGAGTTCAAGTCGTATGACACCGAGGCAAAGCCCGATCTGGCGCGGCGTCAGTCGGAAAAGCTCGTTTCTGAAGGCTATACGATTCTCACCGGTTTGATTGCTTCGGGCGAGGGTCTTGCCATCGCGCCGCAGATGGAACGCTGGGGTTCGATTTACGTATCGACCATCAACAAGGCCGATGAGCTGACCGGGACGCAATGCGTGCCGCGCGTGTTCCGCGTCAATACCCAGTCGGCGATGGATGCCGCGACGGTGAAGCCGTGGTTGGCGCAGCGTTCTGAAAAGAAGTGGGCGGTCGTGGCCGCCGATATCGCCTGGGGCCGCGGTTCGGGCAAGCTGTTCAACGAAGCCGTGAAGGCGCTCGGCAAGGAGACGGTCGCCGATCTCTACACGCCGGCGAACATCAACGACTTTGCGCCTTACATCGAACAGGTCAAGAAGAGCGGCGCCGAAGGTGTCTGGGTTGTTCTGGCCGGACGTGACGCGGTCAATTTCGCCCAGCAGGCCAAGCAGTTCGGCCTGACCGAGAAGGTCACCGTCGCCGGTGTCAGCTTTACCACCGATGGCACGGTGAAGACTCTCGGCGATGCGGCCAAGGGCATTTTCGGGATCATCAACTACAGCTCGACGCTCGATACCCCCCAGAACAAGGCCTTCACCAAAGACTGGGTGGCCAAATACAAGACGCCGCCGACCAATTTCGAAGGCGAAACCTATGTCGGTATGCAGGTTATCTTCCAGGCCGTGAAGGCGGCGAAAAGCGTGAAGGCGGATGACGTGGCCAAGGCTTTGTCGGGTGGTGAGTTCGACACCGTCTTCGGCAAACTCAAGATCCGAGCCGAGGACCATCAGCTTCTCAAGCCGAACTACTTCGGCGTTGTTGAGCCGGTCGATGGTGTATTGCGGCCGGTGGTCAAGACCACCGTCAGCGCTGCCGATGTCGCGCCCGCCGTCACTTGCAAGATGGCGAAATAACGGACGTTACGAATAGCGGCGGCCGGGCGTCATTGCCCGGCCGTTGTTGCTTTGGATTGCCCGTCGTTCCGCGTTCAGCTTTGCGCGGCCTTCCAGCCCAGGTCTGCGAGCGGGGTTGCAAGCAGACCGACCTGGAGTGCGTTCGGCGCACTGGCGTTGCCGGCGCGGGCGCGCGCATAGACACCTTGCGCGATTGCCGCGAAACGGAAAAAGGCAAAGGCGAGAAAAAACGAATAGTTGTCGATGCCGGGAATATTGGCGCTGGTGGCATAGCGGGAGATGTATTCGGCTTCCGAAGGAATTCCGAGCGCGGCAAGATCGCGGCCGGCGAGCCCGCCCAGATTCGGCGTCGACGGATCGAGGTGCCAGATCATGCAGTTATAGGCGACATCCGCGAACGGATGTCCCAACGTCGCCAGTTCCCAGTCGAGCACGCCAATGACGCGCGGTTCGGTCGGGTGGTACATCAGGTTCTCGAGGCGAAAGTCGCCATGGGCGATCGTGGTTCGCTCGTCGGCGGGGATATGGGCTGGAAGCCACGCGATCAGTTCGTCCATCGATGGAATCGGATGGGTCTTGGCGGCTTCGTATTGGCGAGTCCACAGTGCGATCTGGCGCACAAGGTAGCCGGCCGGTTTGCCGAAACTCTCAAGCCCGACCGCGCGCCAGTCGATCGCATGCAGTTTGCCCATGACGGCGGCCATATCGGTGTAAATCGCGCCGCGTTCGGCAGGCGACAGGCCGGGCAAGGCAGGATCGCGGAAGATGCGGCCTTCGACGAAATCCATGATGTAGAAGGGGGTGCCGATAACCGACGGGTCCTCGCACAGCAGGTGGGTGTTCATGACCGGGAGTCCTGAATCGCGCAGCGCATGCATCACCCGGTACTCCCGCTCGATCATGTGCGCGGAGGGCAGCAATTGTCCCGGTGGCTTTTTCCGCAATACGTACCTGTTAGGGCCGCTCTCCAGAAAGAAAGTCGGATTGGATTGGCCACCGCGGAATTGGCGGACCGCCAGGCTGCCGGAAAACCCCTTGAGGTGTGCTGTAAGATAGTGGGCGAGGCGACCGGTATCGAACTCGTGACCCGAACGAATATCAGTGACGTCTGCGAAACTCATGGGGCCTCCCTGGCGCAGAGATTCTGGGGCCCAAACGCGGCACTGTCAACAACTGTCGGATAAATGGACTGTTGAACTGTCGGACAGAAAATGCGATTGGTTAGGGATGTTTTTCGGGGGGAGCGGCAGCCATGAATTTCGATTACTCGTCCAAAACATTGAATTTAATAGTGCGCTGCCAAGAGTTTATGCGCGACTTCGTTTATCCGAACGAGCGTATCTACGTGGAGCAGCACGCCGCTCAAGAAGACCGGTGGACCTCCCCCCCTATCATGGAAGAGATGAAGGCAGCGGCTCGGAGCGCCGGCCTTTGGAACCTGTTCCTTCCGGATAGCGACCATGGCGCCGGGCTCACGAACCTCGAATATGCCCCCTTGTGCGAGATCATGGGGCGGTCGCCGATCGCGCCGGAAGTTTTCAATTGTGCGGCGCCCGATACGGGCAACATGGAAGTTCTTGTCCGCTACGGCAGCGCGGACCAGAAACAGCAGTGGCTCACGCCTCTGCTGGCCGGGGAAATCCGCTCGGGATTCGCGATGACGGAGCCCGACGTTGCGTCTTCCGATGCACGCAATATCCAGGCGTCGATCCGGCGCGACGGTGACGACTATATCGTCAACGGCCGCAAGTGGTGGACCTCGGGGGCCGGCGATCGGCGCTGCCGTATTCTCATTTTTATGGGCAAGAGCGATCCAGCGGCAGAGGCGTATCGGCAACAGTCGATGATTCTTGTGCCGATGGACACGCCGGGCGTTACCGTTGTTCGCCCGCTATCCGTATTCGGATACGACCACGCGCCGCACGGTCATATGGAGGTCTCATTCGCGAATGTGCGTGTCCCGGCAGCCAATATTCTGCTCGGTGAAGGTTGCGGCTTTGAGATTGCGCAGGGGCGGCTCGGGCCGGGACGTATTCATCATTGTATGCGTCTCATTGGTCTGGCCGAGCGCGCCCTGGAGTCTGCGATCGCCCGCGCCAAAAGCCGCCACGTCTTCGGCAAGCCGATGAGCGCGCACGGCATGCTGCGTGATGCGGTGGCGCTCAGCCGCATGGAAATCGATCAGGCGCGGTTGCTCACGCTCAAGGCCGCGCACATGATGGACACGGTCGGCAACAAGGCGGCGCGTGCCGAGATCGCCATGATCAAGGTGGTCGCGCCGCGGATGGCCCAGAACGTCCTGGATCGCGCCGTGCAGATTCATGGCGGCGGCGGCGTATGCGACGATTTCGGCCTGGCCGCCGGGTGGGCCCTGGCCAGGACGCTGCGATTGGCCGACGGTCCGGACGAGGTCCACATCGACCAGATTGCGCGCATAGAACTCGGCAAGCAAACTGACATCTGGACGTAACAACACCGCCACTTGGACACCATCAACACGTCACCCAGACGAACCGGGAGATCGCAGCCATGGCTCCACCGGAGTCCGACGCAGCCACCCACCTAGCGCGCGCGCAAGAGGCGGCATCCCACGTCCCGGGGATCGACGCCGCGACGCCGCGACGTCCGGTGACGCGGGTCGGTGTCGTCGGCGCCGGAACCATGGGCAGCGGCATCGCGATGGTTTTCGCCAATGCCGGTCTTGCGGTCACGCTGGTGGAGAAGGACGGCGAGGCGCTCGGCCGGGGGCTCGGCCGAATACGCGATGTCTATCAGCGCGCGCAGACGAAAGGGACGCTGTCCGACGCGGAGGCCGCTACGAGGCTGGCGCGTATCGAGGGCGAGACCGACTTCGCCGCGCTCGCCACCGCGGACCTCATCATCGACGCCGCGTTCGAGGACATGGCGGTCAAGACGGACATCTTCACCCGTCTCGATCGCATCGCCAAACCCGGCGCCATCCTCGCCACCAACACCTCGGCGCTCGATGTCGATGCGATTGCCGCGGTCACATCGCGGCCGCAGGACGTGCTTGGCCTGCATTTCTTCAGTCCCGCCCATGTCATGCGCCTGCTGGAAATCGTTCGCGGCGCCAAGACCGATGCCTCGACGCTGGCGACGGCGGTGGCGCTGGCGCGCGACGTCGGCAAGGTCGGCGTCACTGTCGGCGTTTGCGACGGCTTCTGCGCCAACCGGATGCTTTATCCCTATCTCCGGCAGGCCGATTGCCTGATGGAAGAGGGTGCCTTGCCGCAGGACATCGACCGGGTCCTGACCGCGTTCGGTCTGGCGATGGGGCCCTGCGCCATGCTCGATATGGCGGGTCAGGACGTCGCCTGGTTCGTGCGGCAGCGCCAGCTCAAGACGTGGCCTAAAGACATGCGGTATTCGCGGCTCGCCGATCTGCTGGTCGAGCGCGGCCGCCTCGGCAGCAAGACCAATGCCGGCTGGTACAGCTATCCCTCCGGTCCCCGCTCGGCGCAACCCGATCCGGACGTCGAAGCGATGATCGTCGCGGAGTCAAACCGCCTCGGAATCGTCAGGCGGCCGATTTCCGACGAGGAAGTCCTCACCCGGTGCCTCTATGCCCTTGTCAACGAAGGCGCGCGGCTTCTCGGCGAAGGCATCGTGACGCGGCCGGGCGATATCGATCTTTGTTACGTCTACGGCATGGGCTTCCCGGCCGCGCGTGGCGGCCCGATGCATTGGGCGGACAGCGTCGGACTGGCGCGCGTCCATGCCGCGGTGGTCGAGCTGCACGCGCGGCACGATCAAAACTGGACGCCGGCGCCGTTGCTGGCCGAACTCGCGGCGTCCGGCCGCAGCTTTGCCGATCTGGACAAAGTGCCAGCCGCAGGAGGTGTTTCGTGAGCGCGGATTCGCTGAAGGGCCTGTTCGATCTGTCCGGTCAGGCTGCGTTGATCACCGGCGGCTCGCGTGGGCTCGGCTTGCAGATCGCCGAAGCGCTCGGCGAGTTTGGCGCGGCGATCGTCATCACGGCGCGCAAGCAAAGCGAGCTCGATGAGGCGCTGGCGCATCTCAAGCAGCGTGGCATCACCGCCTCGGCGGTGGCATCGGATCTCGGCAAAGACGGCTCGCCGGCCGCGGTCGTTGACACGGTGATGGAGCGGCACGGCAGGCTCGACATCCTCGTCAACAATGCGGGGACGTCGTGGGGCGCGCCGGCGGAAGACCATCCGCGCGAAGCCTGGGACAAACTCGTCGCGCTGAACCTGACCGCGCCGTTTCTTCTGGCGCAGGCGGCCGCCAAGCGGGCCATGATTCCGGCCGGCCGTGGCCGCATCCTCAACGTGGCCTCGATCGAGGGGCTAAAAGGACATCCGCGCCATATGCCGCCGACGATTGCCTATAACGCGACCAAAGGCGGCGTCATCAACATGACGCGCGCGCTGGCCGCGGAGTGGGGCGCTTACGGCATCACCGTCAATGCGATCGCGCCGGGTTATTTTCCATCGAAGATGACCAGCAAAGTGCTCGATACCTTCGAAGCCGATCTGGTCGCCCGCACGCCGCGTGGCCGATTGGGCGGCCCGAACGACCTCAAGGGCGCGGCGCTGCTGCTCGCGTCGGACGCGTCCGCGCATATCTCGGGACAGATCCTTGTCGTAGACGGAGGCGCGTCGGTCATTTGAAATCGCAGTCGAAACGTCTCACGTGCGCGCCGGCCGGGCTTTAGCCGATGTCCTTCATCGACCGCGCCACGCTCGATTTTCTGCTCTATGACTGGCTCGACATCACGCGGTTTGCGCTGCATCCGCGTTTCGCCGACCATAGCCGAGAGACGTTCGACGCCGTGCTTGACCTCAGCGCGCGCCTTGCCGATGAACACTTTGCGCCGCACTGGAAGGCATCGGACCGCACCGAACCGGTGCTGGATGGCGACCGCGTGCGCATCCTGCCGGAAATCAAGACGGCGCTGCGGGCTTATGCCGACGCCGGAATGTTCGCCGCGACGTTCGACGAAGCGCTGGGTGGCGCGCAGATTCCGTCCGTCATCCACACCGCCTCGACCGCGTTGACGATGGCCGCCAATATTGCAACGGCGGCTTATCCCATGCTGACGATCGCCAATGCGCGGCTGCTCGCGAGTTTCGGCTCGCCCGGCCAGATCGATACGTTCGCCAGACCGCAGATCGAGGGGCGATGGTTCGGCACCATGTGCCTGTCCGAGCCACAGGCGGGTTCGTCGCTTGCCGATATCACGACGCGGGCGGAGATGGATGGCGCGGATCCAATGCTTGGCCCGCGCTATCGGTTGTTCGGCAGCAAGATGTGGATTTCAGGCGGCGACCATGATGCGGCTGAGAATATCGTTCACCTGGTGCTGGCCAAGGCGGCGGGCAGCGATGGCCGTATCGCATCCGGGTCGAAAGGGATTTCGCTGTTCGTGGTGCCAAAGTGGCTTCCCGCGTCGAACGGCTCGCTGGGTGAACGCAACGACGTGGTGGTCGCGGGCCTCAATCACAAGATGGGTTATCGCGGGACGGTGAACTGTCTGCTGGCCTTTGGCGAGGGTGTGCAGCATCGGCCCGAAGGTCGGGCGGGTGCTATCGGATACCGCATAGGCGATGTCGAACAGGGTCTTCCCATCATGTTCCGCATGATGAATGAAGCCCGCATAGCCGTCGGCGTCGGCGCTGCGGCGCTGGCCTGCCGCGGCTATTCACATTCAGTCACCTATGCGCGCGAGCGCGTCCAGGGACGGTCGCCGGTTGTCATCCGAACGGACGCCGAGCGGCTGCCACAGCCGATCATCGAGCATGCCGACGTCAAGCGGATGCTTCTGACGCAGAAGGTCTATGCGGAAGGCGCCTTGGCGCTGGTGCTTTACTGCGCGCAGCTCGTGGACGAGGAATTGGCGGCGACGTCGGACGTTCAGCGGCAGGATGCCAGTGCGCTGCTTGGTCTGTTGACGCCGGTGGCGAAAAGCTGGCCTTCGGAATTCGGTCTGATGGCCAACGATCTCGCGATTCAGGTCCATGGCGGCTATGGCTACACCCGCGATTTTGACGTCGAGCAAGTCTATCGCGACAACAGACTGAATCCCATTCACGAGGGCACGCACGGAATTCAGGCGATCGACTTGGTCGGCCGCAAGATTCTGCGCGATGACGGCAAGGGTTTGGCAATATTGGGCCAGCGCATCGATGCGACAATCGAACGGGCCGCGTCCGGCGGCGCCTGGGACGGGCAGCGGACCGCGCTCGCCGACGCCTGGGACGATGTGCTTGCTGTTGCCGCGCGTCTGCGTGATCAACGCGCGGATGCGGCGCTACACAATGCGTCGGCGTTTCTCTCCGCCTTTGGCCACGTCGTCGTTGCCTGGATGTGGCTCGATCAGGCCATGGCGGTCGAGGAAAAAGCGGCGGCCGGCGTGGGCGAAGCCCGCATTCGCGCTTGCCGCTACTTCTTTTCGAATGAACTGCCGAAAGCGCGCTTGCACCTGGCGCTGGTCAAATCTCTGAACAACGAGGCGGCCGAATTTCCGGACGCCCGCTTTTGAATTCGCCGCAGCCTCTTTCTGGAGACTTTCAAAATGAATGAAGTCTATGTCGTGTCGGCCGTTCGCACCGCGATCGGCACCTTTGGCGGCAGTCTCAAAGACGTGCCGCCTAGTCAACTGGCAGCCAAGGTAACGGGCGAAGCATTGCGGCGTTCCGGCATCGCCCCGGCTGAAGTCGGGCACGTCGTCTTCGGACAGGTGATCCACACGGAACCGCGCGATTGCTATATCGCGCGTGTCGCCGCGGTGGATGCCGGCATTCCTGTGGAAACACCGGCTTTGACCGTGAATCGGTTATGCGGTTCGGGGCTGCAAGCCATCATCTCCGCGGCGCAGTGCATCCGCCTGGGCGATTGTGACGTCGCGGTGGCGGGCGGCGCCGAAAACATGTCCCGCTCGCCGTTTCAGGCGCCGTCGATCCGCTGGGGAACAAAAATGGGAAGTGCGCCGATGGTCGATGTTCTCGACGGCGCGCTGCGAGACCCGTTCGACCGGGTCCTCATGGGTGTGACCGCGGAAAACATTGCCGAAAAGAACGGCATCTCCCGCGGCGATCAAGACGCGCTGGCTTGCGAAAGCCACCGGCGTGCCGAGTACGCGATTAAGGCCGGATACTTCAAAGAGCAGATTGTCGGCATCGACGTGAAGAGCCGCAAAGGGCCGACGATATTCGACACCGATGAACACGTTCGGTCTGGCGCGTCCGGTGGCGATTTCGAGCACCTGAAGCCGGTGTTCAAACGCGATGGCGGCAGTGTCACGGCCGGCAATTCTTCCGGCATCAATGATGGCGCGGCGGCAGTCGTCCTGGCCAGTGCGGACGCGGTCAAGCGTCTGGGACTGAAGCCGATGGCGCGGCTAGTGGCCTATGCTCACGCCGGCGTCGAGCCCTTGTACATGGGGCTCGGGCCGATACCGGCAACCCGGATGGTGCTCAAGAAAGCCGGGATGACGGTGGACCAGTTCGATACCATCGAGTCCAATGAGGCTTTCGCCGCGCAGGCTTGTGCCGTGGCGCGCGAACTCGGCTTCGATCCGGCCAAGGTCAATCCGAACGGAAGCGGTATTTCGCTCGGCCATCCGGTTGGTGCGACGGGTGCGATCATTACGGTCAAGGCGATGTACGAATTGGCGCGCACCGGCGGCCGCTACGCATTGGTCACGATGTGCATCGGAGGTGGGCAGGGCATCGCCGCGGTGTTCGAGCGCCAAAACTAGACCGGCAGCCTAACCGGTGCCGGCTGTGTTCAGACGTTCTGACGATTGACGGGTCCGGACGGCTTTGCCGTGCGTCGCGGCTTTACGGCGGCATGCGGCAGCGGTTGCGAAGCCATCAGGGCGATGGCGGCCTTTGCCGCATTGCGCACATGGTGCTCGGCCAGTTCGCGCGCGCGTTTGCCGTTCCTGGCGTCCAGAGCTTCCATCATGGCGGCGAGTTCGGTCAGGCTGGCGGTCGTGCGCCCGGGAGCGCGCAACGAGGTCGCGCGCAACAGCATGACGCGGGCATTGAGCAGTCTCAGACTGTCGCCCAAGGCTTGATTGCCGGACCCTTCCATCAGGCAATCGTAAAAGTGGTTCTTTGCCCGCAGGCGCGCGAGCGGGTCGGTGTCCTTCAAGGACTTTTTTAGTTTCTTGAATGCGTCGTTGAGCGCCGCGCGCTGTTCTTCCGAGGCGCGTTCGGCAAAGAGCTGGCAGGCCAGCCCTTCCAGTTCGCTGCGGACCTGATAGACGCCCTCGGCTTGCTCGGCGGTTAGCCGGGCGACAACCGGGCCGCGATTGGGCACGACTTCGATCAGGCCTTCCGACTCGAGCTGGCGCAGCGCCTCGCGCACCAGCGTGCGGCTGACACCGGTCATCTCACACAGGCTTCGTTCAGGGAGCCGGTCGCCGCCGTTGAAATGGCCCAACGCGATGGCGTAGCGAATGCTCTCGGTGACACTCTGGCGCAACGGCGCGGCGATCTTTTCAACCCTGAAATTGGGCTTTGCGGCGAGCGGGACGGTCAACGGCGTGTACCTCCAGAGTTCGTGGTCATGAACTGACGTTACCGCGTGCGCATCGATCTTTCAGCATAGCGCGATTTCGTCCCCACCAATTCGCCGCCGCATGGCTCCGGCGCTTGACCGCCAATATCCTACATACGATACTACGATCAGACAATCCGCTTCTGAAGGTTCCGGCATCGGCGCGCCTCTGTCGTGGAGCGGCACCCCGCGCCGGTCGCTTTCGAAAACTCAACTCCAACCGCAATCCCATCTCTCCAATCCTAAGGGTCTCATCATGGACGAAAAGATGAAGCAGGCTTCCGATGTGATGTTCGACGTCGGTCTCAAGCATCGCCGCGAAGTGCTGGGCGCCGAGTATGTCGATGGTTCGATCGATGCCGCCAACGAATTCATGATGGCGTTTCAGCACATCACGACGGAATGGTGCTGGGGCTATGGCTGGTCGCGTGAAGGCCTGCCGCGCAAGACCCGCAGCCTGTTGAACCTGGCGATGCTGACCGCGCTCAACCGCGGCCCTGAGATCAAGCTGCACGTCCGCGGTGCGATCAACAACGGCGTCACCGTCGAGGAGATCAAGGAAACGCTTCTGCATGCCACGATCTATTGCGGCATTCCGGCGGGCCTGGATGCGTTCAAGATTGCCAACGAAGTTCTCAAGGAGATGGGCAAGGTTTCCGCGACGCCCGCTAAGAAGAAGTAGCAGTCGCCGCGTCAACCAAGGTCACATGACAGGAAGCAGAAAATGGCTGGGAAGCAGGAATTGGGTTTCGTCGGCGTCGGTCAGATGGGCATTCACATGGCCGGCCGGCTGTTAGAGGCCGGCTATGGCGTCACCGTCTACGATATCAATGAAACCGCGGTGGCGCGTCTGGTGCAGCGCGGCGCCAAACGCGCCGAGACGCCCGCCGCTGTCGCGTCGGCGGCGGAGATCGTGCTCGCCAGCCTTCCCACGCCGGACATCGTGCGGTCGGTCGCCTTGTCGGACACGGGCGTGATCGGCGGCAGCAAGGTCAAGGCCTTCATCGATCTTTCGACCACCGGGCCGGTGACCGCCCAGGAAGTCGCCGCCGCGCTCGCCGCCAAGGGCATCGCCGCCATCGATGCGCCGGTCAGCGGCGGTCCCAAAGGCGCGGAGAAGGGCACGCTCGCCGTGATGGTCGCCGGTCCGCGCAAGATGGAGGAGGCCTTGCGTCCGATTCTCGATGTCATCGGCAAGGTGTTCTGGGTCGGCGAAAAAGCCGGCATGGGGCAGGCGATGAAGCTCGTCAACAACGTGCTGTCCGCGAGCGCGGTCGCCATGACCTCGGAAGCGCTGGTGATGGGCGCCAAGGCCGGGCTCGACGCCGACACCATGATCGCCGTCATCAACGCCGGCAGCGGCCGCAACACCGCGACCGAGGACAAATTCCCGCGTTGCGTCCTCACCCGGCGGTTCGATTTCGGCTTCGCCGTCGGCCTGATGCACAAGGACGTCAGGCTCGGGGTCGAGTACGGAGAGTCGCTCGGCGTGCCGATGATGGTCGGCAACGCGGTCAAGCAATTGCTGTCGATCACCAAGGCAAGCGAGGGCGCCGGCGCCGATCTGACGCGGACCGTCTGCACCGTCGAAAAATGGGCCGGCGTCGAAGTGAAGGGCAAGGGCTAGGCGATGGCCGCGACGGACAAGATACTGTCGCGCAAGGAAGACGGCGTCGGCCATCTGATCTTCAACAATCCGGAACGGCACAACGCCGTGTCGCTCGATATGTGGGCGGCCGCCGAGGCCGTGGTCACCGATTTCAAGGCGGATGCCGATGTCCGCGTGATGGTGGTGTCCGGCGCTGGCGGCAAGGCCTTCGTTTCCGGCGCCGACATTTCCAGATTCGACAAGGATCGCGCCACCAAGGACGCGATCGACCGTTATGCCGTGCTGGTCGATCGCGCCTATGGCGCCTTCGCCGAATTCCCCAAACCGACCATCGCCATGATCCGCGGCTATTGCATCGGCGGCGGCATGGCTTTGGCGCTGTGCTGCGATATGCGCATCTGTACCGACATTGCGAAATTCGGCGTGCCGGCGGCCAAGCTCGGTCTGGGCTACGGTTTCAAAGGCATCAAGAGACTGGTCGACCTGGTCGGACCATCTTTCGCCAAGGAAATCTTCTTCACCGCGCGGCAGTTCACCGCCGCCGAGGCGCTACGGATGGGTCTGGTCAACCGTTCGGTGGCCTCGGATGAACTGGAAATGGTCGTGCAGGATTATGCCGGCCATATCGGCGGCAATGCGCCCCTGACCGATAGCCTCGTCAAATACTAAAGGACTGCGATGGCGCATGAACCCGGCGTAACCCTGAAACTGGCGCAATTCGTCGCCGGCACCGATGTGGGCGCCATTCCGCCGCAGGTCATGCATCAGGCCAAGCGGTCGTTTATGAATTTCTTCGCCGTGGCGCTGGTCGGCTGCCGCACCGCGCCGGTGGAAATCGCGTTGCGATCGCTCACGGACTTTTCCGGCGGCAAGCAGGCGACCATCATCGGTCGCAGCGAACGTATCGACGCGCTGAGCGCGGCATTTCTCAACGCTGCCGGCGCCAACGTCTTCGACTTCTGCGACAACCACGTGCGCACGGTCATCCACCCGACCGCGCCGGTGGCGCCGGCCTTGCTGGCGCTGTCGGAACTGCGGCGGGTCAGCGGGCCGGAGCTTCTGCTGGGCCTCGTGCTCGGCAATGAAATCGAGACCCGCATCGGCCTTGCCATCTCGCCGCGGCATTATTCGCAAGGTTGGCACATCACGTCGACCTGCGGAGTCTTCGGGGCGGCGGCCGGCAGCGGCAAACTGCTCGGCCTCGATCCGGAGAAGCTGGTCTGGGCATTCGGCGCGGCGGCCACGCAGTCGTCCGGCCTGTGCGAATGCCTGGGCACCGCGACCAAGAGCGCCAGTGTCGGCAATGCGGCGCGCAACGGCCTGTGGTCGGTGCTGCTGGCCGAGAAAGGCTTCGACGGTCCGCCGGAGCCGCTCAACGGCGTCCAGGGCTTCTACAACGCCATGGGCGTGCCGCCCGACCTGTCGCAGGTCACCGGCGGCCTTGGCGAGACCTGGCAGATCATGGATACGGCCTACAAGCCTTATCCATGCGGCTTCGTCATCAATCCGGTGCTCGACTGCGTACTGGACTGGCGGCACGACAACCTTGATGCGGATGTCGTGCGCGTCGTCGTCCGTGGCCATCCGTTGCTGGCCGACCGCACCGATCGCCCGCAGGTTGCCACCGGCCGTCTGTCGCAGGTCAGCGTGCAACATGCCGTTGCCGCCGCCTTGGTGACCGGGAAGGCCGGGCTCGAGCAGTTCAGCGATGCTTGCGTCAACGACCCGAAAGTCGCGGCTTTGCGCGGCAAGGTCGAGGTCGTGCGCGATGCGTCGTTTTCGACCATCGCCGCGGCCGTCGACATTACGACCGCCGACGGCAAGACGCACGCTCTGTCGACGCTGGCCGCGCGCGGCAGCGACGTCAACCCGATGAGCGATAGCGGCCTCGAAGACAAATTGCGCGCGGCCGCTGCCGGCTGGAATGAGCGTCATGATATTGGGCCGTTGATCGACGCAGTCTGGGCGCTGGACAAGAGCGCGGATGTCTCCGGCCTCGCACGTCTTGCGACCAGCGTCCGCCGGATTCAATAGATGGACCTCAAACAGCTCAGGATATTTTCCGCCGCAGCCGAGTTTGGCAGCTTTTCGCGCGCCGCGGTCGCGCTGTCGATCGCGCAGCCGGCGCTGAGCCGCTATGTGAAGGCGCTGGAGACGGAACTGGGCGTCAAGCTGTTTTACCGCAACGGGCGCGGCATTGTCTTGACCGAGGCCGGCAAGATGCTCGACCTGCACGCCAAGGGCATTCTTGAATCCGCGTCGCGGGCAACGTCGGAAATCGCCGCCCTTCAATCGAGCCCGCACGGCAGTGTCGCCATCGGCATGCCGCCGTCGGTCGGTTCGGTGCTGACGGTCCCGCTGGTTCAGAGATATCGCAAGGACTATCCGCAGATTTCAATGCGCGTGGTCGAGGGCTTCAGCGGTCATGTGCTCGAATGGCTGCTGACCGGCAAGATCGACGTGGCGGTCCTCTATAACGCACCGGCCATGAGCAATGTCCTGTCCGAGCCGCTTCTGAAGGACGAGCTGTTTCTCTTGGGCGCCGCCAAGGATCCTTCGAAACTGCCGCCCGGCCCGGTGGCGGCGAAACGGTTTGCCGAAATCCCGATGATATTGCCGAGCCGCCCGCATGGGCTGCGCCTGTTGCTCGATCAGGTTCTCGGCAAGGCCGGTATTGTGCCGAATATCGTGCTTGAAGTCGAAGCCATGCCGTCGACGCTGAATCTGGTCGAGCAGGGGATCGGCTACACCATCCTGTCGTATTCGACGGTTCACCATCTGGTGAAGGCCGGACGGATCAAGTGTTTTCCGATCGTTCGGCCGCACGTTACACGGCAGTTGCTCTTATCGACCTCCAGCCAACGGCCGATGACCATGGCGACGCGCGTCCTCACCAAGATGGTGGCGCTTCAGGTCCGCGAGCTCGTGCGCGATGGCTTGTGGCACCCCCGTTAGCCGATACCCTAAGAATCAGGTTTGCATACCCCAGCGCCGGACGGTCATCTTTTCCGCCGTGAGGAAGATGAAATTCTCCACTACGAGCC
This sequence comes from Pseudolabrys sp., assembly GCA_030651965.1. Lineage (GTDB taxonomy): Bacteria > Pseudomonadota > Alphaproteobacteria > Rhizobiales > Xanthobacteraceae > Pseudolabrys. The sequence continues at coordinate 20,138 of JAUSBQ010000370.1, read as the reverse complement.
CAAGCAGAATGACCGTCAGCAGACCGGCGAAGACCGACGGGATTTCCAGCGAATTCTTGCTCTGAAAAATATACCAGCCTAAACCGCCGCCGCCGGAATTCGCACCGAACACCAGCTCGGCGGCAATCAAGGTGCGCCAGGCGAAAGCCCAGCCGATCTTGAGCCCGGTCAGAATGCTCGGGAACGCGCCCGGGATCAGAATGCGCGTGACGTAGCCGAAGCTGGACAGGCCGTAATTCTGGCCGACCATGCGCCAAGTCGGGCTGACGCCGCGAAATCCAGCATGAGTGTTCAGCGCCACCGACCACAAGACCGCATGGATCAGCACGAAAATGATGCCGGCATTGCCGAGGCCGAACCAGATCATCGCCAGCGGCAGTAGTGCGATCGACGGTAGCGGATTGAACATCGCGGTCAGGACTTCGAGCAGGTCGGCACCGACCCGGGTGGCGCTGGCCAATGCCGTCAACAGTCCGGCGAGAATTAGGCCGGCGGCGTAGCCCTGAAACAGAACTTTCATCGAGTACCACGTCGCCTTGATGAGCTCACCGGTAACAAACGAATTCCAGAAGGCGACGAGCGTCGCGCTGAATGTCGGAAACAGAAGATCGTTCGCAAGCCAGCGCCCATAGCCCTCCCAGATCAGCGCCAGCACGATCAGTACGACGACCTTGCGCAGGCCGCCATGACTGGCGAGCTTTTGTCCGAGCGAAAGCGGCCGTTGCACGACGCCGATACCCGCCGTGCTCACCTGGTAGATGACTTCCGGCCGGGCGGGAGGAAGGGGGTGAACGTCAGCCATGGGTCGTGCTCCTGTCGGCAATCTGTTGTTCAAACAGAAGATGTTCGATGCGGTCGGACAAAAGCTTGCCGTCCGCGCCGATGTCGTCGATGCCGGTGCTGTTTATCTCGCCTTTGACCTGGCCTGGATGAGCGCTGAGCAGCAGGATGCGATTGCCGACGCGCACTGCTTCGGTGATCGAATGGGTGACGAAGAGCACGGTGAATTTCGTGTCTTCCCATAATTGCAATAGCTCCTCCTGCATCTTGGCGCGCGTCAGCGCGTCGAGCGCCGCGAAGGGCTCGTCCATCAACAGGATCGCCGGTTCCATCGCCATGCCGCGCGCAATGGCCACGCGCTGTTTCATGCCGCCGGAGAGCGTATGCGGATAGTTGTCGGCGAATTTTGTGAGGCCGACCATGTCGATGTAGTGCAGGGCGCGTTGATCGGCTTCCTTGCCATTCATTTTACCGCTGGCGGTCAGCGCGAAGGCGATATTCTGCTTCACGGTCTTCCAAGGCAGCAACTGGTCGAATTCCTGGAACACCAGAACGCGATCGGGCCCCGGCTTGGTGATCGAAACATCGTTGAGGTGAATTTCGCCTTCGACCGGCCGAATGAAGCCGCCGACCGCCTTGAGCAAAGTCGACTTGCCGCAACCGGAAGGGCCCAGGATCACATAGCGATCGGACTTGTAGATATCAAAACTGACCCGGTAGGTCGCGGTGACCAGGTGATCGCGGGTCTGGTATTGCAGAGTAACGCCTTTGACGGCGAGTAGCGGATTGGCGCCGACGCTCATTTTACAATCGCTCCGAATTAAGGGGCCAGTGGCGGCGCCCGGCAGCGCCGCCACTGGCCAACGGTGCAAGCGGAAACCGGCTTAGTTGCCGCCGCCGAGATTTTTCGCGTCGAAGAAAAGATCGTCGAGCGAGGCCGGCTTGTTCTTCAGCGAACCGATTTCGTTCATGAAGGTGGCGTACTTCATGACGCCTTCCGGCTTGGTGGTGTAGTAGATTTCCGGCTTGTCGAGGATTTCGACGAGTTCGTCGACGGTCCAGCCTTTGCCGCCCATCGAGTCCAGCAGCACCTGCGCCGCCGCCTTCTTGTCTTTCTTGATCATGGCGAAGGCTTCCTTGAGCCCTGCGACGAACGCGGCGTAGGCCTTCGGATTGGCATCGTGGAACTTGGTCGTGGTCGAGATCATCGTGAAGGTTTGCGCGCCGCCCATCACGTCGTTTGTGGTCTGGATGACGCGGATGTTCTTGTCCTTTAGCTCGCGCTGGGCGAACGGCGGCGAGGTGTAGTGCGCTGTGATTTGCTTGTTGCCGGAAAGCATGGCGACCACGCCGTCGGGATGCGTCATCGAGACGGTGAAGGGATCGTACCTGAAGGTCTTATCTTTGCCTTCCTTCTCCTTGGCGTACATCTGCATGATGATCGCCGGGATCGAGACCTTGACCGCGGTCACGGCGATCTTGTCGCCCTCCTTGAGGTCGTCGAGTTTCTTGAGATGCTCGGCGCTCGTGTTCAGATACATCGGCATCGTGCTCATCGCGGCCACGCCCTTGACGTCGCCTTTGCCCTTGGTGCGGTCCCACAGAATCAGGAACGCCGGCGGACCGGCCGAGATGAAATCGGCGGAGCCCGACAGCAGCGCGTCGTTCATCACCGAGGGACCGCCGATGTTGGAATAGTTGACGGTGAGCTTGATGCCGGCCTTGGCCGCTTCCTTCTCGACCAGCTCAAACTTCTTCATCATGTGCAGCGGCAGAAAGCCGAAGCCGCCGGCGCCGAGCGGGACCCTCAACTCACTCACTTCGGCCCGTGCCGTTAATGGCATGAGGGCGACTGCGCCGAGCGCAAGTATTGCAACGATTTTCTTCATGTTTCCTCCTGGTTTTTAAGTTTCAGTGTTGTCCATTGATAAGCGTTATGCAGTGCCAGCGCCATCACTGACTTCGGCCATAACTGTTATGTCGCAGTTGCCGTCGGCAGAGGTTTGGGATCGGCGTCGAGTCGCGCCGCCCAGCCCTCCATGTTGGGCCGTGCCGGCGGATAAAGCTCAAGCACAAGGGGATCGTGTCCCGGCACCACGTGGTGCTTCGATGATGCCAGAGCTTCGACCTTGTCGTAGCCGGCGAGGACGTCGCCCACGTGATAGGTGATCGGAAAGACGCGGCGTTGCTGTAGATGCGCATAGAAGTGGGCGACGTCGGACGCGAGGACCATCCAGCCGCGGCGAGTCTTTACGCGCACGGCTTGCAGGCCTTTCGAATGACCGCCGATGAGGTGAACCGACAGGCCGGGCGCCAGTTCCTCGGCGCCGTCGTGGAACACCACACGGTCCTCAAAAACGCGCTGCACCATGGCGGTGACGTCGGTAGCCTCGAACGGAAAGCGCATCATGCCGTGGCACATGCAGCGGCCGGTCGCGTAATCCATCTCGCAATCCTGAAGATGAAAACGGGCGTTCGGAAAAAGGCCGTCGTTTCCGGCATGATCGAAATGGAGGTGCGAAATGATGACGTCCTTGACCGATGCCGGATCGATGCCAAGTGCGCGTAGTCCGTCGCCGACCGGTTTGTCGATCATGCGGTCGCGCTTCTGCGCGGCCTTCTGGTCGAACCCAGTGTCGAGGATAAAGGTGCGGTTGGCGCCGACAATTGCCCAGACGAAATAGTCCAGCGGCATCGGCACGTCATGCGAATCGCCGCCGATGAAATTGGCGGACGAGTTTCGCTCGTGGCGGCCGTATTTTATCGCGTAGACCTCATAGACGTCGTCGGTCATCGGGCCGCTCCTGCTGGTTGTCCGCCGTCACATGATCGAGTGCGCCGATCAGAAATGGCCTGAATTCCGGATCGTACTCCTGGGGTCGGCGGCCTGAGGAAAACCGTCGCAGCGCTGGAGGCGACGTCGGCAGCCGAGTACGAAGGCGTCCCGCCATGGGACCCGCCCAGGCGGCCAATACCAATGAATCCAAGCGTTTGCCCGGCTATCCAAATAACCTCCCACGCGTGTGCCCGGCTCGAGGCCGGCGCCACTATTGTATTATTATATTATTGTAACGCGAAGCAGCCGGCCAAGCGATATGCAGTTTATCTATAACAGATTTGCCAATTTTGTTGCTATCGAAGGCTTCTACAAACCGGCCCGTTGCGGTTAGACCACGTCCCAGGGAAGCGCCTCACGGCATAAGGAAGCGTCGCGTCATGTCCATGTTGCCCGAATTTGAATTGTACGCGGTCCGCTACGCGATGCGGGAGGCGCGGCGGCGCGATCATTTCATCGGTGGCGATCCCCATGACGGCCCGATGCCGATGGACTACTTCCTCTGGGTTGCCGTTTCCGACGAGCGGACATTCGTCATCGACTGCGGCTTCACGGCGGACGTTGCGGCGCAGCGCAAGCGGACGTTTCTCCGGTGCCCGATCGATGCGCTGAAGCTATTGAACGTCGACGCTGAGGAGGTGAATGATGTCATTCTGACGCATCTGCATTACGACCATGTCGGAAACTTTCATCGTTTTCCGCAGGCCCGGTTTCATTTGCAGGAGTCCGAGATCCACTACGCCACCGGCCACTACATGAGTTATCCGCGGCTGGCGCATTCTTTCGAAGTCGACGATATCTGCGGCATCGTGCGGCTGAATTTCGCGCAGCGCGTCCAGTTCCATTTCGGCGATGTCGATCTTGCGCCGGGAATTTCGCTGCATGCCGTCGGCGGCCATTCCGCCGGTCTGCAGTTCGTCCGCGTCCATACCAGGCGCGGCTGGGTCGTGGTGGCTTCCGACGTGACGCATTTCTACGAAAATCTCGAGAGCCGGAGACCCTTCGTGACGTCGTTTCATGTCGGCGAGATGCTGGATGGATTCGAGGCTTTGATCGCGGCTGCGCCGACGCCCGCGCATATCGTTCCCGGTCACGATCCTCTGGTGATGAAGCGCTATCCCGCGCCGAGCCGAGAGCTTGAGGGCATCGCTGTGCGCCTCGATGTGATGCCCAATAACGCAAACTGAGTTGCGTGACACGTCGGGCCTAAAGCCGGTAAATCCGCATTGCATTGTCGCAAAAGAGTTTGCGCTGATCGGGCAGCGAACGGCCGGCAACGGATTCAAAGAAGCCGCCGTAGATCGTATCAAAGCTTCCAACCAGACTGTCGACCGGAAAATTGCTGGCAAACATGCAGCGATCAACCCCGAATATCGAGATCGCATCGCGGATGATCGGGCCGTTGGCTGCAACGGTCCAGGGCAGGTTGGGGCGCCCGATCCCGGATATCTTGAGGGCGACATTGGGTTGCTGGGACACGCTCTCAAGTGCTTGCCGCCAGGCATGCATGCCTTCATCCGTGCGGTCCGACGGCAATCCCGTGTGATTGATGATGATCTGAGTATGCGGAAAGTCAGCGGCGAGTGCGGCCGCCGCGTCGAGATGCCACCACGGCGTCTGCAGATCGTAGGAAAAGCCGAAGCGTTCCAGCAAAGCATATCCTGCGCGCCATCGCGGATCGTCCATCGAACCGGTGGCGCCTCGCGTCGCATCCTGCGGCTTGAGGGCTGCCTTTGGCTTGTGACGGATCCCGCGGATCAGCGCGCTTTGAGCGTGCGCCGTCAGGACGTCGGCAATATCGGCACGATCCGGTTCGGCATGACCGATACAGGCGGTTGGCAGGCCCGTTGCCGCGTTGAGCTTTTCGACCCAGCGCGTTTCCGCCGCCGGATCGCGGCGATCCCATTCCGCTTCCATATAAACCGTCTTAACGATGCGGTATTTGGCGCTGTCGTGCCGATAATCGTCAGGCAGATAGTCTTTCCGGATCGCGGCGTAGTCGCCATATCGAAATGGTATCGGTGGCTCCTCGCACAGCCACGGGAGATAATTGTGCTTCAGGTCCCAGAAGTGTTGATGCGCATCGACGATCGGGAATTGCGCGACATCGACTTTTGCGTCCGCTTGCGGCACTGGCAGGTTCCTTTCGTCGATCGGCCTGCCGTCCGCCTTCGCTAAGCCGCGGCGCGCGCCTTCTTCATGGTGGTCAACATCAGCAGCGTTTCGAACGCCTTGATGGTGGCGGACGGATCGGCAATGCCGCGTCCGACAATATCATAGGCCGTGCCATGCGCCGGCGTTGCAATAGGAACCGGCAGACCGCCAAGAATGGTGACACCACGTTCGAAGCCGAGGAGCTTGAGCGCAATCTGGCCTTGGTCGTGATACATCGTCAACACAGCGTCGTAGTCGCCACGGCGCGCCTTGATCCACACCGTATCGGCAGGGAAGGGGCCGTCGACGGCAAGATTGCGGCGCTTTGCCTCTTCGACCGCCGGCGCGATGACGTCGATTTCTTCGCGGCCGAAGACGCCGCCTTCCCCGGCGTGCGGATTGTAGCCGGCGACCGCGATCCGCGGCCGCGCAATGCCGGTACCACGTAGCATGTCATCCGTTGCGTCGATCGCCGCGCCAACGCGTTCGCGCGTGAGAAGATCGGCGACCTCACGCATCGGCTCGTGCGAGGTTACGCGCGCGTTCCACAGATCGTCGAGACGATTGTATTCGCTGCAGGAGCCCTTCCAGTCGAGAATGTCGGCAGCCCATCGGATTTCGTCGGGGTACGGGTTGCCGGCCAGTTTCAGGGCGAGCTTGTTGAACGGCGTGAACATGATGCCGTCAATGCGGCCGGCTTTGCCGAGCAGTAACGCTTCGCGAAAATTGCGCATGGCGAAGGTGCCGCCGGCGGCGCTCGATTGCCCCGGTTCAATGGTCGCGGGATCGAGATGGCCCAGATCGATGAACACAGGGCGGCCCGGAACAGCCCGATCGGCTTCCGCCAGGGAAACCAAAGGGATGTCGATCCGCTTGCCGGCGACCTTTTCCCCAGCGGCCAATACGCGACGGTCGCCAATGACGGCAATCGAGGCGAGGCCCATCAGATCCTCGCGGGCCAACAGTTTGACCAGCAATTCGGGACTTACGCCCGCCGGATCGCCCATTGCGATGCATATTCTTGGGACCATGGTCGACATGATTTTCCCTCCACGGGCGAGAACCGGGGCACCGTGCCGATTGCATATTGCATTCAATCTTAAAAAGGAAGACAATTTTGGCAGAGGGGCTAACCCTCAACATGCTTTAGGGAGGATGCCATGAAGACGCTACCGCGCCTCAGCGCGCTGCTCGGCTTTGCCTTGGCTGCGGCCATAATTTCGGTTGGCTCGGCTTCAGCCCAGCAAAAGATCACCCTGCGCTATGCCCATGTGGGCGCCGAAGGGGAAACCCAGACCCGCTACGCCGCAGAACTCGCGAAGCTCATCGGTGAAAAAACGCAAGGCCGCGTCGAAATTCGCGTATTCCCGGGCTCGCAACTCGGCAATCTGAGCGAGATGATCGACGGTGTGCGCATCGGCTCCATTCAAATGGCCCATCACGACTTCTCGTCGCTCGACCGCATCGATCCGGACGTGGCCGTGTTCAATGCGCCTTTCCTTTTCACCAGCCCAGAACAGGCGATGCGCGCCACCAACGAGGAAACCTCGCCGGTGCTGCAGGAGATCAACAAGAAGCTGGTCGCCAAGGGCAATGTGCGGATCATCGGCAATTTCTATCGCGGCGCGCGACAGCTCTCGGCCCGCTACGCGGTGTATTCACCCAAAGACATGCAGGGCAAGAAATTCCGCTCGGTGCCGGTGCCGCTCTGGAATTCGATGATCAAGGGCATGGGCGCGATTCCGACTCCGGTCGAGATTTCGGAAATCATGCCAGCGCTGATGACCGGTCTTGTCGACGGCCAGGAAAATCCTCTGAACAACATCATCGCCCGCAAGATGTGGGAGGCCAACAAGTTCGTGATGATGACGAGCCACATGGAATCCGTGCTGGCCACTTTCATCAACGAAAAGAGCTGGGAGAGCATTCCGGCCGCCGACCGCAAGATCATGCAGGAATGTTTGGCCGAGATGGGCCAGCGCTCGATGAAATGGGCCAAGGATGCCGAAGCCGATGAAATTGCTACGTTGAAGAAGAACGGCGTGACCATTATCGACGAGAAGAGCGGGCTCGATCTAAAGGCTTTCCGGGATTCGGTCGGCAAACAGATCGTCACCGACTACCCGACCTGGGCTCCCTATATCGCCAGGCTGAAGGAAGTTAAGAGCTGACGCCTTCGGGCTTAAAGCCGCGGGCGCCCGCTTTGCAGAAGCGGGCGCCCGTTCTTCTGGCGGCGAAGAGGGGACGACATGGCACGAATCTGGTTCTGGGCGGAGCGCATACTTGGCGTCATCGCAATGCTGGCGCTGTTCGCGCTGGTTTTGCTGCCGTCGATCCAGGTGGTTTTGCGCGGCGTTTTCAATGCCCCGCTGATGGGGCTCGAGGAATCGACGCGCTGGGGTTTGATCATTCTGGTATTTCTCGGTACGCCGCTCTTGATCTCGACCAACGAACATATCCGGCTGGCGGAGTTTGTCGATTTGCTGCCGAAGCGGCTGCGCCTGGGGCTGGAGCGCGTCATCCTGATTGCAAGCGGCGGTGCGCTGCTGGTCATCGTCTGGTCGGGTGCGCTGTCGATTCTACGCAATTTCGGCACGCGCACGCCGATGCTCGATATTCCGTTCTGGGTCTTTGCCGCGCCCATGCTGCTTGGCTTTGCCGTCGCCGCCGTCGGCTGCCTCTGGATCGGCCTGCGCCGTGCCGACCCGCCGGTCGGCGGCGGAAGCCCGGTCATTTGACGCCGAGAATTTGAGGCACCCATGGACCTTGGTATCACCGTCGTTGTCGCCTTTTTTGGCTTGTTCGTTCTCGGCTTTCCGGTGGTCTTCGCGATTTTAATTCCGTCGATTGCTTATATCGCCTGGGAGGGGATTCCACTCGCGACCATCGCGCAACGCGTGCTCTATTCGATGGATTCGTTTCCGTTGGTCGCGGTGCCGGTCTTCATTTTCGTCGGCAACCTGATGAACTCGGCCGGCATTACCCAGAAGCTGTTCCACTTCGCCGACGTGCTGGTCGGGCGGCTATATGGCGGGCTTGCACAGGTCAACATCGTCGCCAGTCTGATCTTTTCCGGAGTCTCGGGCGCGGCATTGGCCGACGTCGGCGGTCTCGGCCGTATCGAAATCAAGGCGATGAAGGATCGTGGTTTCACGGTGCCGTTCGCCGCGGCGGTGACCGGCGCATCGGCCATTGTCGGGCCGATCTTCCCGCCGTCGATTCCGCTTATCATATATGCGTCGATCACGTCGATTTCGGCGCTGCAATTGCTCGTTGCCGGCATCATCCCGGCGCTGATTTGCGTGGCGATGCTGATGATCGCGACCGCCATTGTCGCCGTTAAATCCGAATTGCCGCGTGCCGCCAGTTGGCCAACCGCGCGCGGTCTGTGGAATGCGTTCTGGCCGGCCGCGCCGGCGTTGTTCGCGCCTGTTGTGCTGGTCGGCGGCATGCTATCGGGCAGCTTCACGCCGACCGAGGCATCGGCGATTTGTGTCCTCTATGTAATTTTCGTCGGCGCGTTTTACTACCGCGACATGAACTGGGGATTTATCCGCGATGCCGCGATCGCCACCGTGCGCGGCACCGCCGCGATCCTGGTCATTGTCGCGGCTGCCGCGATGTTCGGCTGGATTCTGGCGGTGGAGCAGGTGCCGCAGGAATTCGCCGGCTGGTTCCGCGATATCTCGACCAACCCGCTGGTCTTGCTCGTGATCGTGAACGCGATTTTCTTCATCGCCGGTATGTTCGTCGACTCGACGACCGCCACTCTTCTGCTTGTTCCGATTGTCGCGCCCGCTGTCGTCGCCGTCGGCGTCGACCCCATTCACCTTGGCATCGTCGTCGTGTTCAATCTGATGGTCGGCACGATCACGCCGCCTTTTGGGTTGTCTTTGTTTCTGCTGTCGAGCATGACCGGGATCTCGATGGTCCAACTGCTCCGGGCCATGCTGCCGTTTTACCCGCCATTGCTGATCACGCTCGCAATCCTTACGTTGTTCCCGGCCCTGGTGCTGTATATTCCCCAGATGCTTCGATAATGGACCGGCGCTTGACATGACTGTGGCTTCTCCAGATTTGACGATGACCCGGCCGGTGGACGCCGGCGGCCCGCTTGAATGGCGTTCCTTGCACGAGGCGGTCACGTCGCGGCTGCGCGACCTGATCGTGGAAGGGCAATTGCAGGAAGGCAGCCGCATTATCGAGCGCGAACTGTGCGATCAGCTACAGGTGTCGCGGACGCCGTTGCGTGAAGCTTTCAAGGTGCTGGCGGCGGAGGGTCTCGTCGAAATCTTGCCGAATCGCGGAGCGGTGGTCAGCCGGCTGGGCCCGCGCGAAGCCCGCGCCATGCTCGCCGTCATCGCCCGGCTCGAGGCGTTTGCCGGCGAACTCGCCTGCGTGAACGCGACCGATGGTGAGCTTGCGATCTTGCAGACGATGCACGAACGGATGATGGCGCACTATCGGCGCCGCGAAAAGCTGGAATATTTCCATCTGAACCAGGATATCCATCTCGAAATCGTGCGTCTGGCCGGCAACGACATTTTGCGGGCGATGCATGCGCGTCTGCATGCGAGGATGAAGCGCAGCCGCTTTCGCGGCAACGACATTCCGGAGAACTGGGCGCGGGCGGTCGCCGACCACGAGGAGTTGATCGCAGCGTTGCTGCGGCGCGATGCTGCGGCCGCCAACGCGGTCTTGCAGCGGCATCTGGATGAGTCCTGGATCAGATTGGCGAACTCGCTCGGCATCGATCCGAAAACATTGGCGCCACTGGCGACGGAGCAATCGCGATGACGGCAACACCGATCGGCTTTATCGGGCTCGGTTTGATGGGGCGGGGGTTCACCCGCAGGCTCGCCGAGTTGGGGCATGGCGTTGTCGGTTTCGACATCGATCCTGCCAAGGTCGCGGCGGCGGCGGCATGGGGTGTCAAGCCGGCAAAAAGCGCGGCCGAGGTTGTCGAGGCGTGTGATGTGATCCTAGCCTGCGTCATCAACACGGCGGCGGTCGAAGATGCCGCGATCGGCCCGCGCGGCGCGCTTGCCGCCGGAAAATTGGACGGCAAGGTGTTTGTCGACCATTCGACCACTGAGCTCGAAGCGACCAAGGGCATTGCCGCGGCGCTCGCCGCGCGCGGCATGATGTTTGTCGATGCGCCGGTTTCCGGCGGGCCGGGCGCGGCCGCCGCCGGTTCGCTTGCGATCATGGCTGGCGGGACGGATGCGGCGATCGCTGCGATCACGGACATCATGCGCGGTCTCGGCAAGATGACGCATATGGGTCCGGTCGGTACCGGACAGGCAACCAAGCTGGTCAATCAGACGCTGGTCCTGACCAATTACTGCGTTCTCGCCGAGGCGTTGCGGCTGGCGCAATCCTACGGCGTCGACGCACGGAAAATTCCCGAGGCTCTCAAGACAGGGCATGCGGGTTCCAACTTGTTAGCCGCCGCCTTTCCTCAGATGATCGACGAGGACTTCGCGCCGCGCGGCTTCGCCCGGCAGGTCTTGAAGGATCTCGAAATGCTGCAAGCGGCGGCGCGCGACCAGCATCTGGCGATGCCGATGGCTTCTCAGGCGCTCACGCTTTTTCGGTTGCTCGTGGCCGGCGGTAAAAGCGAACTGGATGCGACGGCCGTTGTGTCGCTCTATCCAAAGCCCCATTGAGTGCGTGGCTTAGCGCCCGGTCCAACGTCATCACCAAATGCCCGCGATGTGAGACCGAAAGACAATTACCCAGGCTGCCAGGATCCGACCAAGGCGTCGGCATCCGTCACCACGGCCACGTTCTGGAGGGCGTAATTCACCGAAGCCGTGTGCCATTCGGCATTCATCGTCGAACAGCAATCCTCCGGCACCACCATGTAGTACCCCTTGTCCGCTCCGGTGCGGGAGGTGTGCTCGATCGACATGTTCGTCCACGCCCCGGTGACGATAACGATGTCGCGCTTGAGGGCTTTCAGCACGGTTTCAAGCCGCGTTCCCTCCCAGGCGCTCATGCGCTGCTTCTCGACGATATGGTCGCCCGGCTGGGCCTCAAGGCCCGGCGCGGGAGCTGAACCCCAGCTTCCGCGCACCATCGCGTGTGTATCCGCAAGGCCTTCGAAAAGCGGCGCATTCATCGTCACGCCGGGGCAGCCGGCTTCAACCACGAACCAGACGTGAATGACGGGAATGCCGCGCGCGCGCGCGGCCGCGGCCAGCCGGGAAGCGTTGGCAATCGCATTCTGCTCCCGGCAATGGATCGGTGAGCCGGAAGCGGCGAAGGCACCGCCTTCCATCACCACATCGTTCTGCATGTCCTGGATGATGAGCGCGCAGCGCGACGGTTCGAGCGTATAGCCGGGGGCCGCTTTCATCGCGCCGTTGCGGGCGATGCTGGCGCCAGCCTGCGGTGTCGGCCCGCTTCGCGCCGCCGCTTGCCGCATGTAGGGTTCGATGCGCGGGCCGATTCTGGTCTCCACCGCGTAGACTGAGTGAGTCGCCGTGAGAAACAGCGTGCGAAAATCCGGGCCGCCCCAGGTCAGGTTCCCGACGAGTTCGGGCACGCGCACCTTGCCGATCAGCGCGCCATCCGGCGCATAGACCCAGACGCCACCGGGAGCGCAGACCCAGACATTGCCTTGCGCATCGCATTTCATGCCGTCCGGCACGCCCGGCTCGATGGGCGAATAAATGCCCGAGGCAAGAACCCGCCCTCCAGCCAGCGTGCCATCGGGCTGGACCTCAAAGACCCGGATCAACTGCTGCACCGTATCGTTGATGTAGAGCAGCTTCTCATCCGGCGAGAAACACAGCCCGTTCGGCTGCTCGAACAGATAGCGGTCCACCAGCAATTGGGGTTTTCCACCGCCCGGCGGCACACGATAGACGCCCTGAAAGCCAAGCTGGCGCGGCCGTTCGACGCCGTAGACGGGCATGCGGCCATACCAGGGATCGGAGAAATAGATCGAGCCGTCGGATTTGATGCAGACATCATTGGGGCTGTTGAGCTCCATCCCCTCGAACTGCGCGGCAAGGACCTCGCGCCGCCCGTCCGGGCGCTCGCGCACCAGGGTGGAAGTCGCGTGCTCGCAGACGATGAGGTTGAGCTCGGCATCGTAGGTCATGTCGTTGCACTTGTTCGCCGGTTTCATCACCTCCCGAATGCCGGATGCATCGTATCGGCGGCGCACATCGCCGGGCATGTCGGAGAACAGCAAATAGCCTTCGCGCGGATGCCAGATCGGGCCTTCGGTGAACTGGAATCCAGTGCCGATCTGGCGCACCGGCGCCCACAGATCGATGAGATCGGCGAAGCCCAGCCGGACGGCGACATGCGTTGTCATGGCAAAATCCTCCGTCCGGGTTCATTCCCTACATGGCGAACCAGTTGCGCACCGGCAGGCTTTGAACCACCGGGCCCGGCACGGCCATGTCCATTCGCCCGACCACTTGCCCGCCGGCAATCTTCGCGGGCTTGTCATGCACCGGCAGCAGGAATTTCGAGCTGGAGAGCAGCTTCTTGATCGCGGCCTTTTCCTCGCGCTTGGAGACGCCGTGATTGCCGGTGACGCGCGGCTCGTTGGCGTGAAGTTCGTGGAAGGGGTTCACGATCTGGTCGTTGAAGTCGTAGATGACGTCGCCGCAGATAGTGGCGCGGCCTTCCGTCGTGTCGACGTGGACATTCATCGAGCCTTCGGTATGCGCGCCGGCCACTTCCATGGTGCAGCCGGGGAACAGTTCGATCGGCCCGGAGAGTTCGAGGTCCTCCAGGCGCAAGGCGTCCCTGGTGTGCAGCCGGTCGATGAGGTGCTTGATGTCGGGCGCGGGATATTGCGGATGCATCAGGCCCGAGACCGAATATTCCAATTCGCGCCGGTTGATGATCACGGTGGTGTTCATCGGGAACAGTTCGTCCTTGCCGGCGTGGTCGATATGCAGGTGCGTGTGCAGAACGTAGCGCACGTCGCCCATGCGCACGCCGAATTTGGCGAGCTGGTTCTCGATCATGTTTTCGTGGAACTGGAGGCCGCGCATGCCGAGGCTCTCCATGATCTGGTTGTGCCGATAGCCGGTGTCGATCACGATGGGCCAGGGGCCGCCGAGGACCAGAAAGCCAAAGGTATTGACGCGGCGTACGCGGCCGCAGTCGCGCCCGAGCACGAGGAAGCTCGACTCAAGCTCGATATCGCCATAGTCGAGAATCTTGATTTCCAAAGCCATGAGAGCCTCCCCTTCGTTCTATTGTCCGAGCCGGTAGACCCGGCGCGCGGTTTTGTTGAATACGTGTTCATGATCGGCCGTCGGGACGGCGGCGCGATGCGCGCCGACAAGCGCGGCATAGGTGGTCCACAGCTTCTCGATGGGAAAGTTCGAGCCGAACAGGCAGCTCTCGGCGCCGAACAGCTTCAGCGTTTCGCCGGCAATGAAGGCGATATGCGCCGGATCGTTGCGCCGGAGGAACGTGCCGAGGCCCGACAGCTTGCTGACGATATTGGGGCAGGCGGCGAGGCGCGTCATGCCCTCGCGCCACGCTGCGATGCCTGCCGGCGTCAGATCCTCCAGCATGCCGGCGTGCTGGAGCACGAAGGTCACTTTCGGGCAGGCTTTGGCCAGGTTGGCCGCGCCGTCCATCTGGCTGGCGAAGACCTGAAGATCGAAACTCCAGCCATAGTCTACGAGCCGCGCGACGTTGCGTTGCAGGACCGGATCGCGCGCCAGATCGGGCGTCTGCGCAAATCGATAGAGCGGGTTCTCATGCCAATGGATCTGCATCCGGACGCCGCGCACGGAGGGCTCGGCGGCCAAGGCATCGAGTTGCGGCCGGATGTCGGCGGCGAGCATGTCGGCATAGGCGACGATCGCAATCGGAAAGCCGGCGCGCTCGCTCGACTCCGCCACGAACCGAACCTCGTCCAGCGCGCGTCCCGGCGCCCAGTTCGCCTGCACGTAAACGGCTTCGGTAAAACCTTCCGGCCGGCAATCGGCGAGATACTCCTCGACCGGATAATCGCGCCGGATCGGCTCATAAGGCCCAAAAATGCGCGGCTGCATCGGACCCATCAACCAGGGAAGATCGGCCTGCCGCCAGATATGGAAATGCGCGTCAACCAGGCCCGTCATGCTGCTCGTGTCTCCCCGATGGCAAGAATCGCCCGGCACAGCCGGGATGTGGAACTGGCATCGCCGAGCGAAGCGAGCAGCGGACGGATCGCGCGCAGCGCTTCGGTCTCCGGCCGGTACGCGGGATCGATGGCAAGCGGCGTGAACCAGTCGATGCGGAAGGCGCGCGCCGCGAGACGGTGGACGGCGCGGATCATCGTGGAGGGATCGCCGCGCTCCAGCCCGTCGGAAAGCACGATAACGTTGGCGCCGCGGGCGTAGCCGGCAAAGCGCGGCACGGCGAGGAACGCTTCAAGCGCATCGCCGATGCGGGTGCCGCCATCCCAGTCGGATACAAGGCCGGAGGCCTCAGCAAGCGCCTGCTCACGGTTCTTGAGCCGCAAGGCGCGGGTGAGGCGGGTGAGCCGCGTGCCGAAGGTGAAAACTTCAACGCGCGGCATCGCATGGACGATTTCATGCGCCAGCGCGAGATGCACATCGCTGCGCTGCTTCATCGAGCCGGACACGTCGATCAATAGAAGAACAGGGCGGGGGCGCGTTGCGCGCCGCAGCCGCTTGAGGTCCATCACCTCGCCTTCGTTCCGCATTGCCGCCCGCAGGCTCCGGGCCAGGTCGATGCCCTTGCCGCGCCGCGCCGCTCTGTTGCGATAGCCGCGTCGGTGGGGCAGGGCAGCCGGTAGCGCATCGCCAAAACGTCGCAGGGTGTCCGCATCGTCGGGTGGGCGCAAAGCGCGGATCGCGAGGGCTTCCGCGCCCGTGGCGACCTGGCCGGTTTCGTTGACCTCGTCGCCGATCACAATCTCTTCGGTGCCGATGTCGTCCTGCACCTGCATCTCGTCATCTGGCTCGAAGCTATCCTCGCCCGGCTCGCCGATAGCGCCAAGGAAATGCATGTCGAACAGAGCGTCAAAGGTCGCACGCTGCTCGGGGTGAGGCGCAAGCGTCGCAACCGCCGCCTTGCGCACATGCTCGATCGTCCGGGGTCCCAGCAATTCGACCGCCTGAAGGAAACTCACCGTCTGCTCGGGCGCGATCATGAAGCCGTGCCCGCGCAGCACGGCCGGAAAGGCGATCAGCGGACGCACCGCACCGGGCACCTTCGCGCTCGTGTTCACGCTCATGCCGCCATTCCCGGGATGAATTGCGCGAGGCGGGGGCGCAGATGGGCGAGGTCTTCCTCATCCTTGATTGCCGTGCCGATGGAACGGCGGAACGCTTCAGGCCAGGATGCGCCGGTGAGGGCGAGCGCCGTCGCGGCCTCTGCCCAGTCCACCGCCTCGGCAACGCCGGGAGGTTTCGAGAGCGGCTCGTTGCGCAGGATGCCGACAGCCGCCACCACCGCGCGCGCCGTGCTTTCCGCGACGGAGGATGAGCGCAGCATGATGATCTCGGCCTCGCGCGCCGGATCGGGATAGGCAATGTAATGATAGACGCAACGCCGCCTCAGCGCTTCATGCAGGTCGCGCGTGCGGTTCGAGGTAAGGATCACCACCGGGCGTTCCGCCGCGCGCAGCGTGCCGCGCTCGGGGATCGAAATCGAGAAGTCGGAGAGGAATTCGAGCAGGAATGCTTCGAACTCATGGTCGGAACGGTCGATTTCGTCGATGAGCAGCACGGTCGATTCCGGCCGGCGCAGCGCCGCGAGCATCGGTCGCTCGATCAGGAATTCATCGCGGTAGATATCGGTGTTGGTTCCGTCCTGCGCCTGCCGGATCGCCAGCATCTGGCGGGGATAATTCCATTCGTAGAGCGCTGCCGCGGCGTCGATCCCCTCGAAACATTGCAGCCGGATCAACTGCCGTCCGAGAATGCCGGCGATCGCCTTCGCGGCCTCGGTTTTGCCGACGCCCGGCGCGCCTTCCAGCAACAGCGGTTTGCCGAGGGCAAGCGACAGATAGCCGGCGGTCGCGATGCCGTCATCCGCGAGATACAACGCCGACTTGAGCGCTTCCGCGAGCGCTTCGGGGCTCGAAATGCCGGCGATGGTGGTACGAAGCGCCATGGTCAGCCGCCCCGTCTTGCTTGCGGTTGCGCGCCGCCAATCGCGCGGATGCCGCGCAGCACTTTCTCGGGCGTTATCGGAAGTTCGTCCACCCGGACACCGACCGCGTTAAACACTGCGTTGGCCACCGCCGGCAGCACCGGATTGGCGCACATCTCGCCGGGCCCCTTGCCACCGAAGGGGCCATCCGGTGCGGGGCGCTCCAGCACGCTCACCGAATAGGGCGCGATATCGCCAGGCCCGGGCATCAGGTACTCGTTGAAATCGCGCGGACCGTGATCGGGATTTGGATAATAGGGTTCCGGCGTTTCGAACAGCGCATGGCTCTGGCCCATCCAGGCGCCGCCGACGAGCTGTTGCTCCACCATTTTCGGGTTGAGCGCACGGCCTAGCTCATACGCGCTCGTGATGCCGAGCAATGTCACTTCGCCGGTTTCGTCATCCACCTCGACATCCGCGACGAGGCAGGCATGGGCGAAGGCGGTGTTCGGGTTCATCTCTCCGGTTTCCGCATCGACCGTAGAGAGCGGCACGAGAAAAATGCCGCGCCCGGCGATGGTCTTGCCCTGCTTGAACTGTGCGGCCTGCGCGGTCGCGCGCACGGTGATCGTACGGGAAGGAGCGCCGCGGACATGGATATTGCCGCGCCCGTCGGTGACCAGATCGGCGGCATTGACCTCAAGCTCCTCCGCCGCCGCTTCCAGCAGAACGCCGCGTGCCTCGCGCGCTGCCGCGATCACCGCGTTGCCCATGCGATGCGTGCCGCGCGAGGCGAAAGAGCCCATGTCGTGCGGGCCGGTATCGCTGTCGGCGGTATCGACATAGACATCCTCGATCGGCACGCCGAGCGTTTCCGCTGCCACCTGCCGCGTGACCTGTTTCATGCCCTGGCCGAGATCGATCGCGGACAGCGCCACGGTGAACTTGCCATCTGGATTGGAGTGGATCAGCGCCTGGCTGGGGTCGCCTCCGAGATTCATGCCGATGGGATAGTTGATGGAGGCCATGCCGCGGCCTTTGTGACGTGCCATGTCAGCGCCTCCTTGTGCCGAATACGGAGGAGAAGCGCATCGCGCCGTGTTGCGGCGTCGCGCCCGGCGTGGGCGCGGCGCCGGGAGGCGCTGCAACAGGCTGAGGCGGTGGAGCAGTGGGCGACATCGGGGCGAGCGGCGCGGGGGCCTGCACCGCCGGCTGCGCCATTGGACGCGCCGGTTCGTAGCGCGGCACGTTCGGCGCTGCGGCGCGGGAGTCGCGGCTGCCTTCAAGCTCGGGCTGTTTGGTCAGCGGGATGCGCGTGGTGCCGGCCGGCAAAGTCTGCGTCGATGGCGCGTTGCGTGTCTCGGGGCGGCCGATCTGCCCGCGCTGGTCGATGAGCGTGGCGGGGATTTGCCCGCGCTCACCTTCGCCGCCGCCCACGAGCGAGGATTGCCGCTTGGCATTGTCGGAGATCGGCCAGCGCGCTTTCTCTGCCGCCACCTGCACGCATTCGATCAGCGCCGTGTTCTTCGCCACGCGCCGGTGCGGCTTCATGTCATTATCGCGATAGGCGTTGAGGATGCGGAATTCCATCGGATCCATGTTCACGGCATGGGCCAGCTTGTCCATTTGCACTTCGAGCGCAAAATCGACCGCCGTGATGCCGAAGCCGCGCATCGCTGTGGAGGGGCAGCGGTTGGTGTAGGCGACGTAGATGTCCGACGAGGCATTCGGGATCCAGTAGGGGCCTGGGACATGCGCCGTGCATTTGACGGCGGCATAGGAGGAGAGGCGGGTATAGGCGCCGGCATCGAAATAGGAGCGGATGTGGCGCGCGATGATGCGCCCGTCGCGCATCACGCCATCCTTGACGTAGATGCGCTCGGCGCCGCGCGGCGAGCCGTAGAGCATCTCTTCCTCGCGATCGAGCACGTAGCGCACGGGCCGCCCCGTCAGCATCGCGCCGAGGATCGCCAGCGGTTCGGTGAGCGAATCCACCTTGCCGCCGAAGCCGCCGCCCACCGTG
This sequence comes from Pseudolabrys sp., assembly GCA_030651965.1. Lineage (GTDB taxonomy): Bacteria > Pseudomonadota > Alphaproteobacteria > Rhizobiales > Xanthobacteraceae > Pseudolabrys. The sequence goes on along the minus strand of JAUSBQ010000370.1, from coordinate 1,257 downwards.
CCGCCGATGAAATGCAGCCGGTTGGATTCGATGTCGAGGATCTTTGCCGCGGTACCCAGCGAGAAGAATAGTCCCTGCGCGCAGGAATGCACGACGAAGCGGTTGTCTTGCTCCGGCGCGGCGATGGAGCCGTTGGTCTCGGTCGGCGCATGCTCGATGGGAGACATCTGATAGCGCTCTTCGATCACGATGTCGGCCGACTTGAAGGCCTTTTCCGTGTCGCCGAAGCGCAGCTTCTGATGGTCGAACTTGTCGTGATATTCGAAATAATTGTTCGGATAGGTTTCGTTGACGACGGGCGCACCGGGCTTGAGCGCTTCCTCGACGTCGAATACGTGGGGCAGGGCTTCGTAGTCGATCCGCACCAGTCTGCGCGCGGCCATTGCGGCAGCCTCGCTGTCGGCGATGATGGCGACGACAGGCTCACCCTTGTAATGGACCTTGTCGAGTGCGAGCGAGGGCTCGTCGTCCTTGCCGAAATTGATCAGGCTCAGCAGCGTGTTCTTGTTCACCGGCACATCCGCCGCCCGCAGGATCCGCTTCACGCCCGGTGCGCGCTCCGCCGCGCTGACATCGATGGAGCGGATGCGGGCATGATGATGCGGGCTGCGCACGACCTTCAGGTGCAGCAATCCCTCGAAGGCGTGATCATCGAAGAAGGGCGAACGCCCGGTAACATGGCCCGGCATATCCTGGCGCTGGATGCCTTTGCCGACGACGTTGAGATTGTCGTCGCGCTCATTGGCGAAGATGTCCTTCCGGATATCGAGCATCGCGTTCTCCTTCAGGCGCGTCTCTCGCCGCGGGCGCCAGCCGCGGCGAGAATGGCGCTGATGATCGGCTCATAGCCGGTGCAACGGCAGATATTTCCCGCGATCGCCTCGACGACATCTTCGCGGCTCGGGTTCGGATTGCGGTCGAGCAGCGCGCGCGCGGCCATCAGCATGCCGGGCGTGCAGAAGCCGCATTGCGCCGCGAAATTGTCCATGAAGGCGTTCTGTAGCGGGTGCATGTTAGGCCCATCGGCCATGCCGGACACCGTTTCCACATGGCGGCCCTCGCAGGCGACCGTCAACGTGAGGCAGGCGAGCTGCGGCTCACCGTCGATCAGCACGGTGCAGGCCCCACATGTGCCTTGTCCGCAGCCGTATTTCGGCCCGAACTCGTTGAGCCCGCGGCGCAAAGTCGTCAGAAGATTGTCGACGGCTTCCGCAAAGGTTGCGCGGTCCGAATTGTTGAGGCGAAACTGAACGGGAG
>JAUSBQ010000367.1 GCA_030651965.1 Pseudolabrys sp. | reverse complement strand
TGCCGGACATTAGTGTGATGAAGACAAAGATCGCTTCCCAGCCGAAGGCAGTATCGAGAATGCCGCCGACGAGCGGCGACACCATTGGCGCGATCACCATTGCGGTGGTGACCAGTCCGATCATGCCGGCGGCGCGGTCGCGGTCGTAGAGGTCGCGGATGATGGCGCGGCCGATGACGATGCCGGTGGAGGCGCCGGCAGCCTGGATGATGCGCGCGGCGATCAGCGCGCCGATCGAGGAGGCGGCGATGGCGCCAAGCGACGCCGCGACCGACAGCGCCAGCCCGGCCAGCACCACCGGCCTGCGGCCGAAACGGTCCGACAGCGGCCCGAGCACAAGCTGCGCGCAGGCGAGACTGAGGAGGAAAAGCGACAAAGTCAGTTGCACGGTGGCGGCATCGGTGCCGAGCCGCGTGATCATGCCAGGCAAGGCCGGCACCAGGATGTTGAGCGTGACCGGCCCGATGGCTGTCATCGCGATCAACAGCGGCAGCAGGCGCCACGGCCTGGCGGCGTGAAGCTCCTTGGAATTATTATTCATGGGCTACAATGGCCTGGTCGCCTGGTCGAGCCAGCCTTGCGTCGCGCCATCGACCAGCGGACGCACCGCGTCGCGCACGCGCGCATGATAGGCATCGATCCAGAGGCGTTCCTTGCCGGTGAGCAGGCGGCTATCGATCAGCCGCCGGTCGATCGGCGCCAGCGTCAACGTCTCGAAACCATTGAGCGGCTTTTCAGCCCCGTCCGGCAGCGGCACGGCGATCACCAGCAGCAGGTTTTCGATGCGGATGCCGTAGCTGCCGGCTTTGTAGTAGCCCGGTTCGTTGGACAGGATCATGCCGCGCTTGAGCGGCGCGGTGCCGAGCTTGGAAATGCGCTGCGGTCCTTCATGCACCGACAGGTAGCAGCCGACGCCGTGCCCGGTGCCGTGATCGAAGTCGAGCCCGGCCTGCCAGAGCGGCGCGCGTGCCAAAGTGTCGAGCTGCGCGCCGCTGGCGCCTTCCGGAAACACCGCGCAGGCAATGGCGATGTGGCCTTTCAGCACGCGGGTGAAGCGGTCGCGCATTTCCTCGCTCGGCGTGCCGACCGCGATGGTGCGGGTGACGTCGGTGGTGCCGTCTTCGTATTGGGCGCCGGAATCGATCAGGAACAATTCGTTGGTGCCGATGACGCGGTTGCGGTCGCGGGTGACGCGGTAATGCACGATCGCGCCATTCGGCCCGGCGCCGGAAATGGTCGGAAACGACACGTCGCGCAACAGGCCGGTATCGCGGCGAAAGCTTTCCAGCGCCTCGACCGCGCCGATTTCGGTGAGTTGCCCGGTCGGCGCTTCGCTGTCGAACCAGGCGAGAAAGCGCACCAGAGCCGCGCCATCGCGCAGATGGGCGGCGCGGGTGCCGGCGACCTCGGCATTGTTCTTGACCGCCTTCATCAAGGTGATCGGGTCGGCGCCGCGCGTCGGTCTGCCGCCTTGCGCGGTCACCTGTTGGGTCAGCGCATCGGCCGCGCTCGCTTGATCCAGCCAGACCGATTTGTCCTTGAACTGGCCGAGATCGGCGAGCAGGTCGGCGGTGTCGCGGACATCGGCGGTGTCTTCGAGCGCATTGCGCACATCGTTGGAAAGCTTCGCCGCGTCGACATAAAGCCGCGGCCGGCCATCGCGCGGGATGGTCGCGAAGGCCAGCACCAATGGCGTATGCGTCACGTCGGTGCCGCGAATGTTGAAAGCCCAGGCGACATTCTGCGGATCGGACACCACCAGCACGTCGGCGCGGAGTTTGCCGAGTTCGATACGGATCTGGCGCAGCTTGTCGGCGGCGCTTTCGCCGGCGAACTTGACGTCGCGCAGGGTCACCGGGCCGTGCGGCGGAGCGGGCCGCTTGTCCCACAGCGCGTCGATCGGATTGCTCTCGACCGCGACCAGAGTAGCGCCGGCCTTGGCGCAGGCCTGCTTCAGCTTCTCGGCATTGTCGGTGGTGTGCAGCCACGGATCGAAGCCGATCTGGCTGCCCTTCTTAAGATTCCGTTCGAGCCATTGGTCCGGCGGGCATTCGACCAGATGCTCGACGGCAAACACCGCCGCATCGGTCTGCGTCTTCACCTGCACGGTGTAGCGGCCGTCGACGAACAGCACGGCGCGGTCGGTGAGGACGATAGCCGCGCCGGCCGAGCCGGTGAAGCCGGTGAGCCAGGCGAGGCGCTCCTCGCTCGCCGGGAGATATTCGTTCTGCTGGCGGTCGGCGCGCGGCACCAGAAATCCGTCGAGGCCCCGCCGCTTGAGATCGGCTCGCAGCGCTGCGACGCGCTTGGCGCTTTGCGCGGGTTCGCTCGAATCATCGAAGGTCTGGAAGCGGGCTTCAAACATGGCTGGCACTCATGGCGCACTCTATCGCATTCCAGGACCGGGCAACGCAGGCATGCGCGCCGCGCCCGGCTAGGCATTTGCACACGATACCGCCTCACGCAACGCACCTTGCGCGAAATATTCGCACCGTGCCGGTGGCGTTTTCGGCAACGAATCGCTTTCTTGATTCAAAATTGTGCAGCGCATTATTTAAGTCGCAATTCCGCCGCCGATCTTGACGGCGATTAATCTCTTTATGCTTGAAACAGAGGGCTTCTATGCGTTGTCACGCGATGTTCGCAGGTGCGAGATAGACTATGTTGCGTTGCAGCAGTCAGGGCCATCCTCAGTGTCCTGCACCAACGGATTTTCGAAGGAGAGATGATCATGGTTGCCCTTACCTATGGCGATGCCCGCGTCGCGACGCCTGAGTCAAAGATTGCGACCAAGATTGCGACGGGAACTGTCGCTTCGCCCCGCCCGTCATTTTTCGCGCGTTTCCTGGCCGCGATGATGGAAGCGCGCATGCGTCAGGCCGAGCGCGAGATCAGGCTCTATGCGCCGCATGTGCTGCCGCTCAAGGACAAGGATTCCGCGCGCGGCGGCTGGTAAGCATTTAGCCGCGCTTGAGCACCAGGGTCATCCAGCCTTCGAGCGGGATGCGGCGCACCAGCGCCAGGCCCTGCGCGCGGTAGATGCCGAGGGTCGCCTTGGCGTGCGCCGGCAGCAGGCCGGACAGAACGAGGCGGCCGTTCGGCGCGACCAGCCGCGACAGCGGCACCGCCAGCCGCATCAGCGGCGCCATCAGAATATTCGCGAAGATCAGATCGTAGGGCGCCTGCGCGGTAATGACCTGCGCCTTGGTGCCGGTGGCGTGCGCCAGCGTCACGGCGGGGCCGGCGCGGTTGAGCCGCGCATTGTTGGCTGCCGCGATCACCGCGATGCGGTCGATATCGGTGGCGAGAATGCGGGTATGGAACGCCTTGGCGGCTGCGATCGCCAGCACGCCCGAACCGGTGCCGAGGTCGAGCACGCGCTGGAAGCGCCGCTGCTTCGCCAGCGCGTCGAGGGCCAGCAGGCAGCCGCGCGTGGTGCCGTGGTGGCCGGTGCCGAAGGCGAGCGCCGCTTCGATCTCGATGCCGAGGTCGTTGGATTGGACGCTGGCGCGGTCATGCGCGCCATGCACGATGAAGCGCCCGGCGCGCACCGGTTTCAGCCCGCTCAGGCTTTCCGCCACCCAGTCCTTGGCGGCGACATCTTCGAACGTCAGCGCGGCGGCGGCGTCATCGCCGGCGGCGAGCGCGATCAGGTCACGCACCATTTCCCTGTCGGGCGGTTCGCGGAAATGCAGCGCGACGTGCCAGACGCCATCGTCGGTCTCGAACGCGCCGGAGGCGGTGTCGTTGGCGTCCAGCGTTTCCGCCATATAGGCCGA
>JAUSBQ010000359.1 GCA_030651965.1 Pseudolabrys sp. | reverse complement strand
TCGCAGGGGCTGTGGCTCATCCCGACCGCCGAAGTGCCTTTAACAAATCTCGTCCGCGAGTCCATCGTTGACGAAGACTCACTGCCGCGCCGCTACACCGCCTGCACGCCGTGCTTCCGCGCCGAAGCGGGCGCGGCGGGGCGCGATACGCGCGGCATGATCCGCCAGCACCAGTTCACCAAGGTCGAGCTGGTCTCGATCACGAAGCCCGAAGACAGCGCCGCCGAACACGAGCGCATGCTGTCTTGCGCCGAGGAAGTGCTCAAGCTGCTCGGTCTGCATTACCGCGTCATCACGCTCTGCACCGGCGACATGGGCTTTGCCTCGCAGAAGACCTACGACATCGAGGTCTGGCTGCCGGGCCAGAACGCCTACCGCGAGATCTCAAGCTGCTCGGTGTGCGGCGATTTCCAGGCGCGGCGCATGAACGCGCGCTACCGCGATAAAAACAACAAGCCGCAATTCGTCCATACGCTCAACGGCTCCGGCGTCGCCGTCGGCCGCGCCCTGATCGCGGTGATGGAAACCTATCAGCAGGAAGACGGCTCGATCCTCGTGCCGGACGTTCTCAAGCCTTATATGGGCGGCATGACGAAGATCGAGAAGGCGAAGTGAAGGCTATGATGCGGAAATTCCTTTCTTATCCCTCCCCCGAAGGGGGAGGGTGGCTCCGCGCGAAGCGCGGAGTCGGGTGGGGGATTACTCTCATCGATAACAAACCCCACCCCGATCCTCACTTCGTTCGGATCGACCCTCCCCTTGCAGGGGAGGGATAAGGAAGAACATGCGCATTCTAGTCACCAATGACGACGGCATTCACGCGCCGGGCCTGGATGCCTGCGAGCAAATCGCGCTCGCTTTGTCCGACGATGTGTGGATCGTGGCGCCCGATACCGACCAGTCCGGCGTGTCGCATTCGCTGTCGCTGAACGATCCGTTGCGGCTGCGCCAGGTCGACGAGCGCCGCTTCGCCGTCAAGGGCACGCCGACCGATTGCGTCATCATGGGCGTGCGCCACATCATGAAGGACGCGCCAGATCTCATCCTCTCCGGCGTCAATCGCGGCCGCAACGCCGCCGAGGATGTGATCTATTCCGGCACCGTGGCCGCAGCGCTGGAAGGCACCGTGCTCGGCGTGCCGTCCTTCGCGCTGTCGCAGGCCTATTCGTTTTCGACCAGGCAGTTGCCGCGCTGGCACACCGCGATCGAACACGCGCCGGCGCTGCTGAAGAAAATTCTCGCCGAAGGCATGCCGCGCGATGTGCTGGTCAATATCAATTTCCCCGATTGCGAACCGGCCGACGTCAAGGGCATCGCGGTCGCGGTGCAGGGCAAGCGCGATCAGGAATTGCTGCGTATCGATGCGCGCGAGGACGGGCGCGGCAATGCCTATTACTGGATCGCCTTTGCGCGCGGCGGCAATATGGGCGCGCGGCCGGGCAGCGATCTCGCCGCGCTCAACGAGGACAAGATTTCGGTGACGCCGCTGCGGCTCGACCTCACCGACGAGCCGTTCATGACGAAATTGGCGGCGTTGTTGCAGTGAAGACCTAAACCGTCGCCAGGAGCCCGTTGAGCGTCTGCTCCAGGCGCTCGGCCTGGAACGGCTTCTGCAAGGCAGGCCGGTCGCGATAGGCTTCCGGCAGGCTGCCTTCGCCATAGCCGGTGACGAACACGAAAGGCTTGCCGCGCTTCATCAAGATGTCGGCGACGGGGAAAATTTCCAGGCCATCGAGATTGACGTCGAGCACGGCGCAGTCGAAATCGCCGGTGGCGGCAAGCTGCTCGGCCTCGGCAATGGTGCCGACGGCGGCCGCGACAGTGTGGCCGAGATCGGCCAGCATGTCCTCGAGCAGCATGCGGATCAGATACTCGTCTTCGACCACCAGGATGCGCGCAGGCGTTGTCGTCATACCATTCATGATTGTCGTCCCCTGCAACCTAACGCGCGGACGGCCAGGAAGTTCCATCAGGTTCCGTCGGCGTGCAACGTACCTCAGTGGGGCCGATTTGTGATAGAAATACGGCTAGAGGGGGCGGGCCGTGATTGAGACGAGCGAGGGCGGACGGGACGTCGACCGCATGGAGTTCCTGCTGACGCTGCGGCGGCGCGGGATCGGCGACCAGGCGGTGCTTCGGGCGATGGACGAGGTGCCGCGCGGGCGCTTCGTTGACGAGGGCTTTGCCGCGACGGCCTATGCCGATCAGGCGCTGCCGATTTCCTGCGGCCAGACCATCAGCCAGCCTTACGTGGTCGCCTACATGACCGAGCAACTGGGGGTGCGGCCGCATCACCGGGTGCTCGAGATCGGCACCGGCTCCGGCTATCAGGCCGCCGTGCTGTCGCGGCTCGCCCGCGAGGTCGTCAGCATCGAGCGGTACCGGACCTTGGCGGGGCAGGCGCGCGCGCGGCTCGCCGCGCTCGGTTACGACAATGTCGAGGTCATGGTCGGCGACGGCTTTCTGGGCTGCGCGGCGAAGGCGCCGTTCGATCGCATCATCGTCACGGCGGCGGCGGAGGAGGTGCCACAGGCTTTGCTCGAGCAACTCGCCGACGACGGCGTCATGGTGGTGCCGGTCGGCCCGCATAACGGACCGCAACGCATCATCAAGCTGACCAAATCGGCAACGGCCGACGGCGGCGGCATTGCCCGCGAAGAACTCATTCCTGTTCGTTTCGTCCCCCTGTTACCGGGGCAGGCGCAGGAATTGTAGTTAACGGAATCGAATTTGTTCTTTTCGCTCCCACGATACCGATTTCAATCGCTGTGACATTTTTATCTGAATCAGTTGCCCTTTGTCGGCGGCGGCCAATTCTTAAAACCTTATTTACTCGTGAATGGTCTATTTCGGATTCTACGTATTTGTATTGTGAGTGAGTAACCCAATGCCTCGCCCCTTCGAGTCGCTTCATTCGCTTGCGCGGCCGCGCGCTGCCGCCCTCGCGCTGATCGGCCTGGCGCTCGCCGGTTGCTCGAACTCAGGCCGCTTCGACACACCTTACGCCTCCAACAACCGCCAGCCTGCGCCGCAGCAGCGTCCGGAATATACCGGCTCGATCGCGCCGCGCCCGGCGGCGGCGCCGACCAGCCGCATCGTCGCGCAGCCTTTGCCGACCCCGAGCGCCCCGGCGACCGTGGCGGCATCGTCCAGCGGATATTCGACCGGCGCGAAGGGCCTCGGCGCTTATCGCCCGGGTGCGCAGAATTCCGACATCACCGGTTCGGTGGCGACGCAAGCCGCGCCGAAGCCCGCCGGCGGCTGGACCTGGGACGGCGGCTCGCCGGTCACGGTCGGTTACGGCGAGAGCGTCGAGATGATCGCGCGCAAGCACGGCGTGCCGGCGCAGGCGATCCTGGAAACCAACGGCATCACCAATCCGGCGTCGATCAAGCCGGGCCAGCGCCTGGTCATCCCGCGTTACATATCGTCGTCAGCGGCGGCGCCAGCCGCCGCGCCGCGCATCGCAGCGCCGGCTCAGGTCGCCGCGCCCGCCGCCGGCAACGTGCATATCGTCGCCCCCGGCGAAAGCCTGATGGGCATTGCCCGCAAGAACAACATGACGCTGGTGACCTTGGCGCGCGCCAACAACATCGAGCCCTACACCAAGCTCAATATCGGCGACCGCATCACCATTCCGGGCGGCCGTCAGGCCGCGCTGCGTCCAGCGCCCGCGATCGCAGCGCCGGCGCCGACGATTGCCGCGCCGCAGGTTGTCCAGCCGCGCATGATCCCGATGGGCAAGGTCGCCGCCGCGCCGGCGGAAACCGCCCGCATGGCGACGCAGGAACCAGCGACCACCGAGACCGCCGCGTCAGGCGCGGACGCCGCCGGCGCCATGCCGTCCTTCCGCTGGCCGGTGCAGGGCCGCATCATCGCCGGTTTCGGCGCCAAAGCGAACGGCGTCCAGAACGACGGCATCAATCTCGCGGTGCCGGAAGGCACGCCGATCAAGGCAGCCGAGGACGGCGTCGTCGCCTATGCGGGCAATGAATTGAAGGGCTACGGCAATCTGGTGCTGATCCGCCACGCCAACGGCTTCGTGTCGGCTTACGCCAATGCCAAGGAGCTTCTGGTCAAGCGCGGCGACAGCATCAAGCGCGGGCAGGTGATCGCCAATGCCGGTCAGACCGGCAACGTCACCTCGCCGCAATTGCACTTCGAAATCCGCAAGGGCTCGACCCCGGTCGACCCGACCAAGTATCTCAGCGGCTCCGCCGGTTAATCCTTCAGCGTCACACCGAGACGGCCGGCCAGTTCCTGGATGAACTGCCAGGCGACGCGGCCCGAGCGTGAGCCGCGCGTGGTCGCCCATTCCAGAGCTTCGCGGCGTAATTCGTCGGCCGGCACTTTGATGTCGTGGTAGGTGACATAGCCGTCGACCATCGCCAGGAATTCGTCCTGGCTGCAGCGGTGGAAGCCGAGCCACAGGCCGAAACGATCCGACAGCGACACTTTCTCCTCGACCGTCTCGCCGGGATTGATCGCGGTCGAGCGCTCGTTCTCCATCATGTCGCGCGACATCAGGTGCCGGCGGTTCGAGGTGGCGTAGAAGATCACGTTTTCCGGCCGGCCTTCGACGCCGCCGTCGAGCACGGCTTTCAGCGACTTGTAGCTGGTGTCGTCATTATCGAACGACAGGTCGTCGCAGAACACGATGAAGCGGAACAAGGAGGCCCGCGCGATCGCCATCAGTTCGGGTAGGCTCTCGATATCCTCGCGGTGGATTTCGACCAGCTTGAGCGGGCCGCGCTTGCTGGCGCGGGCGTAAGTGGCGTTGACGGCGGCGTGCGAGGCTTTCACCAGCGACGACTTGCCCATGCCGCGCGCGCCCCACAGCAGCGCATTGTTGGCGGGGAGGCCCTTGGCGAAACGCTCGGTATTCTCGACCAACGTATCGCGGACGCGGTCGATGCCCTTGAGGAGCGACATTCCGACGCGGTTGACGTGCGGCACCGGCGCCAGCTTGCCGCCCGGATGCCAGACATAGGCGTCGGCAACTGTCATGTCTGGCGTGTCTGGCCGTCGCGGCGCAAGCCGTTCCAGCGCGTCGGCGATACGCGCCAGCACGGCGGCGTCGCCCGTCCCGGGGGCGGTCCTTGTCGGCTTTGGTCGGGCTCTGGGCGCTGACTTTGGCGCGACCTTGGCGGGCGCCTTTGAGGCGGTGGATTTGGACGTCTGTCGTGCCATCGGTCGTACCTTGGGGGGTGTCTTTTCGAACTTTCGCTGCTCTTAGCGGCGTAGCCCATGCCCCGCAAGCGCGGCAGGGCCAAAACTGCCGAAAAAGGCCATATTCGGACGGCAAGGCCTGGACTTGGCAGCGTTGCAATTGGGCGGGCGGCGGTTATAGTCCGCGCGAAATTCAAAGCGATTTGCACCGGGCTTGAAGCCCGGTCGGTCCCCAAAACCACGCAAGGGAAACCTCGATGTTCATTACGCCGGCATTCGCGCAAGGTTCAATGTTCGGCGGAGCAGGCGGCGACGGCGGCATGCTGATGTCGCTTTTGCCCTTCGTCCTGATCTTCGTCATCATGTACTTCCTGATTCTGCGCCCGCAGCAGAAGCGCGTGAAGGCGCATCAGGAAATGGTCAAGAACGTGCGCCGGGGCGACACCGTCGTCACCAATGGCGGCCTCATCGGCAAGGTCACCAAGGTTGTCGATGACGATCAGATCGAAATCGAGGTCGCCACCGATGTGCGCATTCGTCAGCTTCGGCAGATGATCAGCGACGTGCGCGCCAAGGGCGAACCGGTCAAGGACGAAGCCGCCTCTTGATGGCGGGCGGCACTAGCGTCATTCGGTAGTCAGGCTTTCGCTAATCAAATCGGATTCTCATGCTTTATTTCACGCGGTGGAAGGCGACGGCGGTTGTTTTATCGGCACTCCTCGTCTGCCTGTTCGCCGTTCCGAACTTCTTCCCCGATGCGACCGTGGCGACCTGGCCGAAATGGGCGCAGCGTCACATTGTGCTCGGACTCGATTTGCAGGGCGGCTCGCACATCCTGCTCGAAGTCGACACTGGGGCGGTGCGCAAGGATAAGCTCGAGACCACGCGCGACGACGTCCGCCGCGTGCTGCGCGATGCGCGCGTCGGCTATACCGGGCTGGTGGTCCGTGGCAACAGTGTCGAAGTGCGCTTGCGTGACGAGGCCAGCTCCGCCACGGCGCTGACCAAGTTGCGCGAACTGGCCGTGCCGCTCGGCGGCGTTCTCGGCGGCTCCGGTCAGATGAGCCTCAACGTCACCACGGAAGCCGGCAATCTGATCCGGCTGACCCTGACCGACGCCGCGATCCTCGACCGCGTCCGCCAGTCGGTCGAACAGTCGATCCAGATCATCGAACGGCGCGTCAACGAACTCGGCACCGTCGAGCCGCTGATCCAGCGCCAGGGCGCTGACCGCATCCTGGTGCAGGTGCCAGGCCTCCAGGACCCGACGCGCCTCAAAGAACTGCTCGGCAAGACCGCCAAGCTCGATTTCCGCATGGTCGATACCGGCACGCCCGTCGAGCAGGCCCTCCAGGGCCGGGCTCCCCCGGAAGACGACCTTCTTTACAGCTCGACCGAGCCGAAGACCCCTTATCTGATCGAGAAGCGCATTCTGGTCTCCGGCG